>JAZSGB010000021.1:0-77126 GCA_045532505.1 Acutalibacteraceae bacterium | reverse complement strand
TTCAGCTAATCTTTCTTGGTGATTGAAGTAAATAAGGTTAACGCCACATTTTGGGCACTCAGCCTTAATATCAATCATTCTTAATTTGTATCCGCATTTTGGACAGTTTGCCATAAAATCTCCTACCTATCTTGGATAATTCTATATATCAATTATAAATTATACCATAGAGTTTCAGTATTTTCAATAGAAAAAGTAATTTAATTAATTATTATTTTTTCTTTGAAATTGCTAACCTGGCTTTTTCTGCAATATTCTTTGCATCTAAGCCGAATATGTGAAGAAGCTCAACAGCCGGACCTGATTTACCGAATGAATCTTCAACACCAACCTTAACTACAGGCACAGGATACTCGTTACAAACTGCATCACACACAGCATCGCCTAAGCCACCAATTACATTATGCTCCTCAGCAGTAACAATACAGCCCGTTTTCTTTGCTGCAGCAACAACAGCAGCTGTATCGAGTGGTTTAATTGTGTGCATATTAATAAGCTCAACAGAAATACCTTCTGCTTCCAGCTCCTTAGAAGCCTCAATAGCCTCGTTAACCATTAAGCCTGTTGCAATAATAGTAACATCTGTACCCTCTTTAAGTGTAACTGCCTTACCTATTTCAAACTTGTAATTTTCATCAAATATTCTCGGCACAGCGAGTCTGCCAAAACGCATATAAACAGGGCCATTGTGCTCAGCAGCAGCAAAAACAGCTGCTCTTGCCTCGATATCATCAGCAGGGTTAATAATAACCATACCGGGAATAGAGCGCATTAAAGCAATATCCTCGCAGCACTGATGGCTTGCACCATCCTCACCAACAGAAATACCTGCGTGAGTTGCACCGATTTTAACATTAAGGTGTGGATATGCAATTGTATTTCTTACCTGTTCAAAAGCTCTGCCGGCAGAAAACATTGCAAAGCTTGAAGCAAATACTGTGTAGCCTGTTGTAGCAAGACCTGCTGCAACACCCATCATATTGCTTTCTGCAATACCTGTATCAAAGAATCTGTCAGGAAAAGCCTTTTTAAAACCACCTGTTTTTGTTGCAGCTGCAAGGTCAGCATCAAGAACAATAACATTGGGATTACTTTGTCCGAGCTCAACGAGAGCATTACCATAACCATCTCTGGTTGCAACTTTAATTACATCTGCCATAAAATCAGCCCTCCAATTCTGCAAGCTGAGCATCAAGCTCATTCATTGCAATTTCATACTGTTCTGCATTTGGTGCAGAGCCATGCCAATTAACCTGGTTTTCCATAAATGAAACGCCCTTACCCTTAACTGTTTTAGCAACAATTGCAGTAGGCTTACCCTTACACGCACGAGCTGCATTAAGAGCATTTTCAATTTCATCAAATGAATGACCATCAATTTCAATCACATTCCATCCGAATGCAGCAAATTTTTCAGGAATTGGGTATGGTGAGTTAACTTCTTCAACAGTACCATCAATCTGAAGATTGTTATTATCAACAAAAGCAACAAGGTTATCTAACTTTTTAGCTGCAGCATACATAGCAGCTTCCCAAACCTGGCCCTCTTCGATTTCGCCATCACCAAGAATTGTGTATACTCTGAAATCAGCACCTTTAAGCTTTGCGCCAAGCGCCATACCACAGGCTGCTGAAATACCTTGACCAAGTGAGCCTGAGCTGATATCAACACCGGGAAGGTAATGCATACTTGGATGACCTTGTAATCTTGAATCAACCTTTCTGAGAGTTTTAAGCTCTTCTACAGGGAAATAACCTCTCTGAGCCATTACTGAATAAAGAGCCGGTGCAGCGTGTCCTTTGGAAAGAACAAACCTGTCCCTATCAGCTTTAACAGGATCAGCAGGGTCAATGTTCATCTCGTTAAAATAAAGATAAGAGATGATTTCTGCGATTGACAATGAACCACCGGGATGGCCTGATTTTGCGTTAAATGTACCTTCAATGATACCTTTACGCACCTTACAAGCAACCTTCGCTAATTCATTTTTGGAAAGTTTTTGCATAATAATACCTCCATTTATATAGGTTTTCTCTATAAAATTTATAAAATCACTTACTGCACCATGGTTACAATGGCAAGTGATATATTCACAAATTTGTTTTAAATCATCAGGTGCTTGACCACAACAAACAGGATGTGAAACTGTTCTCAGCATAGCTTCATCGTTGTAGTAATCACCAATAGCAGCAACCTTGCTTTTACCAACGCCTAACATCTCAGCAAGCTTTTCAACTGCAGTTCCTTTATTTACGCCCTTTTTAACAATTTCTACTGTTACAGGCGATGTATAAAAACAATCAACGAGCTTTGAGTTTTCCTCGTTTTTAAGAAATTCAACAATTTGCTTGCATGTAGAAGGCATAGCCATTATGGTTGCTTTACCCCATTTTCCGTAAGGTAGCTCCCCTGCTGTTTTACAAATACAGCGTTTAAGCTTATCCAGCATAGAAACTGCCAAACCGTAAAAACAAGTGTATTTATACAAATATAACGTATCAATACTAAACACGGTAAGCTGAATAAATTTAAACTTATCAAACAGACTTAAAATAAGCTTTTCGCCTTCGCTTGAAATTGTATCAAAGCTTAAAACGCTATTAGAAGCAAAATCGTATATTAAAGCTCCGTTCATACAAATTGCAGGTGTTTCAACCCCAATATTCTTATAGTGGGTATATAAAGAATCGAGGTTTCTGCCTGAGCATAAAGTAAAATTACCACCATTTTCAACAAAACGCTTAATAGCAGCTTTGTTTATATCCGGTAATTGCCTTTTTTTATTGAGCAAGGTTCCGTCAATATCAGAAACAAGGAGCCAATCAGAATATGCATACATATCAAGAAATTCTCCTTAAAAAATCTTTAAAATAATCAGGCAGTTCACAAGTAAATTCAAGATACTTGTTTGTTATGGGATGAATAAAGCCAATGGTAGATGCATTCAAACACTGACCTTCAAGTCCATATGTTTTCTTAGCATCACCGTATACAACATCTCCGGCAACAGGATTACCTCTGTAAGACATATGCACCCTGATTTGATGTGTTCTGCCGGTTTCAAGCTTAACTTCTAAGAAAGTAAAGCCGTTAAAACGCTCTAAAACACGAAAATGCGTTACTGCATTTTTAGAATTTTTATCTGTAACAGCTTGTTTTTTTCTGTCCTTAGGATGTCTTCCTATAGGAGCATCAATAGTACCTGTATCATCCTTAATATTGCCGACAACAACAGTATTGTAAACCCTGGTAAAAGAATGCTCCTTAATTTGCTCTGCTAAGCCACGGTGGGCAGCATCTGTTTTAGCAACGACAAGTAAACCACTTGTATCTTTATCAATTCTATGTACAATACCCGGACGAATAACACCATTAATGCCTGATAAGGAATCGCCACAATGATGCAAAAGTGCGTTTACAAGTGTACCACTATAGTTGCCGGCTGCAGGATGAACCACCATGCCCTTTGGTTTGTTAACAACAAGAAGATGCTCATCTTCGTAAACTATATCAAGAGAAATATTTTCCGGCTCAACAGATAACTCCTTGGGCTCGGGAATATTAACGGTAATAACATCGTTAACACAAACAATTGTTTTTTTATTTGCCTGTTTACCGTTAATTAATATTTCACCGTCAGAAATTAATAATTGAACAGAATTTCTCGACAAATCAGGATAAAGACTTGAAACAGCTTTATCTAACCTTTCACCATTAAATTCAGGTGTTACAACAAGCTCAAGTATTTCCATCATTATCCACCGTATCCGAAGCAGCTTTTTTATTTGATTTAAAATCCTTAATCAAATCGAAAATTAAATAAAAAATTAATGCAAATGCCCCAACCGTAATTAAACAATCTGCAAAATTAAACACTGCAAAATTAATAAAAGTCGGTTCAATATAGTCTACAACATAATGAAGTCTGATTCTGTCAATAACATTACCGAAACCACCGGAAATCATCAACAAAAGACAAATGCTAATGAACTTTGATTTGTTTTTATTTGTGCACAGGTAAAGTATAACCACACCAAGCAAAATAATTGAAAAAACAGTTAAAAAGATTGTATGTGTTGCAAAGGAACCGAATACGGCACCTGTATTTTCAACGTACCTGAATCTAAGAAAACCTTCAATAAAATCAACATATTCAACAGGCTTCAAAAATTCAATCACAACAAGCTTTATACCCTGGTCAATTAAAATCAACAAGGCACAAAAAATAAAACAAAAAACAGCGGACATAAATTATTTTTTCCTCCAAAAGAAGCCTCTTCGGGTTGGTTTATCATCACCATCGTCATCGTCATCATCCTCGTCCTCTGAGTCAGCGTCAACGGTTTCAAACATACTAAAGAATGAATTGGGGCGAGGCGATGGATTATCGTCCTCATCATCCTCTTCTTCATCGTCCGTATCATCATCAACATCTGAATCTACAGCTTCTTCATCATATTCAGTTTCATCAGAAGCTTCAGACTCAGACTCACCTTCATCAGTTCCTTCTTCATCAGCTTCGCTATCAAAAGAATAATCTATTCTGCCAATATCAACAGAAAATCTTCTGCTTATAGGGATATCTGCAGGTGTTGATTCATCATCTTCTGTTTTATCAGCAGGTTCAGAATCAGACTCACCGGCTTCTACATCAGCTTCAAATTCATCAACTGTTACAGCAGGCTCTTCTTCAGGTTCATCATCTTCAACAAACTCAAGTGAAGTATCCTCAGCAAAGAAATCATATGGAAGTTGAGTATGAACAACCTCTTCGTTTTCAGGAGTTTCATCGTCTGATACTTCCTCTTCATCTACAAATTCAAGAGGTTTATCATCTGCAGATGTTGCTTCTGTTTCAGAAACTGTTGAAGATAAATCAACGGGAGCTTCAGTATCGGCTTCATCGCCTTCGATTTTTTTAGCTTCTTCTGCAGCAATTTCAGGAAGCTTTGAAATAAGCTCAATATGTGCTTTATACTGCGAAAGAATAGATGCCTTAAAGTCAAAAACCTCTTTCTTAAGCATATCAAAATGCAAAGATTCACTTGTTATTGTTCTTGTTGCAGCACCAACTGTGGAGCTTGCAGTATCATTAGCTTCAATAATAATTTCGTGAGCCTTCTCTTTAGCCTTTGCAATAATCTCTTCAGCCTTATCTCTTGAAATTGAAAGAAGTAATTCGGAGTCAGCAATAGCCTGTCTTTCAGCCTCTGCTCTGATTGCATCGGCTTCCTCTCTTGCAGCAGCAATGATTTCATCTGCTTGAGACCGGGCGCCTGCAACAGACTCCTCTGCCTCTTTAACAATTAAATTTGCAGCCTTTTGCGCAGCAACAACTGCTTGTTTAATTTCACCTTCGTCTGATTTATACTGTTCAAGCTTATCTGCGAGTAAGCCCATTCTTTTTGAAAGCTCTGCATTTTCACGGTAGAGTCTTTCGTAGTTAACTGCTACTTCACCAAAAAAAGCGTCTACATCATCAGCCTTGTAAGCATTACGGCCTGCGCTCTTAAACTCGTATGCCATAAGTTGAGCCGGTGTCATCATAATAAATTCCCACTTTCCACAAGATAATAATTGCTGTTAATTAGAAAAACACACCTGTGCTTTCAAGTTCGTCAATAAGATCACCAGAAACATTAACATTATAAGGTGTAATTATATATGTGTTTGTTGATACCTTTTTAAGCTGGCCACCGTTTGCATATGCAACACCATTTAAAAGGTCTATTAATCTTCTTGCAACATCCTTGCTTGCTGCCTCAAGATTAAGTACAACTGTTCTTTTTTCGTTAAGGTGGTCTGCAATTGCTCTTGCATCCTCAAACTTATCAGGCTTTACAAGCACAACCTGAAGCATTGCTGTTGTTCTGATATCAACAACTCTGTTTGAATCATTAACAGGTCTTCTTGTACGTGGTGCTCGTGGAGCCTCATATTCACTATCGCGAGAATCAGCAAAGCCTGCTTCCTCTTCTTCGCCTATGATCTCATCAGCCTCATCATATTCTTCACCTGCATTAATTAATTTTTTAAAAAAATCACCGATTGCCATAAAAAACCCTCCAAAAATTATTTATATATTCTGGCACCGAATATTGCGGAGCCTACTCTAACTAAATTAGAACCGTGTAAAACGGCCTCTTTATAATCGCCCGACATACCCATTGATAATATCTCAAAATCAAAATTAGTATATTTTTTTGAAGCGATATCAAGGTAATAACCTTGCATAAGCTCGAAATACTTTTCAAGCTCACAGCTATTTTCGCATATAGGTGGAATAGTCATAATTCCTTTTACACAAATATTAGGTAATTCCGAAATTTGAGATAAAGCGTCAAAAAAAGCAACCTTATCAAACCCGGTCTTGCTTTCTTCGCTACCAACATTTATTTCTAAAAGAATATTTGAAACCTTATCTGCTTTAACAGATTCCTGTGATATGACGCCTGCAAGCTTTAAGCTGTCAACAGATTGAATCATATCAACCTCGTTAAATATTTTTTTAACCTTATTGGTTTGCAGGTGTCCTATAAGATGTTTTTCAACACCTTCAAGCAACAAAGAATCTTTTTTTGATAAAAACTCCTGAACTTTGTTTTCACCGATTAAATCAATTCCACAGTGCTGTATTGCAAAGTTAATTAAATCGACAGAAACTGTTTTTGTAACAGCCATTAATCTAACGTCATCAGCAGCTCTGCCTGATTTTAATGCTGCTTCTGCAATTTCAGAACGAATAACCTTAATGTTTTCACTGATATTGTAAAAAACAGGGTTATCAAATGAGCTTATTATCATATAGCTCAACCCCCTTTGTAACAACCTGGTCATATTGCTTAATGTAATCAGTTTCACCGTTAGGATTATCAACTATTGAATAATTATCGGCTGTATAAACAATATGAATTTTTCTGAAGCCAAGTAAATTACCCCTGACTATATAAACGCCCTTGACGCCATCTACAGTACGGATAGCAGAGTTATTGATTTTATATCCCTCATACTCCTCTGTTATTATCTGTATATCCTCAATTCTTAAATCTGCAAGACTCTCATCCATAAAATTACAATGAAGAATGAGAAGTGTTGAATCATCTTCTCTATCACCAATTTTGTAAAGCTTAACCGGTAATCTTTCGATTCCTCTGTACGGGATATTAACATAAAGAGAATTATTTTGGGTAAGATTAATTGTTTTATCTGTTGGTACAATACAAGCTATATACCAATCGAAGGATTCAACTACCCTACCGACAACATTTTGCGAAACAGCCTGAGGTTGACTTTCAAGTGCACTTTTAACACTTAACTCATCAAGCTCATTTATTTTACTGTAATCAACAATGTTTTCATATCCGTCGGCACCGTTTATAAAATAACCTGCTGTATCACTTTTAACTTCGGTATAAGAATATTTATTCTTATTTAGTTCAACAAGCTCATTTCGTAAAGATGTTAATTGCTTTGAAAAATCCAAGGGCTCGCCTATTGCAATTTGTTTACTTGTCAAAGAGTCCCTAAAGCTTTCAACAGAGTTAACAGCTGATTTATAATCATTTTTATCTCTACACTCGAAAAAATCAACTAATTCATTTTCAATTTTAGTATTAAGTGAATTAATATTTACAGCTTGAAAATTAGCTTGACCCGCTAATTCTTCAAAGTGTTTTATACTCTTTTCAAGCTCGTTGATTTTAAGGTAAGAAGAAGCATCCTCTGCTGAATTAAAAACAACTGTTACAGTATCACCGGAAGCTACTCTTTCTCCGTTTTGAGCAAAGCTGACTGTTGTACCCGTTGTGTTATCTAAAATAAACTTTTCATCTCTGATAACAAAGCCTTTTGTATCTATAGTTGAATAAATAGTTTCTTTTAAAGCAGGTTGTGTTTCAATATCAGCTTTGGAAAATTGAACAGCCTGATATATTAAATACATAAAAAACAAGGCAACAACAAGAACAATTGAAATAACTTTATATTTTATATTCTTGCCTTTATTCAATTAAATCACCTGCCAAAAATTTATTAATTAAAGCATCAACGCTTTTGTGTAACTCTTCATCAGAACATAAATCGGGGTAAACCCAATGTATATTTTCGTTTCGCCTAAACCAAGTAAGCTGACGTTTAGCATATCGACGAGTATTCATTTTGAGTCTGTCAATGCATTCTTCAAGTGTTCGCTCGCCATCAAGGTACGGCTTTAATTCTTTACAGCCAATTGAGGCAACAGCTGTTTTTGAATATGGTTTAGAATAAAACGCCTTTGCTTCATCAATTAAACCGTTTTCTATCATTAAATCTACTCTACGATTTATTCTATCGTACAACAACTCTCTGTTATGGTAGGTTATACCGATATACAAAGGCTCAATATCAGATTCCTGCGAATGAGATAGCTCCTCCTGCTGTGTTATGGTCATTCCTGTGGCCCTGTAAACCTCCAAAGCACGTAAAACGCGCTTTGTGTTATTAGGATGAATATTATCAGCAGCCTGTGGGTCAACCAAATAAAGAGCTCTATGCATTTCTTCTGCACCTTTTTCTTTAAGCTCTTTTTCTAATTCGAGTCTTATATCGTCAGATGAGGCACCTTCTAAAAAGGTTGTGTTAGAAAGAAAGGAATCAATATATAAACCTGTACCACCAACAAAAACAGGCGTTTTTTCTCTTGAAATTACATCATCAAAAGCCATTCGGGCATCAGCACAATAGCTTGAAACACTATAGCTTGCTGTAACATCAAGAAAATCTATTAAATGGTGAGGTATGCCATCCATTTCTTCAACAGTAGGCTTAGCAGTAGATATGCTCATTTGCTTATAAATTTGCATAGAATCGCAAGATATAACTTCGCCATTGAATTTTTTACAAATATAAATACCTAATGACGTTTTTCCTGATGCAGTTGGTCCAACTACAACAATCGCTTTTTTTCTCAAAGCTTAATCCATCCTATACAATTCTTTTAAACTGCTTTTCCAGTTCTTTTTTTGTTAATTCAATTAAAACAGGTCTACCATGGGGGCAGCACCTTATTGAGCTATCACCCAAAACACGGCCAACAAATTTTTCGGCTTCATATGAAGAAGTAAAATTACCTGCTTTAATTGCAGCCCTACAAGCCATAGAGTGGTATATCCAATCAAGCTTTTCAGGCATTAATGTTTTTACATTGTTTGCAAGGTAACCTGCAATTTCTGTAATAACATCTATAATATTTTCATCAACAAGCTGGGGTGGGCACGAACCCACTTTAACTGTTCTGTCCCCAAAATCTGCTACATCATACCCTGCATCTGCTAAAAGCTCTATGTTATCAACAACAGCAGAATACTCATCTGCTGAAAGTGTAATGGTAACGGGTGTCAACATCATTTGAGATTCCCCTACACCCATTTTTTTAAATTTCTCAAAAAGAATACGCTCATGAGCAGCGTGCTTATCAATTAAAACCATTTTATCATCTACCTGAGCAATCAAGTATGTACTAAAGGCTTCACCGATATATTTATAATCAACAGCGTTTTGTTCAATTATTGTTTCCTCTACTACAGGTGTTTCTTCTGTAACCACGGGTGTGGAATCAATGATATCACTCTCGGGAGTATCATCTTCTACAGAAATTGAAACAACCTCTACCTTGGGAGTCATATAATCATCTGAAAGAAAATCGAAGACTTTTTCCCCCGGTTTATCAGGAGAGCTGACAGCAATATCAGAGCTGCTTTTTGAGCTACCAAATTCTTTAATAACAAAAGATGATGGTGGCTTTTGCCGGGGTGGAATAGTCTGATTTATAGTTAACTGCTCACCTTTAGAGGGTTGCTCAATAAATGCACTTGCAGGGGTAAAGGTTGCTTGCACACGTGAAGTATCTTCATTAATAGCTAAAAGTGTACAGCTGTATATTGCATCAAATATTTTCTTCTCTTCGAAAAAACGAACCTCTGTTTTTGCAGGATGAACATTAACATCAACAGCTTCAAACGGCAGCTCAACAAACAGTACACAAGCAGGATACTTACCTACCATTATAGAGTTTTTATACGCTGCCTCTAAAGCAGTAAAAAACACTACGCTTTTAACGTATCTGCCATTAACAAAAAAGGTCTGCAAGGAACGGCTTGCTTTACAAGCAGATGGCTTTGTTACAAAGCCTGAAACCCTTACGCCATTCATATCATAGCATACTGGCAATAGCTGTGAGGTGAAATCTTTGCCAAATACTGCATAAATAGCAGATTTCAAATCACCATCACCCGGGGTTTGGAAGGCAACCCTTCCGTCTCTTATGAGCTTAAAGGAAATTCCGGGATTAGATACAGCAATTCTTTCTAAAATAGTGGCAATATAATTACCTTCTTGAACATCCTTTTTAAGGAATTTTAAACGCGCAGGAATGTTATAGAATAAATCTCTGACAACAATTGTTGTGCCAACAGGCGCTCCAACATCATCAAGCAGCTTTTCTTCGCCACCCTCAATAACATACCTTGTGCCAACCTCTGCGCCTTTTACACAGGTAAGCATTTCAACCTTAGCAACTGCACAAACAGAGGCTAATGCTTCGCCACGAAACCCGAGTGTAGATATAGCATCAAGGTCGGAAACTGAAGAAATTTTGCTTGTTGCATGGCTGATAAAGGCTTTAGGAACATCCTGCTGCTCAATACCACAGCCATCATCGGTAACCCTCATATAGGTTTTGCCACCGTTTTGAATTTCAACAATTATCTTCTTAGCACCAGCATCAATAGAGTTTTCTACAAATTCCTTTATAACTGATGAGGGGCGTTCAACAACCTCACCTGCTGCTATTAAATCAGCTATATTTTTAGGTAAAACATTAATACGAGGCATATTGAACACCACCTTTCATTGAAATATAAATTAAATAGATTTAGCTTCTTTTTGAAGCTCGTAAAGAAACTGCATTGCTTCAATAGGTGTTAATGTATTAACATCAACAGATTTTAAGCGCTCAATAATACTTTCTTTGGCGCCTGAAGTGAAGGAGAGCTGAAGCTCCTCTTCTTGTGGATAATCATCAACAGAAACGTTGCTTGTTGCCTTAACGGGAGCTTGTCCTTCAAGTGTTTTTAAAATCTTTTTAGCGTTTTCAACTACAGCCTTTGGTACACCGGCAAGCTTTGCAACCTCAACACCGAAGCTACCATCTGCAGGGCCTTTAACTATCCTGCGAAGGAATGTGATATCATCTCCACGTTTTTTGACAGATGTGTTGTAGTTATTAACACCTTTGATTGTATCCTCAAGCTCAGTAAGTTCGTGGTAATGGGTAGCAAAAAGTGTTTTTGCTCCAATTTTATTTGCAGTATATTCAAGCACAGCTCGAGCTATACTCATACCATCGTATGTAGAGGTACCTCTGCCTATTTCATCAAAAACGATAAGGCTTTTAGATGTTGCGTTATTAAGAATATCTGCAACCTCGGTCATTTCTAACATAAATGTAGATTGACCTGCTGATAAATCATCGGATGCACCGACACGGGTAAATATTCTGTCAACAATACCGATTTTTGCACTTTCTGCAGGAACAAAGCTTCCTATTTGAGCCATTAATACAATAACAGCAACCTGGCGCATATATGTAGATTTACCTGCCATATTAGGGCCTGTAATAATAGCAATTCTGTTATTGTTACAATCAAGATGTGTATCGTTGGGAACAAACGGCGCACCCTTAAGCATTAACTCAACAACAGGATGTCTGCCGTTTTCAATAAAAATTTCATCTGATGTATCAACAATCGGTCTTGTATAATTGTTTTGCACAGCAGTATGTGCGAGTGAACAAAGTGCATCTAAATTTGCCACAGCACGTGCAGTCAACCTGACACGCTCAAGCTGAGAAGCGATTTTTTCTCTGATAGCAGAGAACAGCTCAAATTCGAGACGAACTATTCTCTCTTGTGCACCAAGAACCTTAGATTCAAGTTCTTTGAGCTCTTGGGTAATAAATCTTTCACAATTGGAAAGAGTTTGTTTTCTAATATAATGCTCAGGTACAAGGTTTTTAAAGGAGTTAGAAACCTCAATATAATAACCAAATACTCTGTTATAGCCGATTTTAAGCTTTTTAATACCTGTTTTTTCCTGTTCGGCTTGTTCTATAGCAGATAAATAGCCCTTACCATTCATAACAATATCACGTAAGGAATCAAGCTCTGCATTATATCCGTCTTTAATCATTCCACCCTCTCGAACAGTAAGTGGAGGATCATCGCAAATTGCCGAACAAATTAATTCATTTACATCTTCAAGCAAATCAATATCTTCATAAATTCCAACAAGCATATTGGAGTTGAGCGAAGACATTGCTGCCTTAATATTACGAAGCTGTTCAATTGTAAGACTAAGTGTTTTAAGCTCTTTAGCGTTTGCAGAGCCATAAACAATACGAGTCATAATTCTTTCAAGGTCAAACATCTCGGAAAGATATTCCATAAAAGAATCAAGTAAAATTGTGTTTTCAGAAAGCTCTTCAACAGCATTTTGCCTTAAAATAATAGAGGAATAATTAATTAAAGGCTGCTCGACCCAAGAACGCATAAGGCGCTTACCCATAGCAGTTTTAGTGTGGTCAAGCACCCAGAGAAGACTTCCTCTTTTTTCACGCCTAATCTGAGTTTCTGTAAGCTCAAGATTTCTTCTTGCTGTTAAATCAAGAGTAAGAAAACTGTTTTCGTTATAAAAGTCAACATCATTAATGTTTTCTAAATCGTTTTTTTGAACGCTTTTTAAGTATTCAAGAGCGACACCAAAAGCAAATAGCAGTGATTCGTTTTGTTCAAACTCATCAAGCTTAGAATTATCAGCTGCAACTCTTGAGTAAACCTCGTCTTTAAGCTTTGATTTATCGTAGTTATTTTCAGAAACAATCTGAAAATTTATAGAAAGTCTGTTTTTTATAAAATCGGGAATTGTTTTAATAGAGGCTGCGTATTTATTTAAAATAACCTCACTGGGAGAATAGGTACCCAACCTGTTAAGCACGTACTCAACTGTATCTGCCCTGTTTACGGAATCCAGGTGAACCTCACCCGTAGAAACATCAATAAAGCAAATACCACAATTTTTTTCTGTAATAAATACGGATGCAAGATAGTTGTTTTTGCTTTCGTCAAGCATATTACTCTCGATAACAGTACCCGGAGTAACAATTCTGACAACATCTCTTTTAACAATACCCTTTGCTGTTGCAGGGTCTTCAACCTGCTCACAGATCGCAACCTTGTAGCCACGGCTAACAAGCTTTGCAATGTAAGAATCAGCACTGTGGAAAGGAACGCCACACATAGGTGCGCGTTCCTCTTGGCCGCAATCTCTTCCGGTCAAAACAAGCTCAAGCTCTTTGGATGCAACTTTTGCGTCATCAAAGAACATTTCATAAAAATCACCTAAACGGAAAAACAAAAGAGTATCCGGATAGTTTTTCTTAATTTGGAAGTACTGTTCCATCATCGGAGAAAGCTTAGCCATTTTTTACCTCAGCATCTGTAAATTTGTAGTTTAATTATTAAAAATTAGTGGCAACCACCACAGCTGTCGCAGCTACCGTTGCAATGGTGCTCCTCAGCAGGTGTGCATGTTTCAGGGTCTTGTCCATCAACACAAAGAGCAAGAATTCCCATAATTTCGTTCATCATATCATCTACGCCTGCTTTGGCTGCTTCAAACTTAACCATATTACCGTTAAGCATGATTTCACGATATGCTTCTTCGAACTCTTTAGCAAATGCTTCCATCTTTGCAGGGTCAGCATCATCACCCTTGCCTGCTTCTTGCTGGTAGTTAAGCTGAATAAGGTTGATTTTACCGATAAGAGCGTTAAGCTCATCATCTGCTTCATTTGCCTTTCTTGCCTCTGCGTATGCTACATAACGAGCATCTTCTTGGATTGCTGCTCCAAGCTTTCTTGTAAGTTCAATTACTGACATTGTTTTTTACTCCTTTGTAAAAATATATTTTAATTTCAACAATGAAAATTGTTAACTTTTTTGAATGCTATCCTGAACTGCCAAAAGCTCCATAAACCATTTTGTTTTTTCTTCTTTTGTGTACGGATCGTCCATTTCAGCAGCAGGTGTGCCTTTACGTGGTGAATATATAAAAGTAAACATAGAGCCGTAGCGTACCTCTTTAATCAGTGAAACAGTATCAAGAAATTCATCGTACGTTTCACCGGGAAAGCCCACAATAATATCGGTCGTAAGGTCTACATTCTTTATTTTACTTTTAGCGTAATTTACAAGCTCAAGGTAATGCTCCCTTGTGTAACGGCGATTCATTTCCTTAAGTATTCTGTTATTGCCTGATTGTACGGGTAAATGAAGATGTCCGCAAAAGTGTTCACATTCCGAAAGAGCATCTATCAATTCAAATGTACAATCCTTTGGGTGAGAGGTCATAAAATCAAACTGAAAATCACCCTCAATGGAATCAAGCATCTTGATCAACTCTGTAAAGCTAACTCCAAAATCGCAGCCTTTTCCGTAAGAATTAACATTCTGACCAAGTAAGGTTATAAACTTATAACCTTCACTTATAAGCGACTTGGCCTCATTTATTATAACCTCAGGGTTACGGCTGCGCTCACGCCCCCTTACATATGGCACAATGCAATATGAACAAAAGTTATTGCAGCCATACATAATAGGAAGCCAAGCCTTATCTTTGCTGTCTCTTGAAGTAGGTAAGCCTTCGGCAATTACTCCTTCACCTTCTTCAATGCAAAATACTCTTTTTTTCCTTTTTAAATAGGAGTATATAAGCTCAGGCATTTTATGAGTAACGTGTGTACCAAAAACAATGCTTACGAAAGGATAACTGTTTTTTATTTTATCTGCAATATGCTTTTGCTGCATCATACAGCCACATAAAGCAATTATTAAATCAGGCTTATCTTTTTTAAGTTTTTTAATTGCACCAACATTACCAAAAACTCTATCTTCAGCATGCTCACGTATAGCGCAGGTATTGTAAAGTATAAAATCTGCTTCGTTTATATTTTCGCAAAGCTCATAACCGATTTCTACAAGCATACCCTTAATATGCTCACTATCAGCCACATTACCTTGGCAGCCGTACGTATGAACAAATGCCTTAGGCTGTGAGCCTGAATACGCTGCACTGAGAATAACATGGGCTTTTTCGATATATTCTTTTTGAAGCTGTAGCTCTTCGCTACTAACAAAAACATTTTTTTGCAAAACTAACACCTAATTAAGAGCTTCGGTAAGGAAGCCGAGAATATCATTATAAACCTTTTCTTTACAATCCTCGTTGAGAATTTCGTGTCTGCAACAAGGGTAAATAATAACAAGCGGATCGTGGCCGGCCTCAACCAAAGCATCCGAGCAAGCAATAGGTGCCTTACCGTTCATACCTACAGGGTCCAATGCACCACTAATAATCATAATCGGCAAATCAAACGGAATTGTTGTTGCCCACATTTTATCGCTTGCAAGTATTGCAATTGAAGCAAGGTCTCTGATACCTGCAAGAGAAAGCTCTTGACCACACAAGGGGTCAGCAATATAATTTTGTACATTCTCTCTGTTTATGCTGAGCCAATCAAGGTCAGAGGTTCTGTCGCTGATTTGGAGTGATGAAACCTTGTTGAGCATAGAAGCCATTGTGTGGTTAACTGTTCTTGGCCCGAGTTTAGCAGTAACCTTATCGAGTATGTCAATAAAGAAGTTTAAATCTAAAGGAACCTGAGCAGTACCACATATAATTAAACCTGCCAACTCTGTACCAAATGTGCTTGCATAAACAC
Source organism: Acutalibacteraceae bacterium (assembly GCA_045532505.1). GTDB lineage: Bacteria > Bacillota > Clostridia > Oscillospirales > Acutalibacteraceae > DTU089. Next base: position 61,311 of record JAZSGB010000021.1, on the reverse strand, counting down.
GTGCACAAAGAGAACCCATGCTGTGGCCAAACATAAAGTAAGGTAAATCAGGATACCTTTTATGCATTATGGTATATAGAATGTGCATATCATCAACAAATCTGCGATATCCATCCTTTTCTGCAGTAAAGCCAAGCTCATCTTCATCGTTAACTGATTTACCGTGGCCGATATGGTCATTACCACAAACAACAAAGCCTTTAGAAGCAAGGAAAACAGCGAAGTCCTCATATCTGCCTATATGCTCACAAACGCCGTGAGAAATTTGAAGCACTGCAACAGACTCTATTTCGTCATCGTGCCAAATCATTGTACGAATTTTATTAATTCCTGTTGAAGAATTAAAGTACGCAATTTTTTTAACAATCGCCATAAAATTTCCTCCTTTTCGGGGCATATTTCAACAAAATAAAATAATCACCCATAATTACATTAATCATATCATAAACACTACCCCTTTTCAAGATATAAAGTAATATTATTTTATATATCAGTAAATTTATTTGTTTGAAAATAAGGCATTGAATATTTACTCCTGTTGTGTTAATATATATAAAACTACCTGTATTTTATATTTAGACGGAGGTTAAAATATGAATACTGAATTTAACACAAATTCAAAAGCGATTATAATCGGCTTAACAGACACCGATGAGCAGATTCCTGCTGCATCCGGAAGGATTTCCACCCAACCCGGCACAGCGCTTGAAATCCTTGAAAAATCAAAGGACCCTGAAAAAAACGCAAGCCTTATTTCAAAGGTAACACGCTCCGGCCATACTTCCACAATTGAGCACACCGTATTTAACCTTGCGTTTCAAAACGTTTCTGTTCTTGTTGAGCAATTTGTTATAGAATTTCGCCTTGCTTCATTTACTGTAAAATCAAGACGTTATGTTGATTTTGCAAAGCTCGGTTACTACGTACCTCATTTTGAATCTAAAGCAATTCATGACAAATACATTGAGCATATGGATTATCTCTACAAAGAATACGAAGCATTTATTGAAGCAGGTATCCCGAAAGAGGATGCTCGCTTTCTTCTGCCCTACTCCCTTTACAGCAATTTCTTTTGCACACTTAATGCCCGTGAATTAGTAAATATGCTTTATGCTATGATTTATGGCAGAGGCAGCTGCTTTGCAGAAATAAAAGCACTCGGCGAAAGCTTACTTGAACAAGCAAGAAAGTTAACACCCGGCATATTTACAGATTTTGAAAACAGAAGGCCAAGCAAACAGGATGTTCCTGCATTTAATTATAAAATTAACCGTGATTTGGTTGCACAGCAAAAGCCGGTTGAATTACTTAGCTATACTCCGAACGCATCAAAGGTTATTGCCCGATTTGCATTAGTTGAAAATTGCAATCTTCCTACAGCACAAATTGAAGATATTATTGCAAACGAAGATGAATGTGCAAAAATCATAAAGGCTGTTATTTCTTCAAAAAGACAAAGAGCTTTAGAGTCAGCAACCTTTACGTTCAGAATAAACAATGTATCACTTTCCTGCCTTACACACTTTGCACGTCATAGAATGCAATCTATCGGCATTCCTTCACTTACTTTAACTGACAGAAGCAGACATATTTTACCAAACACAATTGCAGAAAAAGAAGACCTTAAGCAAAGATATTGCGATGCTTTTACAAAGACTGCAAAGCTTTATGATGAATTTAAAGCAGCAGGTATCAGCGAAGAGCTTTGTGCATATATTCAGTTGAGTGGTAACACTGTTGATATAGTTACAACAATTAATGGCAGAGAGCTTCTTTTATTTATGAAGCTTCGTTCCTGCACAAGAGCACAATGGGAAATCCGGGAATTTGCTGTAGAAATGTTGAAACAGCTTAGAGCTGTTGACAGAACAGTATTTAACTTCTATGGACCAAGCTGCTTTGTAGATAAATGTACAGAAGGACCTATGACCTGTGGCAGAGCACTTGAAATGAAAGAGCTTTTCGGTAATTTATAAAATTAAAAACAAACAGCGACAGAACAAAAAATTCTGTCGCTGTTTGTTTTTATATAGATTTTAGTTTAAAACAAAATTATCTTTCAAACCGGAAGCAACTTGTGCTATTTGAGCAACATCAAGAGCATCAACATATCCGTCTACATTAACATCACAAGCCTTTTCATCAGATAAATTTGCTGTATTATCGTTAGAAAGCGCTATATTAACGGATGCCGAATAATCAAGCTCATTGCATACCTCGTCATAATTACTATCTCCCAAAGTAATGAGTGTCCATTGCTCATTTTGGCCCGATGTACCACTTGGTGCTGTAAATGCTTCACCGTTTTGTAAATAAGGTACATCAACATATATTCCGTTGTAATATACATTACTCAAACCAACATCAAATACCGATAAATACAATGTATTTGATGCATCATCCGAGTATGAATTATATGTTGATTTAAAGCCTGAATTATGATTTTGACTACGGTTATACGCTACAGCTGAATATTTTAATATCGGGATTGGTAACGGAAGAACTTCATCATTTACATGCTCTACGCCAAACTGCATACCACCAAAATATGTATTAGTTGACTGTGAACCAACTAAAAAGAAATCATAATATGTTTGTGATTCCTGGTCATCCCAAGTGCAATCAATAAAATACCATTTACCGTCATCCATTTGAACAGCATTCCACATATGGCCACCGCCGCCTGCTGTGCCGGAAACACAAACACAAGGAATATTGTAGTAATCGCATAAAATCTTTATTGCATCAGAATAACCTTGGCAAACTGCTCTACCCTCAACAAGAGCACCGTAAGCATCGTGGGCACTCATTACATAATCACTTGTATTCAAATCAGGGTAATAAACTGTATTTGCAAGATAATCGTGAACAGATTTTATGAAATTATATCTATTACTTAAATCAACAGGTACACTTTTAACTGCACTCATAAGTGAATTATAGTAACCGGGAAGGTTCGAAGATGTATAATAACTTGAATCATAAGGGCTTACCTGATAGTTCATGCTTTTTAAATATACATTTCCGGAATATAAGCTACCACCCGGAACCGAATAACCTGCATAGTAAAAAATATCCGGTCGGTCTGTACATAGCGCATGCATTATGTCATTTAGATATTCTTCCGTAAAATTTTGATACTTAAACAAATAATTAGGGAAATTTATTGTAAAAGAAAGCTTACCAACATTTGAAATAATTGCATCGTAAACATATTTTTGAGCAGTGTCAAGGTAATCGTAGCAGGTGTAGCCCAACGAATATGCATCGGTGTTGTACTGATATAAATAAGACGGCGCACTCGATGAAATTTTTTGTCCTGTAACATCAACAATCCACGAGCCTTCAATACATGAATCAAAAGTAAGGGATTCTTCATATGTAGCATTTGCAACAACACTACAGCAACTAAACACAAATATTAATGATAAAATCAAAGAAAAGGATTTTTTCATTATATCACCTCTGTAAAAATTCTATCATATAGTTGAACTGTTTTCAAGAAAAATCAATGCACTAAATTATAAAATATATGCAAATTGTACCATTTTAATGTATATTTCTCTCTATTTTTTTCTTAATAATAGTTAAAATTCTATTGAAACCATTGAGCTTAAGGTTTATAATATCCATTAGATTTTCTATTTTTTCGAGAGGTTAACTTCTATGTTAGGTAAATTGATCAGGGTTTCGGTTACCGATGCCGTAGGTGCGCCGATGCCTAACGGAGGTACCTATGCCTTAAACCACGGAACACCTATAGGAAAATTCCGTGAATCATCCCCTATTACAGGCGTATTAATTTTAGGCATTGATAATCCCGTTAAACATTTTGATGGAAGAGTTATAGGCTTACTCAGATTCCGTGATAACGGTGAGCTTAAGCTTATTGCGGCACCCAAGTCCAAAAGATTTATAAATTGGGAAATTAAAAGAGCTATTTCTTTTATAACTAAAAACCGTGAATTCACCTTGGATTGCTATTATGAAAAATCCTGCGGTGCTGTTGTTTACAGAAACATTGGTGGAATTACAAGATATCTTCTTATAAAAAACAGAAGAAGTTCTAACTGGAGTTTCCCAAAGGGCCACGTTGAAGATGGCGAAACATTAGAACAAACAGCTAAACGCGAGGTTCTTGAAGAAACCGGTATTCATCTTGAAATATTCCCCGATTTTATAACAAAATCACAATACACAATCCAGAATAAAATTCAAAAAACTGTATTTATTTTTGTAGGCACAACCAAAGATGAGCAAACAAAAATTCAACATGAAGAAATTGAAGATTATATTTGGTTACCCTTTGATGGTGCATTCAGGTACTTAAAATTCGAAAACGATAAATCTATTCTTAAGGAAGCAAACGAATTTCTTATTGAAAATAACTATATCAGCGAGGTTTGAAATGGTTAACGAAATAGTTGAGGTTTTTGTTGGATTTCTTGAAAGCAACAATATACCAACTGCAGTAATCCCATTTATTATTTCTCTTTTCCCTGTGTTAGAGCTACGTGGTGGTATGATAGCTGCATATATTTTAGGAGTACCCTTTATTCAAGCATTTATTGTTTGCTTTATTGGTAATATGTTGCCAATACCGTTCATCCTTCTTTTTATCAGAAAAATATTTGCTTTAATGAAAAAATCCAAGGCACTTTCTAAAATAGTAGATAAAATGGAAAAACGTGCAGAGAAAAAACAAGATACAATGATTAAATATAAAGAATGGGGCCTTCTTCTTTTTGTTGCAATTCCCCTTCCCGGTACCGGTGGATGGACAGGCGCTTTAATTGCCGCACTTATGGATTTGCGCTTTAAAAAGTGCTTACCTATTATTTCAATTGGTGTGTTTATAGCAGGGCTTATAATGTCTTTTGTTACATACGGTATATTTTAATTTTAGCGCACCGTAAAAAATACGGTGCGTTTTATAATAAAAAGAGGTGTAAAATATGTGTGCAAATAACAGTATTAAGAATATTGAAGGAGCAATATTTGATTTAGACGGAACAATACTTGATTCAATGTTTATTTGGAACGATATCGGTTATAAATTTCTCGAAATGAAAAATATTCAGGTTCCACCGGGGGCAGATAAACAATTCACCCAAATGAGCCTGCAGCAGGCAGCAGAATATTACATAGAGCACTTTGATAACACAGCAACAATAGAAAGCATAATAAACGATATAAATATGCTTGTTGAAGGCTTCTACTTTTACGAGGTATTAAAAAAAGACGGTGTAAAAGAATTCTTAGAATATCTTAAAAACCGTGGTGTTAAAATGTGTATAGCAACAGCAACCGATAAATACATGGTAGAAAAAGCACTTGAAAGAAACGGTTTACTTCACTATTTCAGCGATATTTTTACCTGCAACGGTGTTGGCGCCGGTAAAGATACACCCGTTATTTACGATAAAGCATTAGAACATCTTGGAACATCAAAGCAAAACACTTTTGTTTTTGAGGATGCATTTTATGCAATAAAAACAGCAAATACAGCAGGATATAACCTTGTTGGCATCAAGGATGTTTCTGAACCGGAGGATGTTGAAGTAATAAAAGAGCACTGCCAAATTTTTATAAATGATTACTCCGAAATATACAAGTATTTCGAATAATATTACCTATAAGCGCATCCTAAACAGCTTTTGGGATAGCACTCTATAAATAGCAAACAGCAGACACTATAATGTGCCTGCTGTTACTTTTTATAACTTATTTACCTAAAACCTCACCAATAAGCTCGTAGAGGGATTCAAGCTCATCCTGTGTAAGTGTAATGCCCTTACCCATTTTTTCGTGGTCCGGTGCCCAATCACGAATATCGTATTTTGGCTTACCACCATTCCAGGAAATAAGGTTTAATTCTCTTGACCATCCGTTTGATGATTCAGATACAACACCAAATTCTTCTTGAATTTCATACTTAAACTCTGCCATAACAATTTCTCCTTTATTAAATCCAAATTGTGTTAAATTAATTTGTTTTATTAATTATAACTATTTTTAAATTAAAAGTAAACCATAAATTTAAAATCTTTTACAGTACTTCTTTTTCAACCTTCCGTTTTAACAAAATACTTTCGCAAATTTCTAAATCCTCAGGCGTATTTATACCCCTTAAGTCATCACCGTCTTTAGTAAAGTATGTTTCAACTAACATTCCGTTTTTAACCATTAATTCAGGTACTTCTGTTAGATAATACTCTTTCTGCACATTAGCGCAGCCAACAAGTGGCAAAATATTAAACAGTGCTTTACTATCAAACACCATAACACCCGAAAAAAGCTCTTTAATTTGTGCTTGCAGTGGTGTACAGTCTTTACCTTCAACAATTCTTGAAAATCCACCGGCTTCATCACGCACAACTCGCGCCCAACTCTTTAAGGAAGAATTTTCAGCAGTCATAACAGTACACGCTGCACCATTGGTTGAGTGCTGCTCACACATAGACTTCATCTCTTCATACCTGAATAGTGGCATATCACCAAATGTAACAAGTACACTTCCGTCAAAGCTTGTAAACTCCGGTGCACATTCCATAACAGCGTGGCCTGTACCGAGCTGCTGTTTTTGCTCAACATAGTGAAAGCTATCACCAAAGTACTCTATTATTTTTTCTTTACCACAACCAACAACAATATATGTATCGTTTTCATCAATAAAAGAGATGTTCTCTAATACATACTCAAGCATCGGCCTGCTGCCAACAGCAAACATAGCTTTTGGCATATCTCCACTTACTTTTTGTAGCCTACTCCCCTTACCTGCAGCAGGAATAATCGCTCTAATAGCTTTCATTTTAAACTCCGTAAATTATATGACTTTAGCATTTAAGCCTTGTTCATCATATATTTTTTGTAATATTTTCTTTATTTCAGGCAGCTTTTGCTCCATATCCTCCAAAAGCTTAAGCTGTGTACGAGCTCTGTCAAGATTCTGCCCTTCATAGTCAACACGGTAATATGTATCACCGTAGCAGTATTTGTACCAATTCTCATACTATCGCCAAAATCATATAATGGTGATGATGGCATAACAGTATCAAGGTCAATAATAGCAACAGGCAGATGTGTGTTTTCATCAAAAAGAATGTTGTTTAAATTACAATCGTTATGGCAAATTCGTGTTGGGATTACGCCGTCTTCTAAGGCTTTTGCTATATTATCGAACCAAGCTGTACGAGCTCGAACAAAAGCAATTTCATCAATCGAAGCAGAAGCTCTGCTTTGCGAGTCAAGAGAGATTGCAGCTTCTAAATCCAAATATCTTTTATATGTATTATGGAAATTATGTATAACCTCTTTAATTTGTATTACATCAACTGATTCCATAGCTTTAATAAATCGTCCGAAGGAAACACCGGAATAATAAAAAACGCTGGTATTTTCAGGTATATCAATGGAGTACACATTATCAAAATACGTCATAACACGCCATACACCGGCAGCATCTTCATAATATAGTTTACCATCCTTAGTAGGGCGAAGTGATTGTACGTTTCCACGCTTATGATTCCCGGGCATAGTAAGGTTTTCACTTAAATGAGATGTAGTAATTTGAAAATTACTCATTAAATCATCTACATTCCGGAATACATTTGTGTTTATTCTCTGAAGAATATATTGGTGAACATTATTATTTTTAGAAAGTGTTTCTACCTTGTATGTGCAATTAATATAACCTTTATTAATCTGTTCAATATTAATAATTTCCCCTTGAATTATAAATTGCTCAACAACGTTTTTCAACTTTTTCATATCTGTATATTCTCCATTGTATTATCATTATAAATTATAACTCACAAAAGTATATTTTTCAACATATTGTTAGCGAAATTAATAGTCGGGCCCCTTAGGGACCCGACTAAAAGCTTAATAATGCCAATCAATTAAGTCACGTAAAATCATTACAATCTGATTGATAAAATTAGTAAATTCAAAGCTGAAGAAGGAAACGATATACGGACCGGAATGCTCCCACTCATCCTCTTCAATTATAAGGTTTTTATCATCAACAAAATAACCCGGCTCAAGAAAAGCTTTTGTTTTCATTTTGGCATTCATAATATTTCTGCAGGCATCTCTCATTGCTGTACCAAAGCCAACAGGGTCAATATAATACTGGGCTTTTACACTGGCAATATGAGAAGTCATATTAAGGAACCAAACACCTGTAAGCATTGTATCATTACCGTTGTATATAGCAAGAACAGGGCTCATATATCCGGCACCAACAAAGTTATTTGAGTAGTCAGAAACAACGTAGCCCGCATATCCCCATTCTTTGCGAAGCAAATCAATAAGCAGAGCTGAACATCCTCCACACCAATCTGTGCCAATTCTGTTATATGCCGACATAACGCCGTGGCACGCAGATTTTTTAACAGGAATTTCAAAGGCTTTAAGATATATTTCTCGCATAGTTTGTTCATCAGCCCAGGTGAAAATACCTGCACGATTAGACTCTTGGTCATTCAACGCAAAGTGCTTAATTGTTGTAACAAGACCTTGACCCCAGGCACCGTCAATAATCTGACCACCCATTACACCTGAAAGAACAGGATCCTCGGAGAAATACTCGAAATTTCTGCCTCCCATTGGGTTTCTGTGTATGTTAACACCGGGTGCATACCAAATATCTGTGCCAATGCTTCTTGCTTCAATACCTACACTATCACCCATTTTGTTAGCAATAGCTTTATTCCAAGTACAGGCAATTGCTGTAGCGCAAGGGTATGCAGTACCACTATCTGTATAAGAAATACCATGTGCACCCTTAATGCTGGATGGACCGTCATTATCCCATGTTTGAGGAACACCAAGTCTTTCTATTCCGTGTGTTTGATAACCACCACGTGTACAAATATGTATCATTTCATCAAGCGTTAACTGGTCAAGGAATGGCTCCATAAGAGATTCATCCTCATAAACATCCTGTAAAGTTATAACACCTGTATCGTATTCCACGCCCATTTTAGGCGCTGTACCGTTCTTTGTAGGAGCTGGATATTTATCTGCGTCCTTAATGTCATCTGTTTTAACAAGAACACGTGCTGCCGGATAAGTTTCTGACGGGTTTGCCCTTGAAAGAATTGTGTATCCTGAATATGCATCATTAAAAAGGTTTTTAATCTCTGTTCCTGTGATGCTATCGTTTTTAATAATAATATCTTCATCTATTGAATATATAAATGAATCAATATGCTCGCGAGCATTTTCACCAAGAATAATTTTATATTCGCCCTTTTCGAGCACCCATGCTTCTGTATTTAACCAATCATAAGAAGCCATATCGTTTACATCGAACTCTACTGTAAGTGTTTCACTTTCGCCCGGCGCAAGAAGCTTTGTTTTTTCAAATCCACCCAAGGCTATAGCACTCTTTTCAATTTTACCTGTATATGGTGCGCTGTAGTAGAGCTGAACAGTATCCTTACCACTTACGGCACCCGTATTAGTTACTTTAATTTGAGCACTGATTTTACCGTTTTCAACGCTTGAGGATACTATTTCCTTTTTAAAACTTGTGTAAGAAAGACCGTAACCAAACGGATATTGCACCTTATCCTTAGCAAAGGTTTCAAAATATCTGTAGCCAACGTAAATACCCTCCTGGTATTCAACGTAGTATTCACCACCTTCGTACTTGTAAGAGCCAAAGTTTTGTGTTGAAGGATGGTCGTAAATACTATAAGCAACTGTATCTGCAAGTCTGCCGGATGGATTAACATCACCGTTCAGTACCTGAGCAACGGCTCTCATACCAAATTCACCCGGAATCCAAATAACAGCAGCAGCTTTTATGCTTTCATATTCCTCAAGAAAGCCCATTTCCATAACGTTACCAATATTAAAAAGTACAATTACATCTGAAAAGGTTGAACAAACCTTTTCAACCATAGCTCTTTCATTATCACTTAAAGCAAGTGTCTCGGGTAAAAGATCAGAGTTTTCTGCGCTTGTTCTGCCAATTACAATAATGGCAGTTTCAGAAAAAGCCTTTGCTCTTTGCATAATATCTTCCGTAAGCTTATCAGGACTCATTTCATTGAGCGCGCTTTTAGCGAGAAGCAGCTGCATCATATTGTTAAACACTGTACTACCTGTTTTCAAGATTTCTTCAGAGCCACAATATTTATCGTAGAGCTCAAAAAGCTCAGTGTTATATGTAATCCCTGCCTCGTTAAGAGCTTCATAGAAATATACGGGGTCGTGAGTTGTGATGGCACCTGAGCCTGCTCCACCTAAAAGCGGAACAACAGATGCAGCGCCAAAAACATTTACTTTTTTACCTGCAAGAGGTAATGAATTTTCTTCATTTTTAAGAAGAACAATAGCCTCCTGCTCAATTTCAACAGCGACCTGACTTGACATTGCAACTACATCTGCAGGTATATTACCACTAACAGCAAATGCCGGAACAATAAAGCAGGATATAATAAATATAAAGGAAATTACTATCGCAATAAGCTTTTTTATTTTCTTCATCGTGCCATCTCCTTGTAGATTAATTAACTTTAATTACAATATAACAAAAAATTAAAAATTAATCAATATATTTTTAACATTATGTACAAATATTTAGTAACGAATCAATATTATTTTGAATTATTAAGAATATAAACTAAAATTTCAAACTGTTTTTAGAATATACAATAAACAATAACATTATCCCTGCCTTACTCTATAATGATTGACATTCTAATTTATTTATAATATAATTACATCGTATATGTAAATTACTATTTTAGGAGATACAGTTATGGGAATTTATGAAGAATTAGTTGCCCGTGGACTTATTGCACAGGTTACTAACGAAGAAGAAATCAGAGAAATGGTTAACAACGGTAAAGCCAACTTTTACATTGGCTTTGACTGTACTGCAGATAGCTTAACTGCAGGCCATTTTATGGCGCTTACTCTTATGAAGCGTTTGCAGATGGCAGGCAACAAGCCTGTTGCACTTATCGGTGGTGGCACTACCATGATTGGAGACCCATCCGGCAGAACAGATATGAGAAAAATGCTCACTAAAGAAGATATTGAGCACAACGCAGAATGCTTTAAAAAACAGATGGAGCGTTTTATTGACTTTGGCGAGGGTAAGGCTATTATGGTTAATAATGCTGATTGGCTGCTTAACCTTAACTATGTTGACCTTCTTCGTGAGGTTGGCTCCTGCTTCTCTGTTAACAATATGCTCAGAGCAGAGTGCTACAAGCAAAGAATGGAAAAGGGTCTTAGCTTTTTAGAGTTTAACTATATGATTATGCAAAGCTACGACTTCTACTACCTCTTTAAAGAATACGGCATCAATATGCAGTTCGGTGGCGATGACCAATGGAGCAATATGCTTGGTGGTACAGAGCTTATCCGTAAAAAGCTTGGCAAGGATGCTCACGCTATGACAATCACTTTACTTACAGACTCACAGGGTAAAAAGATGGGTAAAACAGCAGGTAACGCTGTATGGCTTGATGCAAACAAAACATCACCGTACGAATTTTACCAGTATTGGAGAAACGTTGCTGACGGCGACGTGCTTAAATGCATTCGTATGCTTACCTTCCTCCCTCTTGAGCAAATTGATGAAATGGATAAATGGGAAGGCGCAGAGCTTAACAAAGCAAAAGAAATTCTTGCTTGGGAGCTTACAGCACTTGTACACGGCGAAGATGAGGCAAACAAAGCACAGGATGCTGCTAAGGCTGTTTTCTCAGGCGCAGGTAATTCAGATAATATGCCATCCACACAGCTTGCTGCAGACGACCTTAGTGCCGAAGGCATTAACATCATTGATGTTATGATAAAAGCCGGTCTTTGCGCTTCCAGAGGCGAAGCAAGGCGCCTTATTGAGCAAGGTGGCGTTAGCGTAGACGATGTAAAGATTACTGCACCACAGTACATTATCCCTGTTGCTGATTTTGAAAAGGGATTTGTAATAATCAAAAAAGGTAAAAAGGTATTCCACAAAATTATTAAATAATTGGAGGGTTAAATATGAGCACACTTAATAAAGCTTATTGCAGAACATACCAAAAGGTAATGAAGGTTGCTGCAGGCGTACTTGACTGGACACCACCAAAGGTTACAAAAGGTCCGGGTGCTGTTAAAAAGCTGCCTGAGCTTGTTAAGGCTGAAGGAATTAACAACGTACTTGTTGTTACAGATAAAGGTCTTATGGGTCTTCACTTATTAGACGGCCTTTTTGAGGGTCTTGAGGCAGCAGGCATTAAATACTCTGTTTACGATGAGGTACAGCCAAACCCAACAATTTACAATGTTGAGGATGCACTTAAGATATATAAAGAAAACAACTGCCAGGGCTTTATTGCTTTTGGTGGTGGCTCACCTATGGACTGTGCAAAGGTTACTGCTGCAAGGGTTGTAAAGCCAAACAAAACTCCGTCAGATATGCGTGGTCTTTTTAAAATTCTTAAAAAGCTTCCACCCTTCTTTGCAGTACCGACCACAGCAGGTACAGGCTCCGAAACAACAATCGCAGCTGTTATTTCTAACCCGGATACACACGAAAAGAATGCTATTAACGACCCTAACCTTCGTCCTAAATATGCAATTCTTGACCCTGAGCTTACAATAGGTCTTCCACCACACATTACATCTACAACAGGTATGGATGCCCTTACACACGCAGTTGAGGCTTACATAGGTGGCAGTAACACCAAACAAACCTTTGAGGACGCTAAAATAGCTACAAAGCTTATTTTTGAAAACATCGAAAAAGTTTACGTAGACGGCAAAAACCTTGAAGCCCGTGAAAATATGCTTGTTGCATCATTCCACGCAGGTCTTGCTTTTACTCGTGCATATGTTGGCTATGTACACGCAATTGCACACAACCTTGGTGGTATGTACGGTATTCCACACGGTCTTGCAAACGCAGTTATTCTTCCATATGTACTCGATTACTTTGGCGAAACAGCTTACAAGAGACTTGCAGAGCTTGCTGATGTTGCAGGTGTTTCAGGTCCTGCACAGGGCGACAGAGAAAAGGCAAAGCGCTTTATAGCTGCTATACGTGAGCTTAATGCTAAAATGAATATTCCAACAGGCTTTGAGCAGATTAAGGACGAGGATATTCCTCTTATTGCAGAGCGTGCTTTAAAAGAAGGCAACCCACTCTACCCTGTTCCTAAAATTATGGACCAGGCTGAATGTGAAGCACTTATTAAGAGCCTTAAATTATAATTTTTAATTTACAACATAAAAAACTCTCTATGAAAAATCATAGAGAGTTTTTTTATGCAAAAATATTCAGTTGGAAAGCGCTTGGTTTACAGCTGCCTGATAATTGTTGCTTGTAATATACTCAAAATCATCATATAGCAAGCCTGCTGCATACTTATAAATTTCTTCATCAAATTCTTCTTTTTCTTCTGCAACAAGGCCTATAGCCATACAGTCAAGGGCATCAACATATCCGTCACCGTTAACATCACCCTTAAGCACAACTGTGTACTCCTTAACCACAGCTCCCTCCTCTACAAACGAGATTTTAGAGCCTGTACCTAATACGCTCGTTGAACCATACTGATGCGAATAGTCAACAACACAATATTCATCATCAATATTTAATGCATTAAGAGCCTCTACACCATTTTTTTCGTAAGAATAATAGTAGCCCTTTTCGTGGTCAAGGTTAAAGCTGTCATCCCAAACCATTTTAAATGTGTTATTTATAAGATTACTTTTAATATTAACCACATTACCGTTTTCTGTGCTTTTTGCAACGCAGTAATAATAATTATATATATTCTCATTATTATTGCCGGTAACAGGCACAAAGTAATCCTGGTCTGTTTTTAAAAGAACAGCATCAGAGCAATCTGATTTATTGCAACCATACCAGCTATACTCTGTATTAAAGGCAAGTGCATCAAATTCTAACATCTGACCGTGCTTATAAATAATTTTTGCAGTATTAGTAATTATAGGGTTACTTTCGTTAAATTCCTTATAATTAACACCGTTTTTAAGGCAATATTTTGATACGACGGTTCCTGCAGGTGAGTAAATTGTTGAGGTTGTATTGCTGTCAATAGCACCTGCTGTTACCTTTGAGCCGATTAACACATTGGCGTTTTCAGGCACATCATATATTTCCTCAACATTTTCTAAAATCAAGTTAGAAATTTCCACGCCGTCAAAAGCATTTTCGGAGATTTTTATAAGCTCAGGCAACTCAAGCTTATCGTAAATAATATCCGTACCGTAAAATGCCTGGCTACCTATGGAATACGGGTTTAAGCGTTCAAGGTTATTTATTAGGCTACAGCCGTAAAACGCCATATCACCTATTGCTGGGTTACCACTATGCTCTACCCACCTGAGAGCTGTGCAATTGTTAAATGCCTTAGCTTGAATGCTCTCAACCTCACCAAGCTCAGCTCTATTAAGGCTTGTGCAGTTTTCAAAGGCGCTCACACCAATAGACTTTGCTTGGGGTAATGTAACGCGCAATAAATTTTCGCAATTAGCAAATGCTTTATCCCCAACTGTTGTAGCCTCAGAAGTGATTGTCTTTATACCACTATCCATAAACGCACCTTCAGCAATTACCTCTGCACAACCAACACTCTCTGAATCGGTATCTGTAAGCGGACAACCCTTAAATGCATATTTACCAACATATTCAGCATTAAAGAAATCAGCATAAGTTAATGCTTTACAGTCAGCAAAAGCATAATCAGGCACGTTTGTTACACTCGGTGCCCTAAACATACTCAATTTTTCAAGGTGAGCAAAGGGTGAGCTTACACCATTAGACGGTAACTCTTTAACCGAATCAATAATTATTGTTTCAATATTAATACAACCGTTAAGGAAATCGTAGTCTACCTGTTCAAGCTTGGGTGCGTCAAAAATCTTTAAGGATGAACAACCACTAATTGCATTTTCGCCCAAAGCTGTAACAGATTCGATTAGAAGCACCTCTAAGGCTGTGCAATCCCTAAGGGAATCCTTTTCAAGGGTTGTAACGTGATTTAAATAAAGTGATTGTATAGATGTACAACCGTAGAAAGCGCCCTCACCTATTTCCTTAACAGAGCTCAAACTAACTGTAGTCAACTTGGTTAGTCCTTTAAAGCAGTTTTCGGGCACAGCAAGTAAGCTGTTTAAAGAAATTGATTCAAGGTTTTTTGCATCATTAAAAACAATACCGTTAATATTTTTAACAGCAGAAAAGCTAATGGAAGTAATAGTTTGTTTTGAAGAACCAAAAATATCACAATCCAAGGTTTGTAAAGAGCCAACCTCTAAAGTTTTCAAAGCATTACCATTAAACGCATTTTTACCTATTTGTTTTGCGTTTATGCTCAATTCGCTTATATTACAGTTTTCAAATGCGCCCTCACCAATAACAAGCTGTGCAGAAGATGAAAAAACAATGGAATTGAGATTAACGCAATTTTGGAAATAATAATCAGGAATACAACTAACCTTAGCAGCAGAAAAGCTTGTAAGACTTGGGAAAACAACTGAAACATCAAAGTCTGCAGGTAGCTCTGTTATACCGGCAAAACGAACAGATTGAACACCGGAACAGTCCTTAAACATATCAGCATTAATGCTTGTAACTCGTGGCAAGGTTATTTCCTTTAATTCATTTGCATTAGCAAACGCACCATCGCCTATTGCTGTAGCATAATTAAATCCGGCAACGGTAATTGCAGTATTTTTAAATGTACCTGCACCAATTGTAACAAGCCCTGAAAAATCATATGTATTAAACATACGGCAATCTGCAAATGTATTATCAGGTAAGCTTGAAAGCTTAGGTGCAACAAAGCGTTCTACATTAGGGAAAAACTGTACCATACCATTTTGTGGGAAAGTGATTGAGGTAGCAGCTTTAAAAGAAAAGCTTTGCGCATTGCTACAGGAGGAAAGCATATTTAAATCAACATCTGTAATAGCATCAAAGGCTATGCTTGTTAGTTTGGTGCAATTATCAAAGGCTGTTTTATCTATAGTGAACAGCTTATTGCTGACAACTGATGTTAAGCCTGAGCTTTTAAATGAGTTCGCTTCAACAGCTTCAACAGAGTTAAATGAAAAATCGCTTAAACTATAACAATTTTCAAATGCAGATTCACCAACAAGCGTAATAACTGAAAATTCAAGCTCTTGTAATGAATGGCAGTTATAAAAGCAGTAGCTTGGAATTGTAACAATACCCGAGCCAAATGTAACGGTAGCTAATGATTTACAATCACTAAATACACCTTCGCCCAATTCTATAGAAGAAGTGGAATTGATTGCTACAGTAGTTAACCCCTCTAAACCACTGAATGCACCCTCGCCTATTACGTTTACAGAGCCAATTGTAAGGCTTGTTAAAGCGTTACAGCCACTAAAGATGCTTTTATCTATTTGGTTTACAGCATCTATTTCAACAGTTTGCAAGCCTATGCAATCCTTAAAGGCATTTTCGCCTATTTCAACTGCAGAAAGTGAATTAATTGAAACAGTAGTTAATGCATCGCAGCCACTAAAGGCGCCATTGCCTATTTCTGTAGCATTAGAAAGCAATATACCTGTTAAGCTTTTACAATTTAAAAAGGCGTTACTGCCGACTTTAACTGCTGTAGAAATTGCAGCAGTCGTCAAACCTGAATTTTCGAAAGCATTGTTGCCGATTTCATTAATTACAGGTGCGCTAAATGCCTTAAAAGCTATTGTATTTTTAAAAGCACCGTCACCAATGGTTTTTAGCCTGTTAGCATCAAAATCAACAAGCTTTGTGCAATTCAAAAATGCATTTGCGCCTACCTCAACAACCTCGCTGCCCAAAAGTCTTATAAAGCTTTCGCAATCCTCAAAGGCACCGGCACCAATAGTTTTAACGCTTGCTGCAGTTATCTTGACAAGGTTAGTACAACCTTTAAAGCTATTTTCCTTTATTTCAGTAATAGTGTTTTCAAAGGTTACACTTTGAATTTGAGTATTATTGCTAAAGGCTGTTTGCGAAACAGATAATATGGGTATGCCGTTAACACACGAAGGAACGCTAACATCTGTTAAGTTGCCGTTATATTCAATAAGAGTACCGTTTTCATCAACAACAAAATCCGTATCGTTTCCGGCAACCAATGTATAAGTACGAGATATAACATCACTCATTAAATAACCATTTTCAAGAGTGAACGCTTTTACCGTTGTTGTTTTCGAAACGTAAAACGGTTCGCTGTAAGCGTGAACAATAGCAGAATTATCGGTAGTATAATATATATCTGCATTTTCAGATGTACAGGTCAGCTCCACCTTCATAGCACCTATAAATGTGCAGCTATCGGTAACAAAAGAAGGTGCTGCAGTTAAGTCGCTAACATTAATACCTGTACCAATCTGTAAATATTTAGCACGGTAGCTACCGTACATCCAAATCCCCTGCTCATCAAGCTTTGCATCAATTTCATCAGGGGTTAAGGTATTGTCCTTTGCAAGTAAGTATGCTGCAGCAGCGCACACAAACGGAGCTGCCATAGATGTACCCGACGATACCTTGTATGTGTTATTCAAGTATGAGCTTAGCACCTTATCACCGGGTGCAGCAATATCGCAAGGCGAGCCATAGTTAGAGGTATCTGAAAGCACCTTATCTATTGTACAGGACATTACAGAAATAGCCTCTTCAAAGCCACCGGGTGAATACGGATTTGTTTCAAGGTCAACGTGTGCATTACCGGCTGCAACAATAACAGCAATCCCCTTATCATATGCTGCTTTAACAGACTCGTACAAAACATCACTTGTGCCTTGCATCTGCATACTAAGGTTAATAATATCCATACCATCCTCAACAGCAGCATCTATAGCAAGAGCTATCTGAGCAGAGGTGCCTGAGCCTGATGCGTTTAAAGCCTTGTATGCGTGAACAGTAACGTTATTAAGAGTATTCGAAACAATTATACCTGCAACATGGGTTCCGTGGCCTCGGTCATCATTTGCAGAGCCACTGTTATTAATAACATCAACACCACTATCAATGACTCTACCCTCAAGAAATTCGTGATGTATTTCAACGCCTGAGTCAATAACAGCTATGCTGACCTCGTTACCGTCAGAATTTGCTTTTGCTTCGGTAAAACCAAATATATTAGATTGAATACTTGTGGGAAAATCTACTGCACTTTCGTACACAACTCCTTCTTCTGATACTGCCTCATAAAGATATGCATCCTCTTCAGCAAACTCAACATAGCTCAAAGATGAATAATACTCAACTGCTTTAAGGGTGGACTCTCGGTTATCGAACTGTAAAATATGCAAATCATTGTAGCCGTAAATGTAGCTGACAGAATCAAGTGGATTAAGCTTTTTTACAGATTTTACAATTACTCGGTTTGTATATTTTTCGTTATACTTATTAACAGCTGCTGCATTATCGGTGGAATTGCTGTATTTTAAAGCTGCGTTGCCCGATATTTCGTTTTTTAAAGCATCATTATTAACAAGCTCTGCCAAATCACCTATAAAAGCATCAAGTCTTTTATTATTGGTTTCATCATTAATAGCTACACTTGTAACACTTAAGGGTATTACGGCTATTAATACAGAAATAATAACAGCTAAAAGCTTACGCATCTTTAAAACCACCTTTCTGTACAATTTATATAATAAGTTTATCTTTTATTTTTTATTCTGTCGTATGTGTTAAAAATTATGATTCTTAATAAAGAAGCCAATATAATACCGGCACCAAGAGCAACTGCAACCTGTACCGTTAAAAGAAGGTTATGTCCTGCCTCAACATAATTTCTGTTCATAAGCTCATTCATTGTGTAGTAGAGTGTTCTACCGGGAACAAACACTATAATACCCGGTAACAAGAAAACCGTTGAAGGTGCCTTTGCTATTCTTGCAAAGACCTCTGCACCAAAGGCGCAAACAAAGGCTGCAAGAATGTTAGGACCTAAAACACCTTCAAAAATTTCTAAACCAATAAAATAAACTATACACGCAAGCAAGCCATCTATACCTGCATAAACCCAATGCAAAGGCTTTAACCTGAAGAGTATGGCAAAGCCTACAGTACCAATAACACCTGCAATTATTTTAATAATTATAGAAGTAATCATAATGTGATACCTCCGAAAACCATAATGGCAGTAATAAATCCAAAGGCAACCATAACTGCACTGATAATAGCCTGTACAAGTTGAATAATACCCGAAACGGTATCTCCAAAAAGCAAATCTCTTACAGCATTACCAAAAGCAAGGCCCGGTATAACAAGCATAATTGTACCAATCATTATCATATCAAGGTTATCACCAAGACCCAACTTATGCACAGTAAGCCCTGCAAATGCACCAATAAACGATACAACTATTGTGTAAAGCATATGGTTAACAAATTTGATTTTATGAAGATTTAATGCTGATACAAGGAAGCCTGCAATAGCTGCAGCAAGGCCATCGTAAATTGTGCCACCAAAAAAAACAGCGAAGCCTCCTGCTGCTATAGTTCCACCAAGTAAAGCAAAAAATCTGTTAAAGGGTTTAGAGCTTATTATTTCTTTAATTTCTGTATCAATATCCTCAAGGGAGGTTACACCGTTACATATTCTTCTTGAAAGATTATTTATTTTATCTAAACGATACATATTGTTAGCTGTTTTATAAACTCTGCGCACCTGCGAGGCTGTTGTACCGTCTGCCATCCTTACACCGGCCATAACAAGGGATGGCAATGCAAAAACATCTGTGTGTACAGCACCGTAGGCTGTGCATATTCTCGTAACTGTATCTTCAATTCTGTGTGGCTCACCACCACATTTAAGTAAATTTTCACCAATATCTAAAGCCTTGCAAAGGATGTAATCTGCAGTATACAAAGCTGTATCAACATTTGGCAAAACAGGCTGTGTAGTAACCTTTTTCTTTTTCACTGCAAAACACTTCCCTTACACATTTTTTCTGTACTCTAAAAAGTCCTGTAAAATAATTTCAGCAGCAACGGAATCCACAACTGCTTTTCTCTTTTTACCTCTGACATTATTTTCACTCAAAATTCTGTGAGCAGAAACAGTTGTTAACCTTTCATCCCAAAAGCAAACAGGAATCTCAGTTCTTGCCCTAATAAGCTCGCCAAGCTCTTCACAAGCCTCTGCCCTGAAGCCTTTGCTTCCATCCATATTTTTAGGTAAGCCTACAACTATTGTTTCAGCCTTTTTCTCTATAGCCAAGGCAACTATTTTTTCTGCAAGAGTCTGAGCGTTCCATTCTGTTAAAACACACACAGGCGAAGCAAGCATTTCAAGCTTGTCGCAAACGGCTATACCTGTTCTTTTATCGCCGTAATCTACTGACATTATTATCATAAAATACCTCAAAGTGGCCGATAGAAAAAACTACCAGCCACATATTAATTTTAATTCCAATTGTTATGCATTGCTGCAGCCACCTGAGCCTGAACAGTTGCAGGTGCTTGTGTATCGGGTACAGGTGTTGTAACAGTTGTATCCGGTGGAGCAGCTGTTGTTGGTGGTGTAGTTGTTGGTGGTGCAACTGTTGTAGAAGGTGTTGTAACGGGAGGTTTAACAGGTGCTGTTGTTGAAACCTCTGTTGTAGTTGCAGTATTAGGAATAACATCCGGTATGCCTTGACCGATACCGTTTCTAATTGCACAATCCTTACATTTTGAAGGGATTTTGTTACTCTTATAATAGCCTGTTGAGGTTTCTGCACAGGTTGCAACGGCAATATCACCCGAAATTTTACAATACTTTCTTGCAACAACACCACTTGCACTTGGGAAGGATAAGCTTTCTAAATCCTCATGTGCTGCATTCATTACCTTGCTGTAAAG
Source organism: Acutalibacteraceae bacterium (assembly GCA_045532505.1). Classification (GTDB taxonomy): domain Bacteria; phylum Bacillota; class Clostridia; order Oscillospirales; family Acutalibacteraceae; genus DTU089. The sequence continues at coordinate 40,464 of JAZSGB010000021.1, read as the reverse complement.
CTTACCTGCAGGGTTACCCGATGTATTTGTAATTGATTCAGGAATATCGTAGCCGTACCAGCAGGCTGCCACATAGTAAGGTGTGCCACCTACATACCAACGGTCATAATCATCGGAGGTAGTACCTGTTTTACTAAAGTTTGAGAAGCCACTAACACCGTAGCCTGCGCCGGTACCACGTGAAGAAACTGTTTTGAGAAGCTCTCTCATAACACCTGCTGTACGCTCTGAAATAACCTGCTCACCTTCATCATTACCTGCTGAAAGGAGTGTTTCGGTACCATCGTTATTTGTAACCTTGTAGTATGAATACGGCTCATAGTAATATCCGTTATTGCCGTAAATAGCATAGGCAGCTGCCATTTCAAGTGTAGTAACGCCTTCGCTCATACCACCAACACAAATCGATGAATAGTTACCGTCGTAATTAGGGTCATCCTCATCAGTAACAAGGTATTTAAAATTAAGGTCATCTACAAGGAAATCAAAGCAAGGGCTAATACCGTAGCGACGAACAATTTGAGCAGGAACAGTATTCAAGGATTGCTGTAAGGCGTACTGTACCGTAACAAATTTATTAGGTGAGCCTGCAGAACCACCGTAGTTTACAGGCCAACGTGATGAGCCCATTCTGATACCGTAGTTTTGTACCATAGTAGACCAGGTGATAACATTATCTTCAATTGCAGGAGTGTAAACGGAAAGAGGTTTAATTGAAGAACCGGGCTGACGTGGTGAATTACAAGCTCTGTTCAAACCACGGAAGCTTTTCTTTTCACCTGCGCCACCAACCATAGCAACAACTCTACCGTTATAGTCCATAATTGTAATTGCAGCCTGGGCAGCAGGGTCCTTTTCTGTATCCTTTTCCTTTGGCATTGTTTCTCTGTTTATAAATACCTTTTCTGCTGCTGTTTGAACATCCAAATCAACTGCAGTGTATATTCTTAATCCGCCAAAGAAAACTTTACGCCAAGCCTCATTGTAGGTAAGCTCATATTCATCCATCAAATCGGCAATAACCTGGTCAATAACGTATTCTACATAATAAGAGGATTTGCCGTCATCACGGGAGTCGCTGTATTTAATATCATCCTCTGTATATTCTTTTTCTTCCTCGTCTTCCTTATCCTCGGTAACCTGGCTACCCTTATAATTTTCACTGTTAGTAAAAATCAACTCAAAATCAAGAGCTTCTTCGTACTCCTCTTGAGTAATAGAGCCATTTTCGAGCATACAAGAGAGGCAATATCTTTGTCTGCCCACATTCCCCTTCTCATCAGTTTCAACGAGGGCTGCAAGACCATCCTTAGTTAACGGGTCAAAGTCTGCGGGAGCCTTTGTAATTGAAGCAATTATTGCACACTCTGCAGCATTAAGGTCCTCTACATTTTTACCAAAGTAATATTCAGCTGCAGTTTTTATGCCGTAGCAACCATTACCAAGGTAGATTGTATTAAGATAGAATTCCATAATAGTTTTTTTGTGGTAAAAACGCTCAACATTAAGAGCATTGAGAATTTCATAAAACTTTCTGGAAACAGTTCTGCCGTTTTCCTTTGTAACGTTTTTAATAAGCTGCTGAGTTATTGTTGAGGCACCACGCTCAAAACCTGATGACATAACACCGAAAACTGTACCGTACCAGTCAACGCCCTTATGCTCTTCAAATCTCTTATCCTCAAGATCACGGAAGGCATCAACCATATCCTGTGGAATATCACCATACTCAATCCACACACGATTTTCAGCACCGTGCAGTCTTAAAAGCTCAACAAGCTCCTTGTTTGAGTCGTATGCATAAATAATGCTTGTTTGTGCCTGGTTAGCCTTATATACATCTAAGTCAACCTTTTTGTCGCCATTAACATATTCGTTAGCAAAATTGTACACATAACCGACTGCTACAACGCCACATATAAGAGCTATACTGCATACAACTGTAGCAACACGCAAGAATTTTTTAAGCCTTGGGCGTTCCTTTTTTGGCTTGCGCTGTTTTTTTGCACCACCCTTACCTTTTACAGAAAGGAGTGGTTTTTTAGTTTTCTTGTCTTTCATCGGGATTCCTCCTCAATAACTACCAACAGAAATATAATAGTATAATAATTTGTATAAAACATCACTTTTCGTTAAGAATTATAACAAAAAGTGGTGATTAATTACATGAAAAAAATAATAATATTTACGAGTTTAGCTGTTGCCTTTGTAATGGGCTTGTTATTCACAGAGCCAATGAATATAAAAAAATCAGCTCAAATCGAAAAAACAAACGCAGAAAAAGCAAATTATAACTATATTCTTTCCGATTACAACGGATATATTGCACTATTTGAGGCTTCGAATAACGAGCCTATTGAAGTATATAACATTTTAACCGATTCATTACCTTCAAATGATATATTAACTATAAAAAACGGAATATATGCAAATACAGTTGATGAATTGAATTTAATAATCGAAGAATATACAAGCTAAGGCATATTTGTAATTATTGTTTGTGCAACGGCCATATCAAACGGTGTTGTAAGCTTAATGTTAATATCGGAGCCTTCAACAAGGTAAACTCGGTAGCCTCGGTCTGCAAATACAGATGCTACATCCGTGTACTCGGCAAGCTCACTCTCTGATAAAGAATTAATTACATTATTTAGCTCAGCTAACCTAAAGCTTTGAGGTGTCTGCACCCTGTAAAGCTCACTTCTTCGAAGGTGTTCTGTAAAGAACTTACCTGTTGAGCTACGTATTATAGAATCGTACACAGGCATAACCGTATTTGCTGCGCCATACTCTGCAACAGCATCAATATTTTCTTTAATAATGCGTGCATCAATAAACGGTCTTACTGCATCGTGGGTAAGAATAACATCATCATTTTTTATATTAAAGCGTTCAGTTAAAAACCGGCAACCGTTTTTGACTGAACCGTTTCTGTTTTTACCACCGGGAATTACAAAAACATTATCGCAAGATATACCGTACTCAAGCAAGGTAGCTTTAGTGTACTCAACCCAATCAACAGGGCAACAAACAACGCCTGCTCTAAAGGTACCGAAATATTCAAAATTTCGTATAGTTCTTACCAATATGGGTACATCGTCAACCTTAAGAAACTGCTTTGGCAATTCAGGCGAGTTCATTCTTGAGCCTACACCACCTGCAAGAATCATATAATATAAATTCATTTTAATAATCCTTTATTTTTGATTTTTTCTTTTTACATCAAAGCCTTCTGTGCTTTCCTTTTTAAACAATATCTTAACCGTCATAAGTATAAGCTTAAAATCAAGGAACAACGAATAGTTTTGTATATAAATTAAATCCATTTTTAGCTTATTGTATGCAGATGTGTTGTATTTACCAAAAACCTGAGCATAGCCTGTAAGTCCACCCTTAACCTTGTATCTGTTAACAAACTCAGGTATTTCCTCAGAATAATCTGCAACGTGCTCAATTCTTTCAGGTCTTGGGCCTACAACAGACATTTCGCCTTTTAAAATGTTGAAAAGCTGTGGTAATTCATCTAATCTGAAGCCTCGTATAATTTTGCCTATAGGTGTAATTCTCTTATCGTTATCAATAGCTGGTTGAGGTCCGTTCTTTTCGGCATCTACAACCATACTTCTGAATTTTAAAATATCAAAGGTTTTTAAATCCTTAGTGCAACGCTTTTGCTTATAAAAAACAGGGCCACCATCATAAAGCTTAATAGCTAAAGCAACTATAAGCATAATCGGCGAAAGAACAATTATTCCAACAAAAGAAATAATTACATCTATAATTCTTTTAACAGCTCTTTGTTCAACGGTTGGACCTGTTGAGGAGCACTTAAGTATAGGTGAATCAAAATAAGTAATATCCGATGCACTTCTGATAATGATATCGGAAATTTTAGGTATTACGTAAACATTTTTATTTTGCTGGTAACAATATTTTAAAATATCGTTTCTGAGTCTTGCAGGAACATCACAAATAACAACGCCCTCAAACCTGTCTATACGCTGAACAAGCTTATCATAACCTTCATCAACATTAGCAGATTCGGAAATAACAAACTTATCTTCCTTTTTGCTCATCTTGTAAACGATTTCGGTTGCCAGGTGGCTGCCGTAAATAATAACGAGCTTTTCCGGAGGGCTTAATGCCTGCACAATAGCTGCCGAAACATATGTCCAAACAACAAGTATGGCAAGCTCAATTAAAAGAATAACAACCATTCCCTCAATAGGAGCGATTACAGCTTTAATCAAGCAAATTTGAGCATATGCAATGGCATTTGAAAACAAAAGTGCAATTGTTTCGTAGAAAATAAGCTCGCTTTTTCGTAATTCATCAATCCTGTACAAACCCATAATAAGGCTGGTAACAAATAAAACAGCGAAATACACACTCACAATAAAGAGTCTACCCTTATCGCTGTACGGGTTATCAAAATCAGGGTTATAAGCATTACTCCACACAATGTAGTAAGCAATGGTTGATAACAAACAAAAAACAGTTATGGCCGTTGCTCGTATTGTATTACGATATTGTTCTATCTTTTTCATAAGACCTCACAAAATTTTACGGACTTGCAAGTCCTGTAATAAGCTTGAATATATTATTAAAAAATGAGGTGATTTAATGAATATACTCTTGCTTTTTAGTAATATGATTTACTTTATTTTGCATGTAACGGATACTAATTCGTTCCCAAAGCCGTTATCAAAAAAGCAGGAAGAAGCTGCAATTGAAAAACACATAAACGGTGATGAAGAAGCAAAAAAGCTTTTAATTGAACATAATTTACGACTTGTCGCCCATGTTGTAAAAAAGTATTACACACAAAACGTTGACCAAGATGATTTAATTTCAATAGGTACAATCGGGCTGATTAAAGGAATTAACAGCTACAAGCCGGATAAAAAGGTCAGGCTTGCAACCTACTGTGCCCGATGTATCGACAATGAAATATTAATGCACTTCAGGGGAACAAAAAAGCAAAGCTGCGAAATATCCTTTGATGACCCAATCGACTCTGATAACGAGGGAAATATTTTAACCTTAATGGACATAATTGCTGTAGACGATACAATTATTGAGGAAATTGATACTCAAAACAAGCTGATAAAATTAGCCAAGCTTATAAAGACTATGCCTCAAAACAGAGATAAAAAAATATTAATTATGCGCTACGGCTTAAACGGAGAACAACCGTTAACTCAACGAGAGGTAGCAAAAAAGCTTAATATTTCACGCTCTTATGTATCAAGAATCGAAAAAAGGTTATTGGAAAACTTCAAGACCTTACTCTGATGCTTCAATAAGTGTTATTTGCAAACGAACAGGTGAACCCTTATCATCAACAGAGCAAATAACGGTAACAGAAAATTTTTTGTACACATCCTTTGTCGGACCTGTACCGACCCTTACATCAAAAACCACCAAGCCAAGACTCATTCTTGCATGTGATATTTTTTCACTTACAAGCTGAACATCATCGGGATGAACGGCACTTAAAACAGAAGGGGTATGCTCACTGTCTAACGCAGTAAATACATCGTAACCTAAAATTTTAGATGCATTAGGTGTTACACTTAACCTTTGGCGAGCAATATCGTAGCTCATTAAGACCATTCGTCCGCTAATAATATCGTGCATTGCCACAGATGGGTCGAGTGAGGCTACAGAGTTACGATAAACCTGTTTCTTTTCAGGCTTTTTAACTCCCCTATGCATATAATCATTAACAAAGGCCTGTAGCCCCTCAACAGATTGCTCAGCAACAGAAAACGCAGAAAAGCCTGCCTTAAACATAAGATCCTTTTCAAAATCCGATACTATATTCGGAACAGTTAAATCACTTACAAACTTCTTCAAAATTGCCAATGTATCTGCACAATATTTAATATTACCGTTAGAGCATACAGAGTGGGTAATATATTCGGATTTAACTACATACCTGTCAAATATATCGTAAATATGGCAGTAGTTGTGAATATATTTATCGCCAAGCAAATACACACCTATTTTAAAGCCCAGCTTATGTATAAAGCTCGATATGTTTTTCAATCTGCTTACATTAACCTCTTCAAGTATATTTTGAGGTAAAAGGATTGTAAGGTCAATGTCTTTACAATCATTTTCGCTTACAAAGATTTTCATTTCCTGCAACAAAGAATGTAAATCTTCGTTTGAAAAAACAGTATATACAGAAACAGGTGGCAATTTTTTACCTGTATTTCGTAATCCGATAAGCATATACATTAAGCTTTTTATAGAAACAATGCAAAGATTTTTAGCATTTTTATCACTTTTATTTATTTCATAGAAAGCCTCAGGCGAAATGTCTGCAGAAGAATTGAAAGATAAAAACGGCATATAATCGTAGCAAACAAGAGCCCCTGTTTTAGCATCGGTGATAGGTATAAACCGAGGCTCATAATCTTTTTTAGGTTTGTCGGCAGCAAAGCTATCGTTTGCTAATGAATATGAAGCGAGGCTTTGCATATTTGAATTAAAAAATGCATACGAGCTGACGCCGTTTGATTTTGCAGATTTGGCAGCAAATTCAGATGCAATTGCAAGAGTTTTAAAATCCTTACCGTCGTTAGGGTACCTTGCAATACCGAGCGAAGCTGTAAACACACCTGATTCTGTAGCTGTTTTATATGGTTTCCTTAAAAGATTATGAAGATTTTCTATAAAAACAGCAACCTCAACCTGGTTAGTAACATTCTTTACAAACATATAAAATTTATCGGATGCTGCTTTACCGATAATTTTATCGTTACTTGAAACACCACGCAATTTTGAGGCAAACTCTTTAATAAGCACATTACCGTATTCGTAACCGAAAATATTGTTGCAGGTGCTCATATTATCGATATCTATATGAATAAGCAGGTTTTTAGATTGAATGTTATCTTTTAAAAATGAGTTAACATCAATTTCAAACTGCTTTTGAAGAGGCAAGCCTGTTAATGAGTCGGTTACACCGAAGCCACGTTTAATATCAGAGAGAACCTCATCGCTGTCGTAAATATTGAAAACACCATTTAAACCAACAAGGTTATTCTCTTCATCGGCAATAAACAAAATAAAACCTACTGCAAGGTACTCCATTCCCTCACGAATAATTCTGAATTCAACACGTGTTCTCTTTTTACCTGTCTTACAAAGCTCGGTAAATGCCTCAATATTAACCTTAGTAGCAAACCTTGCAGCATCTGCAGGGTGGCATATGCGCAAGCACTGTGCAATTGCTTCGGTAAAGTTTTTAGGAACATACGGGAAAAGCCAGGTCCAATTACCTCTTACTACATTAAAGTAGCCATTTTTAATATTAGCTTCAAAAATAATATCGTGCCCGGCTAAAACGCTTTCTTCGCTATCGGTAAAGCTTACAGAACGATTTTCGGAAACAGGAAGTTCAGCTTCTGTTTTATACTGTATTCTATCATCAGAAGCCTTAACTCCATCGCTTTTTAATTCACTTTCTATTCGTGCAAACTCAGGTAAAACAGACTCAAAGCACTTCATAAGCTTTGGTGAAAATTGACCACATCCACCCGAAAGAATTAAATCAACAGCCTCGCTGTGAGTCATAGCCGATTTATATGTACGGTGGCTGGTTAATGCATCGTAGCAATCGCACACAGCAACTATTTGGGCTGATATAGGTGTTTCATCGCCTGACAAACCACAAGGATAGCCTCTGCCATCCCACCTTTCGTGGTGGTAGTGGCATATTTCCTGACAGTATTTAAAATATGGATTTTCAGCATCAATACCATCAAGCATATTAAGCAACGCATAGCCACGTGTGGTGTGCGTTTTCATAATTTCAAACTCTTCCTGATTAAGGCGCCCGGGCTTAAGCATAATAGCATCAGGTATTGCGATTTTACCGATATCGTGAACAGATGATGCGTAAAAAATATACTCTGCCTGTTCTTTAGTAATTTCGTACTCAGGGCACATTGCCATAACGGCATCTGTTAATGCCTTAGTAAAGAAACGTATTCTTTTAATATGCTGACCGGATTCAAGATCTCTGCTTTCGATAGCAGCAACAAGCAACTCAACAAGGTCGTAGTTGATTGTTTGCATTCTTGCATTTTGCGCTTTGAGTTTATTAGTCTGGTTTAATATTCGCTTCGAGTGAATTTGAGATAAGTTAACAATCTGTAGCTTAAGCTGCCTGATTTCAGCAATATTCTGAAAACGTCTGTACGCCAATTCGTATTCAAATGGCTCAGGAAAAATATCATAAGCAAAGGATGCAAAGCCCGACTTTTCAAATTCATACATTGCATCGAAGGTTGTAAACAAAATCGGAATTTCGGCAAAAAGACCTGCATCGGAAAGCTTTGATAAAATCCAAGTAGACTCCTTGGTATGAGGTATCTCATCCATAACAAAAGCAACATTGTTTTTTGCGTAGAAATCAATATCTGTCCAGGAATCTGATGAGTAAGTACAAAGACTAAGGTTTGTGTTAAGCTCCAGCAGCTCAATAAGCTCTGAGTGCTGCTCTTTATTGTCAGTGAAAAAGATAACAGAATAAGTATTCAAAATCTCACCTCAAAAACACGTATTAAAACACTCTAATATTACCATTCCAAGAAATAAAAGTCAACAAATCCCTATATAATGTAATATATTGTAACCTCTGTAAAAATAGCTACCTCTCACCTTGACATTAAAAGAATACTTTGATAAAATAACAAAGCAAATATATGGAGATGTATCGAAGTGGTCATAACGGGGCTGACTCGAAATCAGTTAGGGAGCAATCCCCCGCGAGTTCGAATCTCGCCGTCTCCGCCAAGGACAACCGTAATCTTTAGATTGCGGTTGTTTTCTTTTTGTGGTACAATAATATTAGAACTACGAAAGGAGTTTTACGATGACTAATATTAATCTTTTTTGGTCAGTGTATAAAAATCTCGAGAACGAATTATTAACACTCACAAAATACATACATTTTTCAGACAAGCAATTAACTGTTTATTCTATGCATATAGGAGACTTAATTGTTAGATGTGCAATAGAAATTGAAGCCATATCTAAAGCCCTGTACGAACAACTTGGCGGAAATATGTCACCTGTTGATTCCGATGGCAATAATAGAGATTTGTATTTTGATACAGACTGTATCGAGCTTTTAGAGCAGCAGTGGCATCTTAGCCAGAAAAAACTGTCAATCACATCAATCTCCGCCTATTTCGAAGACGAAGATAATTTATTTATTTGTCCCCTAAAGAAAGCCAACAAGAGAGGAACCAGCGGTTGCAAATGGAAACAAGCGTATCAAGCTATTAAGCACAATCGTTTAGAGTCATTAAAAATGGCAACGTTGGGAAATTTGATAAATGCGTTGGGAGCCCTTTATATCTTGAATTTGTATTACAAATCAGATGTTTATGAACTAAATAATAGTGGAACAAACTTTGATGATAGGGTTGGATCAAGTTTCTTTTCTGTTTTATGCTATCACGCCACAGGCTTAACGATGTCTTATGATATGGACGATAACAATATTTGGACAAGTTCTAAATTTGGTTTAGAAGAAAGTCTCTATGTTATGCGTTATACAGAAGAATCATATATAAATATGCATAAAGCGTTTTGCTTGGATGCGGAGATAACTGAGCAAAACTTTACAAAATCAACAATTATTCAAAATTATTTGAAAGAACATCCTGAATCTGCAGGAAAAAACATAACTCAAATTTGCATTGAAGCTGGTGGTGACAATCTGCTAATGAGCATTGTTTCTTTTAAGCACACTAGGAAAGAAAGATCATCAAAAGTTGAAGCAATTATTAATAAACATGGATATATTTATCCCCCAGTATCGTATAAAAAGGATGTTAAAGAACCTACCACCTGATTCTTTTGCCGATTGGCTGAACCCGATTGGGTTCAGCCTTTTCTGTTATCCCAACGCCGAGCCGATTGCCATTGCACTTGCTTTTTTGCTCTCGCTATCGATGTGGCTGTAAATGTTGGCGGTGGTTCCCATATCAGAGTGGCCTAACCAGTCCTGAATCATCTTCATAGGCACACCGTTTGCAAGGAGTAATGATGCGCAACTGTGCCGTAGGTCGTGAAAGCGAACGGGTTTTAATCCCTTTTCTTTCAGCACCACTTTGAAATGGTCGGTCACGTAGTTGGGTTTTATCAATTCACCGATTGCATCGACACAGATGTAGTCGGTGTATTTTTTGCAGTAACCTCGGCGCATTACTCGCATCATTTCTTCTTGCTTTTCTTTTTTGGCAAGGAGAACTTCTTCTACTTGCGGTATTAAAGGCAGTGTGCGGTAGGAAGATTTTGTTTTCATAACGTCCATACCGACCACGCCTTTGTCGTTTTGCACCACCTTGTGACTGATGCTGACCGTCTTATTTTCAAAGTCCACCCCCGACCATTTGAGACCGAGCACTTCGCTTCGTCTGAGTCCATAGTAAGCTGCGAGAAAGATTACAATGTGTATCGGGTCGTCCACCGTTTTATCAAGCAACTCTTTCAGCTCAGTGGCGTTATAATACTTGCCGATGTACTGTTGCGCCTTTGGTCTGTCGGCTTGCTCAACGGGATTGCTCGGTATCACTCTGCGCTTGACTGCCGACTTGAAAGCCAGATGCAACAGCGCGTGATGGCGTTGAGCAGTGGTGCCTTTGAGCCCGTCATTACGTATACGGATATAATAATCATTGATTTCATCACCCGTAATATCCTTGACCTTGAGGTCACCACACTTGCGGAAGAACGGAACCATTCGTGATTGTATCATCAGCTTGTAACCTTCGTAGGTGGTTTCCGACACATTTACCTTGTGTGACTCCAACCACTCGGGAAGGTAATCTGCTACCTGCATATGTGCCACTCGGCTACGCTCACGATCGGCGTGGGACATATTCTCACGCTTGTATAGGTCATCGGTGTTGTAGTGATCAAGGAGTTGGCGGAGGCGGTGTTCCGCCTCGCGCTTGTTACCTTTGTTCGCATCGAGATTCAGACCTTGCCATTTCTCTTTGCGCTTACCGTCAGTGTCATACAGATTAATGACCGCATACCACTTTTTGTTTTTCTCGGTCAGGTGTCCTGTGATTCGTTTCATTTGCTCACGCTCCTTTCTTTTGAAATTGTCCTTCGGTTTCTCGGGCAACACCAACACTATCACAACATCCTTCACAAGTCCAGAGATTATTCGGGACTGTCGGGGACGGCGTCTGATAGTTGCCTGCGTTGGTTAAAAACTCAACCAAGCACACCTTCGGCACGATAATTTTCTTGCCCTGCTTTATACTACTAATCCTACCTTCTTTGATGAGACTGTAGACAGTATTCTTACCGAATTGCAACAGCCTTACCACATCCGGTACGGTCAACACATCGGGTTCGTTCTTAAACATTTTGAAATAATATCTGTAACTCATGAAGTTCTCCTTTCTTCATTTTTAGTTATTGTACATTATTCTTTTTGCCACTCAACAGCATCTTCTAATTTCAGCATACCGTTAGTGGACTTCACTACGTCCTCTACCGATTCACGAAGTCGTGCAAGACTTTCAGCGGTAATGTCTTGATGAGAATAAGCAAAGGCGTTTTGAATCATTCCCAATTCAACAGCAACCTTGAATATAATTCTGCTGATTTTATTTTCGCTCTCAGCAACAATGCTTTTCATATTCGAGAGCATAGCTATCGGTAAGTACGATGTGTCATCGTTTGCTGTTAGGTATCCAACATAGTAACGAATGGCTTGTTCGATGAATTCCGATCTTGATCTGCAATCTGCTCGACGAAACATATCGTCAACCGTCTTTACGGTTTCGGGATAGAGGTGTGCTATAAATTTCAATTTGTCTTTTGATACAGGCATTTTTCATTCTCCTTTTTTGTTGTATTTATTACTTATTTCAGGGGTGCTACCAAGGGTTGTTTTCGAGAAATTAGGGGTGACACCTGATTTTTACCGTATTCAAGGCTCTAAAAGCCCCAAACGGTCGGCGTTGCCGTCCGATGTGTTGCGGAAGGGCGGCAAAACGGGACGCCCTTCCTTTCTCCTGCTTTTTTCATCCTAAGTGTGCTACCACACCAACCCTTCAACCTTAACTCACTGTCAAAGTCGCCCAAAATAGCTCAATTTTGATTGGGACGGGTGGTTTGCTCGACCGTGAGGACAAACGTGGCACACAGGGCAAAACACGGCGTTATTTGTGCGAATAAATTGAACAATGCAACAATGCAAATAACTCCTATTGTCATCATTTTTACAATGCAGAAAGGACACACTGCAATGTTGCAATCTTTATTCAGGTATCGACCAAGCCCAGCCTTTGCCGACCTTTCGGGTTCGGATATTAGGTATCTTCTTTTTGGCTTCGTTTTCTGTTCGGCGCGATATGTTTTTGCTCTCTGCCGTACGGAAGATATCGTCTGCCATAACCTCTTTACCGTCATCGAGCATATCCCGAATCAATTCTTCTGCCACGGCTGTTTTGGTTTCGGAAGAATAACCGCAGAGCAGTTCTTCCGAGGTCATCTCACTGTAACCGTCAAGCCAATAAAAGCCTTGATCGTTTCCGAGATTGAATGCCATCGATTTTCCCTCAGGTGCCAGCGAAGATTTATCGTGAACGATGATGCGCACGTTGGGTTCTTTGCGAAGCCGACCAACGAGCAACACGCTACGAGCGACTGCACGAAAGTCAATGGAACCAAGACCGCGATACTGTGAACTTGTGCCTTTGGCTTTATTAAGATGACCAACCATCACGATTGCGCATCCCGTCCTATCAGCAACGGCTGCAACCTTTTTCAGCACCGTTCGTATTTCGTTTGCGCGGTTGATATCTACATCCTCTCCAATGTAACCTTGAATAGGATCAAGTATCATAAGCCGAGCGCCCGTTTCGGTTATTGCTTTTTCAATGCGCTCATCCGACAGAGAAAGAGGATCGGTGTCCTCAATGATATTGAGCACCATATTCTCATCGGCACCCGCTTCGATAAGTCTTGGCTTGATGGTGTCGCCGAGACCGTCCTCTGCCGTTTGGTAAATCACATTGAAGGGTTCAGTGCTTTCCATACCGGGCAAAGCCACGCCTGACGAACAAGCGGCGGCAAGCCTTAAAGCAAATGTTGTTTTGCCCTCGCCAGGATCACCTTGGATAATGGTGAGCTTTCCGAACGGGATATACGGTTTCCATAGCCACCGCACCTCTTGGAGTTCCACCTCTGACATTCTTCTGATAATTGTTTCTGACATTCCGCCACTTCCTTTCTTTGAATTGTTTTGATTTTTGTGGGTGTTGTATTTTTTCAATAATCACCTCCTCAATGGTTAGAGCACGAGAAATCGATTTTTAGAACCATTTTGAAAAAATAATCTCTCATAGGGTAGAGCAAGAAAATCCGATTTTGTAAACCACTTTTCAAATTTTCTCTCATATGTATAGGAATGAAATTTACATTTTTCACACCCTTCCTCAATGGGTAGAGCAGGAAAATTCAAAAAATATAGCCGATTTTTAAAAAAATTTATTCTTTCATCTAATCTCTAAAATCCTCACTTTTGTATACCCATTTTCCAAAAAAATATTTTTTATAATCTTCTTCACCTAATGTCCGAAAACCACGCTTTTGTACAGGCTTTTTTTGAAAAATAATTTTCTTTCCCCAATGGGTAGAGCACGAAAACGGACAAAAGGGGCAACTTTTTTAAAAATATCTTTCAATGGGTAGAGCAGGAAAACGCAAAAAATATAACCATTTTCAAAAAATTTTTATTTCTCCTCATAGGGTAGAGCACGAAAATAACCAAAAAGGCCAATGTTTTAAAAACTTTTCTCAATGGGTAGAGCACGGGAAATCAGTTTTTAAAACCATTTTTAAAAATTTCCTTTCACTTAATGTCAAAAAATTGAGGTTTTGTAGACCTATTTTTCATAAAAACTTTTTATCCCTTTCACCTAATGTCAAAAAAGCAGGGTTTTGTAGCCCCATTTTTGCAAAAAATATCGCAAGTTAATTAAAACTTGCGATACTAATTATTTTAAATTTAATTATTATCCGCCGTAATTTTCTTTGCTCGTTAGTACACAGACGTACCATTTCCCATTGGTTTTAGCTACGCCTACGGCGATGTATGGATACTTGGAGCTGCCCACATACGACCAGTGTCCTTTGCTGTGATAGAAGCCGTCTGCGATACGGTCAGACATACTTTCTGCTGTCCCAAACCAATCTCCCATACCGATAGCTTCACGACTGTAACCTCTGTAGTAACTATCCTCTGGCATTCCATACGGTGCGAGGTCAATATACTGACCATATTTTAGCTCTGTGCTAACATGCTGTTCTCCGCGATGCTCGAAGTTTGTTGTAAGCTCGTTGGCTCTGTATCGTGCCACATCAGTCAGTCCAGGGAGCATCGTAGCTGCCGTATCACCTTGTGCTATACGGTAGGCATTTACTTTTTCAATTACGAGCTTTTCAATATCCGTAGGATCAACCTCCGACCATTGTATTACTTGATATATTTCTTCTTGCGGTTCTTCGGTTTTAGGTGGCGTTTCTTCTTTGGGTTCGGTGTTTTTCGCCGCCGATATCTCTGTCGGTTTGGTTGTTGCCGTAGGCTTGGTTTCTTCCTTTGGCTTTTCCGTTACCGTTGCTGGTGGCTCTGTGGTTGTCACAGTCGGTTCGGTTGTCATATCCTTGCTCTCGGTCGGGAGAGGCCCTTTTTCTTTCTCTGTCGGCTCTACCGCCGCCACAGGCGGTGTTTCTGTTATTATCGTTTCTGATACCGTTGTGGGCGGACTTGCGGTAGGCGGTGGCGCGGTGTTGTCACCGCATCCCACCATACTCATGAACTCTCCACAGCAGAGAAGAAGGATAATGAGTTTTCTCATATATCCTCGACCTCCTCCAAGCCTTGCATCACTTCCACCATAATGCGCGTTGCAAGGATAAACCCCGAACCGAATGCCTCACGCTCGGTGATGCAGGACAGTTCGCTTGTGCAGTCCTTGAACTTTTCAAAGGTTTCTTTTTGTTTCTCTGTGAGTCCTGCATTGAGTTCTTCTTCGTTCTTACATATCAGCTTGACGAGCTTATCGACTCTCGTTCCTCTCTTGATATACCTTTCGTGCGGACTGATGTTGCCATAGTATAAATCTTCAAGTGTTGTCATTTCTGTACCCCCTCATAGTGAAAGAGCGACCCCACCACCGAGTTCTTCCTCGGCAATGGAGTCGCCATTTTCTTTCATCTTTTTAATTGCAATAATTGTTTGACGAACTATCTCTAACTCGAATTTTGTTTGCTCGTCAATAGAACGATCGGACGATAATAGCATTCGTTTTAGAACTTCGCCCATTACATTATACCTATCACCATAGTATAATTCATTTAATGATATTTTTGCCATGTGTGATACCTCCTTTCTTGGTATCACACACAATATCACAAGATTTTTTAGAAGTCCAGCAATTATATTTTGAAAATATTTATTGCTCTATTTTTCATTTCTTCCTGTCTCAATTTAAACTCTTCTATTTCCCAATTTTCATTTTCTGCAACTTCCCGCGTCATTGAGTAGGTGGAACCTTTATATTCATCCCTTTTTTCGTAATAAGGTTTATCATCCAACTCATTATTTTTATTTTCACCCAACAAGGTCAAATTCCCTAAACAATCACGCTGGTTCTCTGTTAATAAATTGCCATCCGTTCCAGATCTTGCGGCGATATGTTCAGTTGAAATCTTATTAAAAATAATTGTTGTTGATAAATCTCTACTCAGAATATGTTTGTAAGTTATAGACTGGCACCCATGAAACAGTTCTAACAGATATAACAAATATTTACTAATTGTTGGAGAAGATTTTGAATAAACGCTGTCTTCCATTTTTGAGGTAAATCTTGAGTTTACAGATTTTTCTTGCTGCTTATCTTGACAGACCTTAGTCATAAGTTCGTAATCAATAGGTGTTCCCATAATTATAGAAGACAACCGATTATATACTTGGGTAATCGAACCATTATGTATATCTGCTATTGTTCTCGTTGAAAAAAAGAATCTTGAAATTAATACCGTAAGAAATGAGATAAGGTTTTCTCTTGTTTTTTTGTTCTCTATACGAAGTGTATTGATATACAATGGTATAGCAATTTCATTTTTCAATCCAAGCACAAGTGCATTATACATATCACAAACCTGAGGATGTATGCCTTCAATTGGCAACTCCCCAACTGACAGTTTTCTACACCATTTAACCGACTGATGTAAAAGTCGAATATGAGCCGCAAGGTCTAATTGTTCTTCTTTTGAAAGCCGATGTTTGCCATAGCACTGAAACAGCTTTTTTTCATACATTTCATGTAGTTTGGTTTTAGCTGTAGACTGATGCATCATAGCAGTATAATGCCATGACAAATACTTAGTTGTTTCTTTGCCGGAATCATTCAATATATCATCCCAAGTGCGCTCACATTCCGCGAACAAATCGTCATTACCGTGTAGCAACTCCATAGTTCGTGCTTTTAGAAGTTCAGCTGATGTTAATAACACACCTCTATCATTGACGATCTGGTACAACGCATAACTATATCCTATTGTTCGAGGTTTAATCATCACTACGCTAATATTGCTGAATACTATATCAATAAAAGATGACAACGCTACAGCATAATCACTCACACCTTTTAACTTGAAGTACGCTTCAAAATGTTCGACAATTTGATTATATGCCTTTAGAATACGATTTTGCGATTCATAGGTGCACTCAAATTCAATTTCTTTTGAAATTTTTTCTTCTTTAACTGTAACAATTTCCGTTAGTACTTTATTATCGCGTTCTGACAAGGTTAATTTTCTTCTTTGTATTCCACGATCTGGAATTGAAAAAACGTATTCCTTTTTCAATTTTTGAAGTATAGTCTTAACATCGTCGTCAATAACAGCTTCATTCAACAATATTAAACGATATAAAGCCGCAACCGTTATCGTAGCAGTTGTTAAACGCTGTTGTCCGTCGACAATTTCAAGTATTTCGCGATCCCATTTATCCTTTTCAACCATTCGAAATATCATTTGTCCAAAAAAATGATCATATCCTTCTCCGGAAGAGTTTTGTTCATAACAATACGTAATATCTTTTAAATATTGCACTATCTCTTCCTTTTCCCATACGTAACTTCTTTGATAATTAGGAATTTGAAATATATATTTATTCTCTCCGAATAATCCTCTTAACGACAAGTCAAAACTTTCCATTTTTTACAATCCTTTCTCTGTATTCAGCAAATGCGTCATAAACTCTCCGCCGTATCTAAATTCGCTGTACAGAAATTTTGCACCTCTGTCAAGGTGTGCCTTAATGTATTTTTGGAAGTATTCGTCATCATCTATATGACGATTTTCTTTCATTGCAACCAAACACTTAAACAATTCGTCGTGACTACCAGTTATGGTTTGTCTATTGAGTTCCAATCCGTTATTATCCGTTTTAAAATCTTCATCCGTGAAAGGTTCTTCTGATTTTAAGGATAATGATATTGCCAATTTTGACAAAGCATACGGTTGTAAGTTTTCACTTGCCTCTATGGCTTCAAATAATTCCTGTGTTTTTTTAGATGTTCGTATTTTAAAAACCATATTCTACTCCTCAAAATAAGCATCCTGAACGACTGTTGTTTTGGTATTATCCGTATTTTCGAGCATATAGGTAACAGCAATTTTATCTTTCATTATACCTACATGTTTTGTATTTATCTCTTCGTTAGTTGAGAGTATGAACACCTGACCATTCAGTTTGCTAAAGAAATGCTTAGAAATATTCTCTCTATGCTCGGTATCAATTCTTGCAAATGGTGTATCAATTACAAAAGGCACTTCATGATTACACAATTGTACAAGCGAATGATACAAAGCCATAATAAATATTTGCTTTTCTCCATTAGAAAGGGATGTCTTTTCTATTTCCACCGGTAAAGATAGTTCAATATCTTGATGCTTGTTAAGATAATTTATAACATCATACACATCAAGGCATCCAGAAATCTTTTGTAGCTGCTTGTAGGCTACAGATGCCGCAAAATTATCAATAAGAGCTTCTTGGTTGGTTGTTATAATATTCAACAATTGACGAGCATTAAATTTCTCGTGTCTAAAAATATGAATATTAAAACTGTCGTCGATGCGTATATCATCAATAAATCTTGTTTTTCTCATAAGCAAGTTAATTTCCCTACGAAAGAACTCTTCAATTTTTTGAATTTGCTTATGATACAGCACATTTTGCAATTTATCCAACATTAAAATTGCGCGTGATGAAATATCTGTGATCGATTCTTTTTTTAGTTCCTCTTTCAATTCGGCAAGAGCTTTTTCTAATGCGGATTCTGCCTCCATTTTTGCAAGTTCTTTTTCTTGTAAAACCGCCGTAAGTTCAATTTGTCTTGTTAGTAACTGCGTTTTAGTTTGTAACAAAACATTTTTTCGTTGCATGTAGACTTGTACGGAATCTATTGTACATTCATCAAGAATTTTTCGAATCTTTGCGGATTTTGCTATTGAGGCTTTAATTCCTTTTTTAGCACGAGTAATTTTATCGGCATCAAAATCCAAAATATCTTTTATTGATGCTAATACTGCAGCTCCACTTTCAAAGGACAAGTCCAAAATATGCTGACTTTTGTTTCCATAACCGGAATATGCTAACGATTTGATTTCGGCAATGGCGTTTGAACCACCAAAACGATGCATCGCCTCTTTTACCAAGGGAGACTCTAACACCTCGCAAAAATCCGTATATTTTCGGTTGTTATTTTCTTGAAGGAGTTGTTCCTCGACCGATTTGATTTGATCACGAATAATCAAAAATGGGAGATAATCATTAGCCACTCTCTTAAGCCAAGCATTATTCATTTCTCTCTTTTTTTCTTCTGATTTAATTTCTGAAAGGTAATTATCCCATTCTTCTTTAGTAATGCCGCCACCATTTGAGTAGTTTTGTTCTAATTCTTTTAATTCCGCTTCACAATTCGTTATTGTTGTCAAACAGTCCTCAAGTTCGCTATTCACTTTGTTGAATGCATCCGTGGCTTCTTGCTTACGCGTCTTTGCTGTAAGGTATTCATTTAATGCGTTTGCGGAAGTTCCGCTATTGGCAGAACTTATTCTTTTAAAGTTTTTGCTCATGATATCAAAGGTATCATAACCACAGAGCGTTAAAAATGCACCTTTAATTCTGGCGTTTCCACCTTCTTCAAGAAAGAAATCGGCTATTTTTTCACCATCAAAGAAGTATAGATTGAAAAGTTCGGGTGGGATAATGCTAAATAAAAACTTATCAAAATCAGCTATTTCATTATTATCCAGTGGAATGCCATTTTTTTGAACATGATATTCTTCTCTTACAGTTTCATAAAGTGTCCAAGATCTATCGAGCACATATTCATCCATCTCGTGACCATTACTGATGCTAATGCTCATTACTACACTTGCAGTAGCAGGTTTAGTCATCTTGACAGAATTATTGATCAGCTTTGCAATCGCACGAGAGTAATACGCATTAGCACTTTTATATCCCATACTCATGAAACCGTACAAACAGAGCCTCATAGCAGTAAAAAGTGTTGTTTTACCGGCGCCGTTTTTTCCGCCAATTAATATAATGTTTTTTCCATATTCTTCTCGTGTATTAAATTCAGTTCTACCTTCGTATGAACCAAAATTTTCAAGGATTATGCTATTGATCTTCATTCTCTAGCCCTCTCTGGATTGCTTCATAATGTAGCCAGCCTTGATTGATAATACGATCAAAAGCCTTCGCTACTTTGCTTCCTTTTGTATAGTTTTTATTTGCTTCGATTTCAACAATTAATTTTGATATCAACTCAAATTCAATGTTGCTTTCAGCACATTGGTGCTTAATCTCTTCTATTACTTCTTTCGAGAAAACCGGAACTTTATAATCATCCCACGGTAAACGCTTGCCTTTTATCTCATAATATAATTCGACAAGGGTTCTCCGCGATAAATCGCCTTCTTCATCCCATGTTTTATCGATATGTTTTAGTTCTTCTATGGTTATTAACTCAAGATCTTTAAATCTTTCTTGCTTTCTATAACTTTCCTCAAGTTCTAAAAGCCTACGCAATATTTCGACTCGAGCTTCCATTGTAAACGGGCCTTGTCCAAATTCACCATCAGATTTCTTGTATACCTGCCCATTTCTTCTCTTGTTTTCACGTTTGTCAGGATTCGAGCGAAGTTCGAGAAGCCAATTTCTAAAATCTCTCAACGGCTCAAGCCAATCTTCTCCGCGATCAATAAATGCCTTTAAAGATTTGTCTTCTTTAACCATTGTGCAAATCCAACAACCAAATCTCGAATTACCTGTAACCGGGATTTTATCTTTATCTATCTCACCAATAACACTTTTTTCTTCACCCAAGTTTTCACCTTGATATAATGAAAATAGATATTTGTTATCAGAACCCCATGGAGTTTTAGCATCATCCTTAAGCAAAAATTTCCAAACTTCCTCATTTGGAATTTCTGTTAACGGATTATATACATATGCATTTTCAATATCAGAATGGGGAACCAACAATTTACCTTCAATTTCGCGCGAACGTATATTGTTGGCACGATAGGTGCTTTCTGCTTTTCTAACACCGAGCAGAAGAACTACCTGACCATTGTTCTTTATAGTATCTGATGTGTATTTGTTCATTGGATGGATTTTCAGTCGATCGGTACACCAACGAAAGCCTGGAGCTTCAGGCGTAGGATAACCAAGGCCAATAACTCTACTCCAGAAAGTATCCGGAATATCTGGATGGATAATATCTGCCTTTACATTCAATTTTTCGCCAGCCAGATTAATCATCTTAGACATACGATGCATATAGTCTTTAACGATCGGGTTCTCTACCATAGTATCTGACGAAACAATATATACAGTTTTATTTCTCTGTTGAGGAGTAAGGCGCTTCAACATTTCCATTACCAAACAACATAGCAACGTTGAATCTTTTCCGCCGCTATATCCAATCAACCACGGCCTTTTATCATGACGGTATACAAGTGCCATTTCTTGAATTATTTTTTCATATACTTCAAATTCACCAGTAAATGTGACATTATTCATAGGATAAACCCTTCCTTATCTTTGCGATTCTTTTACTTGTTCTTCTTTGCTTAAGGGAATGCCAATCAATTGCTTTATTTTAGAACAAGTAAGAAATACCGCCTCTTCACTATTCATAACTTTTCCATCTTCTCGTATTGTTCTACCAAGCCAATTTTCTTCGTTATATCTTGACCAATCTATCATCTGCAATTTTTTAAGTGTTTCACACATATTTGCGGAAGGATTATCATAAAAATATCGACCAAGCTTACCAAGAGAAGCCAAAGTAATAGCGAGCGTTATGATATAATTCTCACGAAGATCTTTTTTGGTAAGGCTGCGATTCATAACCTCTTGCCACTCATTGATATTTTCTGCTACATTTTGCCAATAGGATATCAGAAACTTGACCGCAGACTCATCACAATTCTCATTGTGAACAATTTTCAAATTCGCTTTGTAAATAGCATTTAACGTAAAAAGATTCGATGAATTTTTGCCCAATATATCTCTTTCTTTATCCGTAAATCTTTTAAAAAAGGGAACCGAAGAAATAACATCTTTTGTAGCAACAGCTACGGCATCTCTTGAATCATATAAGGTTGACAACGAATTAGAAGTTTTTACAGCATGTTTATTCAAATCAGTAAACATTTGTTGACTGCGTTCAAGCCCATTATCGCCAAAAAATACTATAGAAATCGTTTCGTTTCCCAAACTTTCGTCTTCCTGCATCGCCGCCTGAATTGCAGCCTTTCTATGCTGACCGTCGTTTATTAAAAATACAGAATCCATATCAATATGCAAAATACCCATATCTGTATTTTCGATGGGTGCAAACGCAAAATCTCCATCAATAGAGGCAGAAAGAGCAGAAAAGACATAAGAATTCCTGTTTTCAAGAATATATTTTTTTATTTCTGGAATTCGTGCTTCATTAATTTTTCTTTGTGCGCGAAATTCGGGCGCAACTATTTCGTCGTCAGACGGAAATAATTTTGAAAGTAATTTCAACGGAACCATAGAAATATAATATTCTCGACCCGCTTGAACCCCTTTTACTGCCGGAAATTGATAAGTAAAATTCATATGTCACCTCAAAAAATGCGATATACTTAAGCACATACTTAAGTATATCGCATTTTCTCTATTTTGTCAATATCTTACTTTTTTTGTCGATTATTAGTCCAAGTCTTCTAGTGTGATATTCTTTAAGATTTCATCATATCGAGATTCAGATAAGGATTCGAAATAACTGTAGAGTTCTGAAACGGAAACTAAAGATGACTTTGAACCAATACACTCGAATATCTTTTCAATACCATAATTAGCAAAACCAGTCAAAAAATTGGCTGCAGACAATTTGCTTATGTTATAGTCGGGGTCAAAAGCAAGTTTAAGCCGTTCATCCAAATCAAACTTTAATGTGCTAGTGTTAATTAGTGCGTTTTGAAGCATAAAATCTAGCATATCTCTCAAATCAAGATTTTCTCTATGAGTGTTTCTACCTATGCTTTTAGAATTTTCTAGAGGATTTTCTATTTCTGTCAATGTTTTATCCTCTTTAATTCCAATCGCACATGCGAGGACATACACATCAACTAATCTGTTAAAAATTCCTAATTCGCTGTTATCGCATAATTCATTATCAGCCCTTTCCCATAATGGATGAGTGAGATTAATATCAGAGTTTAATATCATTGATGTTCCCCTCCTCTAATGTAGCCTTATCCTGAGTTTCATTTTTAATAACATAAAAATCATACAGGTCGGTTTCTTTTAAAAGTTTTTTGATTTTATTCATATCTAAAGTTAGCAAAACGGTCTGTTTAGACACAGATGGCAGAGTTTTAAACAAATGCTCGGACTGTTCATTTCCTGTAAATGCAAATGGTGCGTCAATTATTATAGGGTTCTCGTTATTCTCCATCTTGCAAGCCTGTAGAGCTTTAACTATACCTATAACATAGGAATACACGTCAACCGCCAATTGTCCTCCGGTCAAATAGGTTGTTCTGAGAGAAAAATCATCATTAACAAATTGAATCTTATCAGCATCAAGCTCTGTTTGTGTAGTAAGTTTTTTAAATATATCTTTTACACAATCGTTTAAAACGGATTTTATTTGTACTTCCTTATTAGACTTTTCATCTTTCAAAAGTTTAAGAACCTCATCGAAAAACGCAATTTTCCCAGAAAATTCATTAGAAACTTTTGAATTTTTCAATGCGGCAGTAAGTTGCCTATTAGACATTTCGTATACTTGTTTTTTGCGAGCAATGGTTCCTTCAAATCCGGCTTTTTCTCGGCTAAGTTGCTCAATATCCCGTTTTATTTGCTCAAGTTCCTCAACCAAATCCTTTGCATCTTCAAGGCGTTTTAATTCATCAAGTTTTTCCTGATTTACGTCTTCTAAATGAGATATTTCTTCTTCCAATTTTGCAATTTTACTCAAATAGCCTTCATAGGACATTGATTTAAGTTCGGCATCCTTAATCATTTTCTTTGCTTTTGCAACAAACTGACCAAATCTGTATATGTAAGAGTCGGGAGGCATTATATCTATAATTCCGCTTATGTGTTTAGTGGCTTCTTCATCTAACTCTCGACCACATACGCAAATGTTTTTCTCATTAATCTCTTAAAAGAGATCTTTCTTCAAGTTCTCAAAAACATTTTGATAATTGGAAGCGTATTCGGATTTTTTCTTTCTCAAGGCAGAACTAGAGTCACTAGCATTTTTTGCTAAGAAAAGGTACGGATAATTCTGATAAAATAAGTTTCCAATACTGTGTTGAATAGTAATAATTTGTTCATGTTTTTCTTTAATGGATTTATTATTTGCTTTGATTAAAGCCTCAATGTTTCCTTTGCTTGCAACAGCACCGAGAGTTTTGAATATTTCGTCTCTCCGTGCATTTTTCTGATCTATTACAGCCATTTTTTCTTTTCTTTGAGCTTTCATAGATTCAATGATTTCATATAATTCCTGTATCGCTTCCTGCATTTCGGAAATGGACATATTATTTACAGTTTGAGTCATATTAGCCGCCATTGCAGTGTGATATTGTCCCAAAACCGAATATTTTGCGTTTTTATAGCCAATATGACTAATTGCTTCAGTATATGCATCTAATCCAAACAATGCATGGATAGCCTTTTTTAACTCATCTGAGTCAAGAACAATATCTCGTGCTCTTTCGCCATCAAGCAAAAAATATTTAGATAACCCTTTAGGCAAAATAGTATTTATTTTATTTGCCACATTTCCTGAAAAAGGATGATAACCGCCATCTTCTCCTTCTATGAAAAGTTGATAAGCTGTACTTTTTATCGATGAGTTTGCCATACTAAGAGAGACAGACCACTCTTGCTTTTTGGACAACCGATAACTAACACCAAGATGTTCAAAATCAATTTGACCACTTACTTCAACACTTTCTCCAAACTTGCATTCATTGTAAGCTGCTATGTTGAAGAGAGGTTTATCGTCAGTTTTTCCAAAATCAGGATCACTGTAAAACATCCATCTAAAGAATTGTAGAAAGGATGATTTTCCATAGCCAGAATCACCATAAATCAGAGTGATTTTACCGTTAGAATTAAATGTAATGGAGCTTGTACCATAATAACATCTAAAATTTGTGATTTTAACATTAGTGATTATCACTCTTTTTCGCCTCCTCATAGTTTCTTACTATTTTAGATACCATTTGCTTTCTATCTTCTTTGTCAATGTTTCTTAAGTTTTCACGCTCAAGTTCCAAAACAAAATTTTTGAAACTTTCAGTAGTCAATTTGTCGCCAGAAATTTCTTTAATATCAATCATCTAATTCTCCTCCATATACGTATTCATTATCGAATTTTATATCTTCTAAAGAAAGATTGTATGTTTCTAAAAGACTATCAAGTTCAGTTGATAGATTCCTGTTGTTAAGAGCCAATCTGCTATATTCAAAAAATCTTCGCAGTTCAATTTCGGCAAAGTTTTTATTAGTGTGAGAGGGCAATACAATTACGTCGTAAATGTGGGCTACCTCTTTTCCTTTATACAATCTCAAAATACGTCCTCGGCGTTGAACGAACTCTCGATAGTTGTCATTGCTCGAAAGAATAAGTGCGCTACGTATAGATGGAATATTTATGCCCTCATCCAAGCATCGAATCGCGACTAAATATTCAATGTATCCGTTGTTGAATGCATCTATTAACCGCATACGCTCATCAATGCCTTCAGAAGCGGTAAACTTTGACGCCTTGCCTGAACCAGTGCTGCTTAAGCATGAGTCATTAATTAGCTTTAAAATAAACTCCAAATGACGTAGCTCAAGTTGAGTATTATCCTTTTTGCCATCATACAGCAATTTTCCGTCACTGCAATAAACAATGGTGTGATCTCGATCCTCTATGTAATCAAAAATTTCTGCAATACGCGCATGTTTTTGTTCAGCCATTGAAATGGCACGTAATCTACCGCGATATCCCAAAGTGAATTTTTCTTCATCAATAATTATTCCGGTTTTGGGATCTCTTGCAGAAATCATCATTGTCTGTGCCTTTAAAAATTTACTTTCATCTTCCTCGGTGGCATCAACAAAGATAGGATGATATTCATAATTCACCAAATATTTGCCTAAGGCCTTTTCGATAGGCAGATCTACAACTTGTCCGCCAAACCAATCTAATAATTGTTTGGTTTTTTCTTCGTTGTTTCCAAAAACAGGAGTCGCAGATAACCCTAGTTTGTATGGATATTTCTCAGATAAATCATCACTGATTTTATTTGCAAAATTATGAGCCTCATCAACAAGCAATAGTTTTTCATATTCTATTTGATTATAAAGGTTTTCATATCTTTCCAAGAAAAAACTAACAATAGTAGTGATTACAATTATAGGAGAATAACTTTTCTTTGATTGAATATAGCTTGCAAGAATTTTCGTTTCAGCATCTTTTATTTCACCATGAACAAGATGAATCTTGGCGTTTGGAAAAAATTCTCTCACATCTTCTGCCCACTGGTTTACCAAGTGTTTATATGGAACAGCAATGACAGTAAAAATTTGATTATTGTTTATGAAATCTTTGATGGAATATAAAGACGTAATAGTTTTACCGGTTCCGGTTGCCATAACAAAGAAGCCTTTATTACCGTTTTTAATCCATTCATCTTTGGCGTCTTTTTGATATTGACGCATTTTATATTTGTTTTCTTTAGCATAGTTACCTTTATGCTCAACTCTTTCAAGTAGTTCAGCTTTAAAAGCATCCTTAAAATCATAAACAGAAAGTTCGTCATTGGTATTTGTCCATATACTTTCAAACTCATTTGTTTCGTCTTCAATTCTGCCTTCGTAATCGAGCCAACTCTTGTATACTCTTATTTTTTCGTAGTTTGAATTATACCCCGGTTCACTTTCGTTGTTAGAGCCTACGCAAGCCACGATGTTACCTTCAAAATCTTCTAAAATAGCCAACTTATCGTGATACATACCGCCGGATTTTAATACTATCTTGATATCAACAATGTTTTCCTTAATTAATTCGTATAATATCCGCGCATTTATATCCGAAATCTCTTCAAACGCTGATCTCACTTCGCTCAAAAAAGCTTTTTCTACTACTTCGCGTTCAGAGTATCCTTGATGTATTGCTTCAATATCATCAGAATTCAATTTAGGGGAGGTGGCTAGATAAATGTGTCCACCATTTCGTGCCAAAGACAAAATACCGTTACCAATAAAATCAAGTGCAGATGAACTAAAAAAACCAACGCTTCTCTTATAAACTTTTGAGCACTTCAGCATAGAAGTAAGGACTTTAGAAAACGATTCTTCACCAACGCTTTTGTACGAAATCGAGATAGGAATATCCTTTAGAGTCATAATCTTTCTCCTAACGAAAAGATATATTTTTATAATTATACCATTTGTGTAGTCCCATAAAACGGACACTTATTCACGGAAATAATCCGAATTAATTTTGTAAATATTAAATGTCTTGACACTTTCAACACCGATTCCATACTTGACCATATATTCAGCTAATGAATCGCCGTCAATAAGTTTTACGCTTTTTTGCTGTTGTTGATTTCCAAAAGTTAATGCTTCTTTTGTGTAGGAGGATGTTGTTATAAAAACGCCTTTCTGAATGTGTCCCATAGCGCCAATAAACGCTTGCAGTTCTTTTCTACCAACTTTATTCGTGCTGGCATAACGTTTTGCTTGTATGTATATAAGATCTAATCCCAATTTATCTTCGCTAATTATACCATCAATTCCGTTATCATGGGACCCACCAGTTACAATGCCAGAATTCTTATCGTATCCATAGCCCATTTTTAGCAACAGCTCTACTACTAGTTGCTCGAAAAAATCAGGATGGTTGGACATAATGTTATCTAATAACTGCTGCTTTATCTGATGTAAATGTTCATCTATAGCCTTAACAATTTTTCCTCAGGCAGAAACTCCGTATTATCATCATCTATATTTGTAGATTGATTTGCACTTTTCTTAAGTTTATTGTTTTCGCTAACAATAAATCTAAGCTTTTTTCCGTCTTTCCCCGCAATTGCAAAATGTTTAACCGGATAGGCAGTGGGAAACTCGAGACCAATACAATGACGCCTGATTTCACCGTTAACAACGCCAACTGGATTTTTGGCACCAAATTTATAGAGATTTTTTTCAATTATGCGCTGATAAATATCGGCAGAAGTTAAACCATCAGGTACATCTTTCAAAACTTCTTTTATCGCTTCAATTATTGTCATTTCAACATCCCCTTAAGTTCAATTTCATCAAATTTTATACACAACATTTTATATGCAGATGCTATTGCAATGGTCTGCTTAGTAGGTTACAATCTATGTAAGTTATCTGGTGAATGCTTTAATATCTTCCAAATAGATTATTTCTCATTGAATGCACTAATAATTTCACTTAACGACGCTTTTCCATATTCAATAATAACATCTTGATGTTCAGGTCTACGTTCGCTCATAGGCACTCCTAATTCTCCTGCATCATACCACATTAATGTAATTAGAGACATTATATATCCATTAAGAGCGCAAACAAATTTTTGTAATGGCAATTTCCCATCAAAAGCAAAAAGCGAAACACAGAAATCATATATTTCTTTATCATTTTTTGAGGGGTCATCGTAGTGAACAATGAATTTATCCACGGTAGTTTTTATCATTTCTTTTAACGATAACTCCCCGTTAACTTTTATTTGTAAAAGTTGTTCAACTTGTTCCGCTAGGTCGGCGCGCCCATACAGCCGTAAATAATTTTGAATAGTAATATTTTTCTTTAGTTTAGCGCTCTCTATAAGTGATGCTCTAAGATGTACCATTTCTTGTTTAAAAGCAAGCAGGTACAACGAATTATTCTTTTTTGCCTTTTTCAATGTATTTAAAATTGCAAGATTTTCCTCTGATTTTGAAAAATAATTCTCAAAAAATCCATTTATTTTTTCTCGTCTTTGCCTCAAAAAATGACAGTACCCACACTCGCTGATTTTTTGCATCACTTGCAATCCATAAATGTTTAGAAGCGTTTTATAAATATCATCTACCGAAGACCAATAGACTTTTTTATACTTTACAGCTTTAGGCTGCCCTGAAAATATTTTCGCAGAAAAGATTGTATGAACAAAAAAGGGCTCTTCACGAAAGAACATTTCAAGTCTTTGCAAATCACAAAGTTCTATTGCCAAATCGGCAAGAATCGTATTATGAATATTTTCAATAAATATATCAAACGGAGGAAGATCATCTGTATCAAATTCTCCACCGGGGAATTCGTGCTTATTATGACAAGCATCGTTTGTTTCGCATAGCAAAAACTCACCTTCATTATTCTGAATAACCAAAGAAAATCTTATCACGAGCAACCTTCTTCCGAAAAATTATAATTAAAATTATGCGTTGAAAAAGTGTCATCAACTTGCGTCTATTAACAAGTAATCAATCTTAACAACACAGAAAATAGTTATTTTTCTGAGGCATGTTCAGATCTAATCCATGCATCGACTTCGCTGACTTTGAATTTCCACAACCGTCCTACTTTTGATGCAGGCATTTTTCGCTTTTTTATCCATATAAGAACGGTGTCGCGGCTTACACCTAAATGTTCGCATATTTCGTCCATTGAATACCAACGCTCAACATTAGAATCCATTTGAAAATCCTCACTTTCGGGTGGTTATAATTATATGTTTTTAGTATACCATACTACCCCTCGTTCTGCAATGATTTTTGCCGAATTACAATGAAAAAAGTTGATTTTTAACTACCGCTAAGATATAACTATAGCCAATGACGATTGCTCATTGGCAAGTTGCATGTTATTAATATCTTCTTTACGACTTACAATAAAACAGATTTATAGCATCAAAAAACATAGATATAACCAAAAGTAAAAATCTCGGCTAAAATTGGGAAATTCCTGATTTTAGCCGAGATTTAATTATTAGTACATTTTTAAGTTATATTGATTATTATGTCTTCCCCAAGTTTTCCCCTTGCTTTTATACATAAAGTTCTTGATATAAAAGCAAAAGAGCTATTTTGTATGGAGAATTCGTTCAAACTAACATTGCAAACAGTGTGAAGATCTTCAATTATAACACTTGCAAAATCATCATTCGCTGTTGCACATATAGCACTTTGACATGAATAATCTTTTTTATAAATGTTAATTAGAACGTTTGCTGTATGTCTATACTTGTTTTCCTCATTTAGTGCAATATATTGCTGCACTGCAAAAATGGATTTTTCAATATCATTCTTTTTTTCGTTCATCATTTTCTCCCTTTCATCATAGATTATTCGCCTATATTTTCAAGGATATTGCCGATTCTGTAAAAAGCATTCATAGCATCATCAAAGTTCTGCTGTTCGTCAGTATAAAGCAGTTCCTTGTGCAGATTCTCATAGGTCGAGCGAATCTCGTCGTTAAGGTGATGCTTCCAAGAAGCAAAATCGTATGCACCAGTAGGATTGTATTCCTGGCTGATATTGCGCTTTTCAAGATAGTAGGAATCCGTTTGCTTGGTAATTTCAATTAAGCGTTTAAGTTCGTCCTTATCGGCAAGAAATGTCTGAATTTCCGGCAGAGAAAACAGTCTTGCAACATCGTAAATATGGCGAACCTTTTTCTCAATTGAACCGCAAATAGCATGGCGTTTCACTGACATCAACTTATCGACAAAAGTGCGCTCAATATTAAGCACATTCAATGTAATGTCCTGAAGACCAAATTTTTCAATATCATCAGCACCGTCGTGTTCTTCAAGGAATTCCTGAATATACGTTTTAAGCGTTTTCTTTGAATACGGATCCGGACGAACACTGCTGCCGATTTCAAGTTTGACTCGATTGGATTTATCTCCAAACCAAACAAACATACTCTTACTACGATTATAGCGTTCAGCGTCAATCTTTTCTGTTTCAGCGCCAGCTGTCATCACTTTTTCGATTTTCTTAATGGTTTTATCGCAAACTTTATCGCTTTCATCCATCCCCAAGAAAGTCAAATCGATATCCTCGGAGAAGCGCTCTATAGAACCGGGATAGCATTTACTTAGCGATGTGCCACCTTTGAACACGCATTTCTCTGCATATTCGCTATTGGCTAAATTCTGTAAAAGCAAAACGATATAATAATCGCGCTCTATAGCGGATTCTGGCAAATGCTTGTCTGCGGCTACGATTGATATTAAATCTTTAAACTCATTGGGAAATTCGTGCAGCTTCATACAATTCCTCCATTCTGGGATGTTTATAATCTGATAGAGAAGACAGATATTCGTTCAGATTATTTTTGACCTTATAATGATTTAAAATCTCTTGCATAAACGATATGGTTGATTTTTTATAAGCCTTTGTTGAGACAATTTCTTTAAATGCTTCAACATCAAAAGATGATGCCAATTCTTCTGTATATTTTAAGAATGCAGAATAATTAATATCTTGAATGGAATTAAAGTTTTGCAGAACTTCTAATCCATGAACCATATCTGTAATTTCTTTTGAAAATTCCAAAGGCATTTGTTGAACAACAATGTTACGAATAGATTTTGTTAATCCTTCAAGAGCAGAAGACATAACTGTAATTGTTTTTGATATCTGAGTTGTTAGATTCAAGGCGTTATACAACGAATAACCAACCACTGTTCCGGTTTCATTTGCAGTAAATGCAGTGATGATTTCTTTTTCTGATGGAGGAACAATGCCGTATTTGCTTACCTTTGGCAAATGATAAGTCCCTTTTGCAATCTTTACAAGTTCTCCGGATTCACACATTCTTTGCAACGTTTTATAATATGCGGCTTCGCTAATTAGATCTGACAACTTTTCTTTATAAAGTTTACTTGCAATAATCAATTCGTTTTCTTTAAATTCCTCAAGCGAATTTCTTACAACTAAAGTACTTTTCATTTATCCTGCACCTCCTTCACTTGCAATTTCTCTGCTATTATTATATGCAGAAATTTTAAAAATGTCAAGTAAAAACGAATTTTACTTGACAAAATATTCAAATCTCTTTCGAGAATTTTGCGTATTTCTACACTTTTTAGTGATAGACTATTGTGACTAAATGAATTATAATATAATAAAATCCTTGACATGCCAGGTTTTTGTGATATACTGTAACGATTTAACCTTGACGTTAAATGGGTGGCATGGGCGAGAAGGAGAAATAGTATGTATCATTACATTGAGGACAAAGAATTTCTAAAGCATATGAAAAGCCTTTGTTCAGACATTATCAATCAACTTGTACAAAGCATCAACAATGACTCTGTTATGACAGTTGAAGCACACTTGGTCGGAAGTGGTGCGCGTAACCTTATTACGCAAAACACTAAAGAACCCATTGATCTTGATTACAATCTTTGCGTACTTGAAGTGTTTGGGATTAGTTTTAATGATTGCAGGGCGATCAAAGAGCATATCAGAAAGCATTTTAATGCCGTTTTAAAGAGCAACAAATGGAGCGACTGCCAAGATTCAACCTCTGCGTTATCAACAGAGCTAAGATATTTTACTAAAGGAAACAAAACCGAATTTAGCATCGATCTTGCCATTGTTTGTGAGAGCCAATACGGTTGGGAACGTTTAATTCATCGCAAAACTGGATTTGTATGTGATGATCAATGGTATTGGAATGAGGCTCCAAATTCCAGGGATTTAGCCGATAAGGTAGATGCCATTAAAGACGAAAACCTTTGGCTTGAGGTTAGAGATTTATATCTTGATAAAAAGAATATGTACCTTAGCAGAGGGGATAAAGAAAATCATCCATCTTTTAACGTGTACATAGAAACCATCAACGAGATATATTATAAATATTTCAGATAGAAGAAATAAACTACTCGAATTTTTTGAGTAGTTCATTTCTTTTGCATCTATTCTATTCGTTTTCCCTGAAGAACTTTTGCAGGAGTTTGATGTGTTTTTCGGACATATTTGTTATGGTATAGGCGTGGGAGCAGTAGAAGTCTATGAGCCAGATTTTTGGGATTATTTTTGTGGTTTGGGTTTGGACGGACTTCAGGTGGCCTTGGCGGAGCCAGCGGTTGACGGTGTTATCTGTATAGCCTGTGGTGGTGATGACCTGCGGTATGGTGAGTGCATCGGGGATGGTTTCGAATTCCTGTTCAAGCCATACGCGGAAGGTTAACGGCAGAGAGGAAGGAAATCCTGTTTTGCGTGGTCGGGTTTTTCGTGTGTTCCCATACTTTACGGTTGAAAACTCGGCGTAGGGTGTTACATATTTTTCGGGGTGGAGTTGCGAGTCCTCTATGTAGGTAAGCAGGTCTTCCTTCAGCACGGTATATTTTCTTGTTCTCTTGCCGGTGTTTTGGCATTTAATGAAGCCGTTGTTGAGCATCCATGCGCATTTGCGTTTACTGATATGTAGGGCACACTGCACTTGTTCGCCCGAAAGCACTTGCGGTAAACTACTCAACATTTCTTATCACCTCGGATGCTATATCGTTTACCTTTATCGTTGGTGGTCTTGACGAGGTAGTCGATGAACGCGTCCTTGGTGAATATGTAACCACCTTTATAAGTGTAGGATTCTATCTCACCGTTTTTGAGCGCGGCGTAGATTGTGTTCTTGCCCACGGGCGACCACCGGGCTGCTTTCATCTGCGTTAAGATATCGTGGCATTTTTTGATATGCTTCTCTTTGTTTTTCTTGATCCATTTTAATTCTCCTTGTATTTTTAACACAAAGGATACCACAAAGAACGCAAAAGTCCAGAGAAAAAGAGAATGACTGTCGCCCGTCATTCTCTTAAATCATTTCATCTATGAGGCAAAGGCTTTTTTACTTTCCCTTTGCCTCCTTTTTTAAGTTTTTAGATAGATTTGTAAACACGTAATTATACTCGGTATAATCTGAATATGGCTTTTTCTCGACTTTTTCGCCAGCTTCAGTATTGATAAGCACAAGTTCGTTTACAAACATTGAGTTCTTTGCTTGTGAGTAAAGACTATCTACAGGTTCAAAGTTATTGCCATACATTTTTGATTTATCATCAAAACAATCAATGCGGTAATAAATATCAAACCCGTTTATATACTCACATTCCAAAAAATATGAAGATAGGTACGTGTTCAAAAGAACACATTTGTCTAGTAACTCATTGCTATCCTCTTTTTGTGGCATATTATAGTTGCTAATTTTAACTTGAACATTCTGTCCTCGAGCGCTACTTCCCATACCATAAAAAGAAGAGTAGTTGGTTTTTGCGCTAAAAGATATGTTTTCATCACCAAACAATTCTTCGATAAAATCTACAACCGCATTGTTCGTAACGTTGTAAAGAAATACCGACACAGTGCCGACAAATCGGTCCTTGTTCTGCATTCCCTTGAGTTTTTTGAAGAGTCTGACACCTGCGGCAGAATCAAAGAAATCCACAGTTTCCGGTATGCCTTTTTGCTTTTTAGGTTCATTGGATTTATGGCGTATTTCATAGTGGTTTTGAACCTTGATAATTTCGAAAGCTACGCCGTTTGCATTGAAGCACGGGAATTTATCTGCTTTTTCATCGTTTGTGTGAATATGACAGCAGATGAGATTATGATCGGCTGTAGTGCCGCCTCTGCTTTGAGGTAGGATGTGATCCACATTCCAACCACAATCACTGTTGCGGTCGTTGTATGCACCTTTGGCTATTGTTCTACCGGCAAAGTCTTTTACCTTCGTTTCCTTGCCGAAAGACTTATTCCAAAGACGCATTGCTGTTTCTCTGTTTAAGTCCATAAATTTTTGTTTGCTTTTTTCCATAGTATATTGGAAAGAAGCCGATTGCCTCCCTAGATGTTAGTCAATCCATAAAAACACGTGACTAACCATAGGGCGACCTATTGCTATAAACCTCAAAGGGCAATCCTCATAATAGCATTACAGAAGATTAGTTAGCCAATTTTCAATAGTTAATATTGAAAGGGTTCAGATTTATGAATTGCAATAACATTATACCGTAAAAAGTGTGAATAGTCAATCACCACAAAAACTGTGACGGCAAGGATTGCTTGCTACCAATTTGTTTTATGAACTATTTTTCACTGTTTTCGCACACCTATCTCACAAATTTCTCGCAAAAAATCATTATTTTTTCAATTTCTCGCAGAACAGATGGAAATATTGCAGTTTTCAGGGATGGAGAGGGGTAGTGCGGTAGATACTGCCTTTTGCTCGAAATCGTTTTGTCCTTAATCGGGCACGTGGGTTCGAATCCCACCATCTCCGCCAAAAAAACAGAGAAGATGCACTAAGCACCTTCTCTGTTTTTATTTTTTTGCTTTTATTAACTGAATCAACCAAGTGCAACCATGCTGAAAACAAGGGCGAACAATGCAACTGTTTCGCAAAGACCAACAACTGTAATGTACTGTGAAAAGCCCTTACCTGTTTCTGCCAAAGCATCTGCACCTGCTGCACCTGCTTTACCCTGGTAAACTGCAGAGAACGCCATTGCAACACCTGATGCAATACCAAGACCGAGCAAGAACGCAGGGTCTGCATCGGAAGCCTTCATCTGTTGCATAAGAAGGAAGCCGTAAATTGTCTGTGTAAGAGGAGCACCTGCAAAAACTGTAAGAATAAACGGTGCTGCCTTATTACTCATATAACACTTTTTCCAAGCACCGATTGATGCCTGACCTGCGTAACCGATACCAATAGCAGAGCCGATTGCGGCAATACCCATAGCTAATGCTGTACCTAATAATCCTAAATTCATAATAATTCTCCTTTATATCAAATTATTCTTCAAATGGTTTAAACTTATGCCCACTCCACGACATATCCAGATGCGAAGAGAATTCCAATGTGTTAAGTCTTATACCGTGAACTATAACAGATAAAACGTTCAATATCATATTAAGTCCGTGACCAAACACCAAAAGAACAATGGCAATTATCATAAACATAAAGTTCCCCAGTAAGGGACCTGCTAACTCATTAACAGTAGCTGATATTGCTGCACCTGCAAGGCCGACAGCCCACAAGCGAATATATGAAACAATATCAGAGAATACGTTAACAACACCAAGCAGAACAGAAACAATGTTTGTAAGGCTTGAAAGAATTGATTTTATAATGCTACCCTCATAGTTTGAGAAAACAAAGCTCATTACAAAACCAACTGCTATAAGCACAATAGCAACAGTTCCTATTGGTATACCTGCAACAACAAGACCAAAGCTAAATACCTGTGCATTAACAACAAGGCTTAAAACTACATAATATATGCCAAAAAGCTGTAATATTGAGCCTATATCACCAAGCATTTTAATTGACTTTCTGTTCCTTACAGCACCTTTAATATGGGCAACTGTAAGCTGTACCAAAGCTAATGTGAAGCAGAAAATCTGTAAATTTTGTGATGTTGTAAGGCCAACACCCGGCTCTGTCCAAGGAAGGCTCCAAATTTTATCTGCATACACATTTGAGAAAACGGGAACAGATAATGCTTTCAGCCACTCAGGAAGCTGTTCGGGAGCAAGACCGAACCAAGTACACGTAAGTGTACCCCAAAGCACAGTTGACAAGCCGAAAAGTCCAACAAGCAGGAATGCAGGCTGCACCTTTTGCTTAGTAGCAAGTGCTTTTATAACAGGTATTGCAGCGACTGCTGTAATTAATAAACCGTAACCACCATCTCCAAAAATTATACCGAAGAATATGAGTATAAACGCTAAAAACCAACCTGAAATATCGTACTCAAAATAACCCGGTACAGTACCAAGGAAATCGGTAAGTGGGTAAATAAGGCTTACAAACTTATTGTTTTTAAGCTTAGTTGGAACATTGTCCTCCTCGGTCGGCTCCTCAATAAGAAGTCCCCAAGAGCATTTAGCAGCCTCCTCTTGAAGCTTACTGATATTTTCAGCCTCAATATAGCCTTTAAAGTATGCAATATAAACAGGCTTACTTGTATTTTCCGAAAGGTTTTCGCCTTCCATACCTGTTGCGTAGTTTTCAAGCTCTACCTCTTTTTCTACAGCCTTTATTGCACTTTTAAAGCTATCAATATAGCAAGCATAAGAGAGTATTTCTTCCCTGAGCTTTTGTGCCTGTAAGAATAATTCATCTATACGTGCACGCATCTTTGCTGTAGACATTTTCGGAAGCTCAAGCTTATAAGCTTTTATTGAAGCAATTATATCTGCCTCTTCTTCATAATCGGATTTCACCAGCAAGAACTGAACGGTTGATTTTGTTGAAGCTAATCTGACGGTTCTTACACCTTCGGGAAGTGCTTCGTACTCTGCACCGGGCATTTCGTACAGTTCGACTGTAACCCCCTTTTGTGCAAGCTCAAGCACTGAATCGGGGTCAATATCACTCCAGCCTTTAAGTCTGTCAAGCTCGGTTTTTAAAGAGAGTTGTTCAGCTGTTAGTAGCTTTTCCTCCGAGTCAAGCAACAATATTTTTTCGGCTATTGCAACAGCCTCAGAAGCTTCTACATTCTTTTGTTCAATCTTTTTAACCTTACCGATAACAAAAGCTGCATTTTCAAGTAATGAAATTTTTTCGGTAAGCTTAGCAAGCTTTTCTCCTGAGCCTTCACTAATTTCAATGTGAACAAGCCCTAATTTACGAAGCTTTTTAAGTGTTTGTGTTTTTTTATCTCCCATAGTAATGAGAGAAACCTTTTTCATTGGCACTATCATAATGAATATACCTCCTCTACAGGGGCCACATCATTACGAATGGCAATTTTACGTTTAGATATTTTTGAACGTACAACAGCACTAACCTGTTGGTCTGCCAAATAAATTGATATTTTTTTAATATTTGCCTGGGTTTCGGGTATTTTAACCTTTTCAAACAAATTCACCCTTTGTGAGGTTGATAAAAGCTCAGCCTCTAAAAGTATAACTTGTTCATCTAACACCTCAGCCTCTAAATCGAGCAGCATTGCCTTTTCCATATGGTTTGCAGCAATATCTACCCACAAAGGAGTTTCATACAGGTCATAATCTGCCCTGTCAAATTCTGCGCCCTCAAAGGTTGGTATATCAACACCTGCAATATTACCTCTGCCCTTTCGAATGCTTTTAACGGTAATTATGCCTTGAGGGAAAGCTCCTTTTTCGCTAAATACAGCAATCCATTCGTTAAAGCCAAGCTCAAGATCTTCTTTTTGCCTTCTTACATCAATAGCACGTGCTTGGATACCACGAATTTCTGCTTGAAGCTGTTGTTTTTTAAGTGTTAGAGTAGGCAAATATCTACAGAACATTTTAAGGGCATCCTTTTGTACCTTTAACTCGTTTTTAGTTAATTTGATTTTTGCCAAAACTTAAATCCTCCTTAATCTTCAGGCCAGAACTCGTCTGTAAGCTCGGATTTTATACCTGTTTCATCTTTTTCGAAACATTCAGCTAATATTTTCCAGCCTAAATCAAGGGAGTTTTCAAGTGATAAATTAACAGATAAATCCATTAATTCATTCTCAAAAAGAATACCGTATTTTAAGAGCTTTTCATCCCAACGGCTCATAGAAAAGCCCATATTTTTCTTTTCAAGAGTTTCTTTATATGCTGAATACAAGCGAATCATTGCATCCATAAGTGCACGGTGGTCCTTACGTGTTTTTCCGTTAACATTCTGCTTAAGACGGGAAAGCGAGCCAAATGGCTCAATACGGCCACCCTTAAGGTAATACTGACCCTCTGTAATGTAGCCTGTGTTGTCAGGTACAGGGTGAGTAACGTCGTCACCGGGCATTGTTGTTACTGCTAATACTGTTACAGAGCCGGAATCAGCAAAGTCAACAGCCTTTTCGTAACGGGAAGCAAGCTGTGAATAAAGGTCTCCGGGGTAACCTCTGTTAGAGGGCACCTGCTCTTGAGTAATAGCAATTTCCTTCATAGCATCAGCAAAGTTTGTCATATCGGTAAGCAGAACCAAAACATCCTTATCCTGCAAAGCAAACTGCTCTGCAACTGCCAAAACCATATCGGGAATCATCATACATTCAACGGTCGGGTCAGACGCTGTGTGAATAAACATAACGGTTTTACTTAATGCGCCACCCTTTGAAAGCTCTTCTTTAAAGTACAAGAAATCATCATATTTCAAGCCCATACCACCAAGCACAATTACGTCTGCCTCAGCCTGCATTGCAATACGTGCAAGAAGCTGGTTGTACGGCTCACCTGAAATAGAGAAAATCGGCAGTTTCTGTGAAACAACCAATGTATTAAACATATCAATCATTGGTATGTTCGTTCTCATCATTCGGTTAGCAAGTATACGGTTAACAGGGTTAACGGAAGGACCACCGATAGGCTTCATATTATCTGCAAGTGCAGGGCCCTTATCCCTTGGCTCACCCGAACCGTTAAATATACGGCCAAGTAAATCTTCACTAAAGGAAACCTGCATTTCGTGGCCTAAAAATCTAACCTCATCGCCTGTAGATACGCCTTGACCACCTGCAAAAACCTGCAAGGAAACAACATCGCCCTCGATTTTATTTACCTGTGCAAGTGATTTGCCGAAGCGAGTGTTAATTTGTGCCAATTCCTTATACTGAACGCCTGTTGCCTTTACTGTAATAACGTTACCGGTGATAGATTCAATTCTGTTATAAACCTTATTCATTATCAATCACCCTCCTTAAGTAAAAGCATTGCTTTTTCGGTTAATGCACCATTACCCTCTTGGTAAAGCGCATCAATTTCAAGCTCTGCATTTTTAAATGCTTCACTCTCAAACTCTTTGTAGTTCCAGTCAATAAACCTTTGACGCATACGGTTAAAGTAGCTGCGAGCATCATCCTTGTTTTCGAGAGCATAATCACTACCTAAAACAAAAACAAGCTTATTAATAACATATTGCTGGCGCTGTGTTGTACAGTTTGCATCAACTGCATCAAAAGAGTTTTGCTGTAAATAAACTGCATCAAGCATTTCTGCCTTAAGGTAGGTTATATAGTCAAGCAAGGATGTACCCTCTTCACCAACAACCTTCATCATTGAGCCGATTTCATCACCATGGTGAAGAATAGCTTTGCAGTAATCAACCTTATCTGCTGCAACAACACTCCTATATTTTGACCAGGAAATAAGTGGGTCAATTGCAGGATACTTTCTTGCATCAGAGCGCTCACGTGATAAGCCGTGGAATGCACCAACAACCTTTAAGGTTGCCTGTGTAACAGGCTCTTCAAAGTTACCACCTGCAGGAGAAACAGTACCACCAATTGTAA
Organism: Acutalibacteraceae bacterium; assembly: GCA_045532505.1. GTDB lineage: Bacteria > Bacillota > Clostridia > Oscillospirales > Acutalibacteraceae > DTU089. The sequence goes on along the minus strand of JAZSGB010000021.1, from coordinate 571 downwards.
CGGAGCCTGTGCTGCCATCGGGCAAACGAACATAACCTGCTCTTTCATAGAAAGCAGCAATATATGATTCAAGGTATGCAGGGAAAGCCTCTTCACCCGGAATTTCTTCAAGTCTTCCTGTCATTTCACGAAGTGCCTGTGCCCAACGGGAGGTTGAGTCTGCCAAAAGAAGAACATTCAAGCCCATTTGCCTATAGTACTCTGCAAGTGTAACAGAAGTATAAACAGATGCTTCACGGGAAGCAACAGGCATAGATGAGGTGTTACAAATAATTATTGTACGTTCCATAAGAGAACGGCCTGTTTTTGGGTCTGTAAGCTCAGGAAACTCGGTCAAGGTTTCAACAACCTCACCTGCTCTTTCACCACAAGCAGCAATAATAACTATATCAACATCTGCATACTTAGAGGTTGTGTGCTGTAAAACAGTTTTACCTGCACCGAAGGGGCCCGGGGTACAGTAGGTGCCACCCTTTGCAACAGGGAAAAATGAGTCAATAAGACGAACCTTTGTTTCCATAGTTTCAACGGGAGCTAATCTTTCACTGTAGCATTTAACAGCACGCTTTAC
>JAZSGB010000085.1:0-3654 GCA_045532505.1 Acutalibacteraceae bacterium | reverse complement strand
TGGTTCCTCGAAACAGAAGAGAAAAAGGTTAAGTCCTCCGACCATATTCGTTTTGTAGGTGGTGGCGCACTTTCCGATGTAACCTGCCAGATTCTTGCAGACTGCACAGGTAAGGTTGTTGAAACTGTAGATACACCACAAAACGTTGGTGCTATGGGTGCTGCCGTGCTTATTGCTGTAGGTATAGGCGAGTGTGAATCAATTGCTGCAGCAAAGAGCCTTATTCCTGTTTCAAAGACCTTTACACCTAATAAGGAGGCAAAGGCAGTTTACGATAAATACTTTGAGGTTTACAAAAATCTTTACCCTGCAAATAAAAAGAATTTTGCAAAGCTCAACTCATAAAAAAATAAGCAAAAAAATAACAATAATTGTTGAAAAAACAAGGTTGTTCTGTTACAATAGTAGGGTAGTTTACTTTTAAAGTTGCGTTTAATGGTATTCTTAAAGGAGCGTGTTTTAATGAATATAGCATTGATAGCGCACGATTCTAAAAAAGAACTTATGACACAGTTCTGTATAGCGTACTGCGGTATTTTAAGCAAACATAAAATTTGTGCTACAGGCACAACAGGTAAGCTGGTTGCTGAGGCAACAGGCCTTGAAATCGAAAAGTATCTTAGCGGTTCCCAGGGTGGCGCACAGCAAATCGGTTCAAGAATAGCTTGCGACGAGATAGACTTATTACTTGTGTTCCGTGACCCACATCCGAAGCCGGGTGAACCAAACGAAGCAAATCTTTTAAGACTTTGCGATGTTCACAATGTTCCTGTGGCAACTAATATTGCTACAGCAGAGGCTCTTATACACAGCTTAGAGCGTGGCGATTTGGATTGGCGCGATATTGTTAACCCAAAGCAATAATATATCTGAATCGGGTGAGCTGCGTTCACCCGATTTTTGATTTTTTGTAATTTTATTAAATACTATATATTTTTAAGGAGCTTAATATGGCTGTAAATATTAAAGCAATTAAAGGCACAAAAGATACTTTACCAAACGAAAGCTACAAACTGCAATATATTGAGCAGGCAGCACTTGATACTGCCAAAACCTTCGGCTTTCACGAAATGAGAACACCTGTTTTTGAATATACCGAGCTTTTTGACCGTTCTGTTGGCGAAACTACAGATGTTGTTCAAAAAGAAATGTATACCTTTAACGATAAAGGTGATAGGTCCATTACACTTCGCCCTGCGGGTACAGCAGGTGCAGTACGTGCGTTCCTTGAGCACGGACTTTTTAACGAGCCACTTCCACAAAAAGTGTGCTACCTTACATCCTGCTATCGTTACGAAAAGCCTCAGGCAGGTCGTCTTCGTGAATTTCATCAGTTTGGTGTAGAGTGCTTCGGTGCAGCATCAGCCCTTGCTGATGCAGAAATAATTGCACTTGCAAAGCAATATTTTGATTTTATCGGCATAGAGGGACTTGCTGTGGAAATTAACTCCATAGGCTGCCCGGAGTGCAGAAAAAAATATTCACAGGCTCTTAAAGAGTTTTTTGAAAGTAAAAAAGAGCAGCTTTGCGAAACCTGCCTTTCAAGACTGGATAGAAACCCAATGAGAATTCTTGACTGCAAAAGTCCTGTTTGTTCAGAGATTGCAGAGGGCGCACCTGTTGTTCTCGATTTCATTTGCGACGATTGCCGTGACCACTTTGAGGCTCTTAAGAAATATCTTGAGGCAATGGATATTGAGTACGTAGTAAACCCACAAATTGTAAGAGGTCTTGACTACTACACAAGAACTGTTTTTGAGTTTGTTTCTCTTGAGGAGAAAACAAAGGGCCTTGTTCTCGGTGGTGGTGGCCGTTACGATGGCCTTATTGAGGAGCTTGGTGGAGCATCACTCCCGGCATGTGGCTTTGCAATGGGTCTTGAAAGACTTTTAATCCATATGGAGGAAAGTGGCGTTGCTTTCCCTGAAGCACCAAAGTGCAACCTTTCAATTGTAACTGCAGGTGAAAGAGCAGTGCTTAAAGCTTTAGAGCTTTCCTCTGCACTTCGTGCACAAGGTTACACAGTAAATGTTGATACTGTAGGCAGGTCAATTAAGGCTCAAATGAAATATGCAAACAAAATTAATTCAGAGTTTACAGTTGTGCTTGGTGATGATGAGCTTGATGGTGGCACAGCAAAGCTTAAAAATATGCAGGATGGTACAGAAACTGTAATCAGTCTTGCAAGCTTTGATGAGGGTTTTGAAAGAGCTTATATGGACTTTGCAGTAGCTGCATTTGAGGGTGCTGATTTTTCAAAGCTCACCCAAACAGATATAGATAATCTTTTAAAATAAGGTGTTAGTATGGAGATTATAGATATTTCCAGAGATTTATTAAAAACTCCCGTTTACCCGGGTGACCCTGAAGGATACGTAGACCCTATACAGAGCATCCGAGGGGGCGATAAGTGTAACCTTAATTCGGTATACACTTGCTTGCATACAGCAACCCATATTGATGCACCACTCCATTTTATTGAGGGTGGTAAAAGCATCGACCAATTTTCGCAAGATGTTTTTATTGGTGAGTGTATGGTTTGCGAGGCTCCTCCCGGCCCTATAACAGGTGCATATGCTGAAGATAACTTCCCTTGGAAAACCTGCGAAAGGTTGCTCATTAAGGGCAACGGCCTTGCTTATTTTATGGAGAGCAGCGCATACTATATTGTGGATTCAGGTGTAAAGCTTTTAGGTACGGATTCACAAACCATAGGCAACAGCAGCTCCAATGCAGTTATCCATAAGGCTATTTTAGGAGCAGATATTCCTATTATTGAGGGGCTTGACCTTTCAAATGTTGAGCCGGGCAGGTATTTTCTTATGGCACAGCCAATTAAGGTTTCGGGTGTAGAGGCTGCACCTTGCAGGGCAGTATTAATCAAGGACCACTTATTCTGGAGTGATAGATAAATCCGTTTCTTCCCGCATCCTTCGGCTTTTAGCCACCCACTCACGTACCTTTGTACGCTACGGTGTGTCTAAAAACCAAATTATGCAGAAATAAACGAATTTATAGAAAGAGTTTCTTCCCACATCCTTCGGCTTTTAGCCATACACTCACTAAGGTCCATCTTTTTTGATATGATTTTAAGGATTGAATTATATGCGATTAGATAAATTTTTAAAGGTATCCCGTATTATTAAGCGCCGTACAGTTGCAAACGAGGTTTGCGATGCAAAGCACGTTGAGGTAAACGGCAAAATTGCTCGTGCCTCTTACGATGTTAAGGTGGGGGATATAATTGCAATACAAATGGGTGCAAGCCTTACAAAGTACAAGGTTTTATCCATAAATGAGTTTGCAAAAAAAGACGATGCTGCTAATATGTACGAGGTAGTGTCGTAATGTGGTGATAATATGAATACACTCAAATTTAGAAGCGCTTGGATATGTAGGTTCTTGCTATATGCAATTTTATTGATGCCCGGTATTCTTGCTCTTTTGTAAAAATATGTCATATTTTATCAAAATGTCAATACGAATTGGTTTTCGGTTAAAAATTATATTGATTTTGCACAAAAGTTATTGACAATTCTAATTTTTAGTGTTAATATGAAGGTGAAAGGAGAGCCGGTTAAAGAAATTTAGCCTGTTCTCCTTTTCGGCATATTTAAGATAATTAAATATAGCCAAACTAAAGTCCGAAAGGGT
>JAZSGB010000067.1:0-70243 GCA_045532505.1 Acutalibacteraceae bacterium | reverse complement strand
ATCACGGCAATAACTGTGCTGATATATTTTTTCATAAACATACTCCTTAAGAATATTTTCTGCCTTTTATTATGGCAAAAATGTTCGGTTTTGTCAACGCTCCGTTACAAGAGCTTTATATTTACTAACCTTTTTAAAAGTATTGTCCCCGCTAAGCCTACAAATACACCTGCAAGGGTGCCTGTAATTGTGAGAATTATCATATAATAGCCTATAAGGGTTGAGTTGAGAAGAACCACGGCAACTAAAATCTGCCCTAAATTATGAAAAACGCCACCTATTATACTTACACCCACAGGGGAAAAGAAATCAGCTTTTTTCACAAGCACCATCACAACAAGGCTCAACACTGCACCTGAGAAGCTATATGCAAGGGTCATGGCATTCCCGAAAAGAAGAGCAACTATAAATACCCTCAAAAAAGATACAACTGCAGCTTCCTTTGCGCTGAATTTATAAAGAATAAGTATTATAACTATATTCGGTAGCCCTACCTTTATACCGGGCACTGCCGCATAAATTGGTGGCAATATCGCTTCAAGGTAGGAAAGCACTAAGGTAACACCTGTGAGAACGCCCAAGACAGCTATTTTTTTTGATTTATCACTCATGCCTTACCTCACACCACAACATCGGGAGCATTTTCTGCTTCATCAGAAACAATTTCCACCACAACCTTATGAGGAAGGCAAACAATGCTTTCATTTACATTGCTTACAGGCCTATGACCCACACAGATTTTATCAGGACAGTCAGCAGAAATAATATATGCTTGATTATTTTCGATAATAAGTCTGTTTTCCTGATTATTATTTTCACCTGTATAAATCACCGTATCCACATTTTCAGATAATGAATATCTGTATTTTTCCTCACCGTTAATTTTAACAGATACATAGTCGCCCTGAGTTTTTAATAAATTAAACAACAAAAGCCCTGCCGTTGCTAACAGAGTTATAACAACGGCAAGGACAACATCATTTTTAAGTTTTCTGTTTTTAGAAAGCTTTTTATTCATTATTTACTGTTTTCCAATGCTATAAAATCAACTACGCTAAGGCACTTTGTGGGGCAATTTTCAACACAAACGCCACAACCTGTGCATTTATCATAATCAACCTTTGCAAGATTATTTACAACTGTAATTGCCTTTCCAGGACAGTTAAGCTCACACTTTTTGCAACCGATACAAGCGTTCTTGCAGTTCTTACGGGCAATAGCGCCTTTTTCTTTGTTATTGCAAAGCACTACTGTTCTTGCATACTGTGGAAGAACCTCAATAACGTTCTTAGGGCAAGTTTTGGCACAAAGCCCGCAACCTGTACAAATTCTTGTATCGATATGAGCAATTCCATCATATATACAAATTGCACCGGACGGGCAAACCGCTGCACAGTCACCGCAACCTATACAACCATACTTACAAGAGCCGGGACCGCCAAAAAGCATACCTGAGGCTTCGCAAGTATTTATGCCTTCATATATATACTGATTGCAGGTAGCATTGCAGTTACCGTTACATTTAACAACTGCCTCTGCTTCAACAACATCCTCTGCAGAAACGCCCATAACCGCAGCAATCTCAGCTGCTACTGCATCTGCACCGGGGATACAAAGGTTAGTTTTTGCACCTTCTGCTACTGCCTTTGCATACTCGTCACAGCCGGCATATCCGCAAGCACCACAGTTAGCTCCCGGAAGGCACTCTCTTACCTTTGTGATAGTTTCATCCATCGGCACCGCAAAAAAGCGTGATGCAAGAGCAAGAAGAATACCTGCAACAAGTCCTACGCCTGCTACTACAAGGAGAGCCATTAACACATTCTGAAGCATTTTAACTCCTCCTTAACTGAATAAATTATCAACAATGCCTTCAAAGCCAAAGAAGGCAAGAGAAACAAACGAAGCCGCAATAAGTGTAACAGGGAGACCCTTGAAATGCTCAGGAATATCGCTCTCTTCAATTCTTGAACGAACACCTGAGAAGATAACCATTGCAAGAAGGAAACCAAGACCTACACCTAATGAGCTGACCATTGACTCAACGAAATCATAGCCATCGGTCATATTGTTAATTGTTACGCCAAGCACCGCACAGTTTGTGGTAATAAGAGGAAGATATACGCCAAGACTCTTGTGAAGAGAAGGAATAAACTTCTTCAGAACAATTTCAATAAACTGAACGAGTGCGGCAATAACAAGAATAAACACAATTGTCTGCATATAGCTAAGGCCGATTTTATCGAGAATATAAATCTGAATAGGCCATGTAACTGCTGTAGCCATAAGCATAACAAAAATAACGGAGATACCCATACCAACAGCCTGATTAAGCTTTTTGGAAACGCCAAGGAACGGGCAAATACCTAAAAACTGACGAAGAACATAGTTATTTACCAGAATAGAGGACATAATTATAATAACTAAACCTTTAAAGTAATCCATATTATTCGCCCTCCTTTACTGTTTCCTGACAACCACCGCTGCATCTGCCGGCAGATGGGCAACCTTCACAGCCGAAGCTCTTTTTCTTGATAGCCTTACCCTTTGTGATAATGTTTACAAGGGCAATAAGGAGACCATAAACCATCAAGCCACCGGGAGCTTTTGTGAAAATTTCGATTTTATGTGTTTCGAAGAATGGCACGGGAATACCTGCGAATGTGCCTGCACCTACAACCTCACGGACTGTAGACATCATAAGCATTGCGAGAGTAAACCCGAGACCCATACCTATACCGTCAAGAATTGATTTGCCTACGCTGTTTTTACCTGCAAACATTTCGGCTCTGCCAAGAATAATACAGTTAACCGTAATAAGTGCAAGATAGACACCAAGACTTTCATAGAGCTCGGGAAGATAAGCGTGTATAATCATCTGAACCATTGTAACAAATGCCGCAATAATAACAATATAGCAAGGAATACGTACTGTGTCAGGAATAAATTTACGAAGAAGAGAAATTACTGCATTGGAGCAGATAAGAACTGCCATAGCCGCAAGACCCATACCAACAGCACTTGTAACAGATGTGGTCATTGCAAGAGTGGGGCAAGTACCGAGAACCAGAACGAAAACAGGGTTTTCCTTAAGAATGCCTTTGAATAAAACAGATAAATGATTATTTTTCATTCTTATCCCTCCCCTTTCAGTATTTCGACTGCATCGAAAGCCTCTTTAACAGCAGCCTTGTAGCCACTTGTAGTAAGAGTCGCACCTGCAATTGTATCCACAGAGTCTACTGTATCTGCAGTTTTTCCAAGCATATTATCGCCATAAGTTTTTTCGTAGCCTAATGTTTCGCTACTGCTCAGGCAGGTTGCACCTGTGATAGCACCCGAGCTATCGATACCACACATAATTGTCAAGCCGGCACCATAGCCCTTACCTACAACCTCAACTATATATCCGCCGTTAGCTTCCTTATGAACCTTCTTCACACCTGCAGGTAATTCATATGAAGAGATATCGATTGCTTCAAAGCCTTCTCCATTTGGCATAACTACAAGCAAAGCCTCATTAGCCGCTGCCTCCTCATTAGCTTTAATAACCGATGAGGTAACACTGTTTGTAACAGCAAGAATAACTGCAAGAACCGCGCAAATCACTGTTATTGCGCCTATACTTTTAATATAATCTTTCATTTCTTCTTCCCTCCAAACAACTTACGAGCAGTTAATGAATCAATAAAGGGATTCAGAATGTTCATAATAAGAATAGCGAAGGAAACGCCCTCAGGGTATACGCCCCAGAAACGAATCAGCACTGTAATGAGACCTGCACCTACACCGAATACAATTCTGCCTAAAGGTGTTGCAGGAGAAGTTACATAGTCTGTAGCCATAAATATAGCACCTAAGAAAAGACCGCCTGAAAGAATCCATGCAAGTGCTGTTTCTATATTACCGCCTTCAACTGCTAAAGTAAACAGGAAAGCTGTGCCAATAAAAGCAACAGGTGTGTGCCACATAATTACCTTTTTTGCTAAAAGGTAAATTCCGCCGATAAGTAAAGCGAGCGTACAGGTTTCACCTATAGAGCCGCCGATATTTCCAAGGAACAATTCCTTAAGCTCAGGAGTAGTACCCTCTGCAAGCTGTGCAAGAGGTGTAGCACCTGAAACTGCATCCACATTTTGCGGAAATGCTGCTTTTGTGAGTGAGCTGAATGCAACAAGCATAAACACTCTGGCTGTTGCAGCAGGGTTAACCACGTTTTTACCCACACCACCGAAAAGGCACTTAACAACAATTATAGCAAAGAATGCGCCAACGCTTGCCTGCCAGAATGGTGTGTTTACAGGAAGATTAAGTGCAAGAATAAGGCCTGTAACAGCTGCGCTTAAATCACCTATGGATTGTGCCTTTTTTACAATTTTGTTAAAAACTGCCTCAGATAAAACGCTGACAACCACACAAACATAAACAAGAAGAAGTGAGCGCAAGCCAAATATCACAGTTCCTGCAATTGTTGCAGGAAGAAGTGAAATGAGTACATCAAGCATCACCTTGCGTGTTGAACGGCCACTGTGAATGTGGGGAGAGGCAGTAACATGAAGCTTATTTTCCATAATTATTTTGCCTCCTTTTCTTTCATAGCTGCTTCTCTTAGAAGAGCCTTTGCTAATTTATTAGTCTGAGTAATTGGTCTGTTTGCAGGGCAATTGAATGAACAGCATCCGCACTCCATACAAATTTCTGCGCCTGCTTTTTTAATGCCATCAATATTCTTCTCCTTAAATGCTTTTGCAAGAGCAGGAGGATTAATACCAAATGGGCAAGTATTTATACAAGTACCACAACGGATACAGTTAGTTGCCTCAGGAAGCCTTGCTTCCCTTTCTGTGAGAGCAAGTATCGCATTTGTCTGCTTTAAAATCGGCACGTCTAAATCAGGAACTGTAACACCCATCATAGGTCCGCCATAAAGAACCTTGCGTGGCTCCGCAGTAAAGCCACCGCAGAAATCGAAAACATCTTTAAGCGGTGTACCAATAGGCACAATTACATTCTTGGGCTCTTTAACGCAACCACCGTCAACAGTAACACACTTTTCTACAAGTGGCATACCTGTTTTAAGAAAGCTACCAATTGAAGCAAGCGTTGTGCAGTTAATAACCACACAACCAACATCTATAGGAAGCTGACCATTGCCGATAATTTTCTTTGTGGTGTGGTAAACGAGCACCTTCTCACCACCCTGAGGGTAAATCGTAGGAAGAGCCTTAACCTCAACCTTAGGAATTGAGCCAACTGTCCTTTGCATTTCGGCAACGCAAGCTTTTTTGTTTTTCTCAATTGCAAAAACAACTGAGCCGATATTAATATATTTAAGGATTGCTTCAAGACCTGCTTTGATATCATCACCGCGCTCAAGCATTGTGCGTGTATCGCTTGTGATATACGGCTCACACTCCGCGCCATTGATAACAAGGTGCTCAATCGGCTTGTCCGTATTAAACTTAACATATGTTGGGAAGCCTGCACCACCGAGTCCCACCATACCGCTTTTCTTGATAGCCTCAATTAAATCCTCTCTGCTGTTCACAACAGGTGGAGCAATGCTTTCATCAGTAGCCATTTCACCATCTGATTCAATTGTGATAGCAGGAGCAAAGCCACCGTTTGAAAGGAGCATATCCTGAATCTTTGTTACCTTACCTGAAACACTTGCATACACAGGCGATGACACAAAACCGCTTTGCTCTGCAATAAGAGTACCAACCTTTACAAGGTCCCCTACCTTTACAACAGGCGTTGCAGGCTTACCGATGTGCATGGATGTGGGTATGTTAACAACGGATGCCGACATTCTCACAGATGCTACTTCAGCTGTGTGCTTTCTGTGTGGAACTTTTATGCCGTGAAGCGAAAAAGCCATATTAGAAACCTACCTTTCTGATAGATGAATTTTCAATAAAAATTATAACATTATTATCTGCATATTTGTATAATATTATAAATCACTTTATTATATAACAACACATCACCACAAGTCAATTAAAGTTATTTTTTTCACAAATAAAAACCAAAAAGACCGTTGCTATACAACGGTCTGAATTACTATTTATATATATAACAAATTGTGCCGCCTGAACGTTCTTCAATTATGTAATAAATTGATGACCACAATCTGTTTACCACTCCCTGAGCAGTATCTTTAAAATCATCTTCATCAAAAGACGTAAACACAACTATAGCCCTGCCCTGTTCAGACTCCCTGATACATTGAGCTATCGATGATGCTACTCCGCTTTCACCAGGTGAACCAAAATATTTATCCACAGGAAGAAGGTTTTCAGAGCAGATTGGTGTAATCTTTTCATAGTCATGCTTTTCTGATTGAAGAACATCGGAAAAGCCGAACTGCAACAGTTCATATATCTCTATATATTCTTCATCCTCATCATCGTATATTGCCTCCGTACAATCTACATTGTACCATTTTCCATCTATGCGAACTGCATTCCATGTATGTCCCGATTCATCCTTCTCTTCAGGCGTTGAGACCTTTTCAAAGCACTCAAGTCCATTCATCTGACAAAGCAAGCTATACATATTAGCAAACCCGTCGCAATTGGTTCTGCCTTTAAAAACTGCAGAATAAAGAAAATCCTCTACATTTTCAAAATTATTCTTTTTACCTATCTTGCCCTTCTTATCAGCATCATCCTCAGGAAAATAATCAACATTATCTTCCACATACTTAAAGATTTCCCATGCTTTTTCTTTCTCTGTGGTAGTATCAGTAAATCCAAAATCAACCTTTTCAAGTTCCTTTATTGCATTATTAACTTTGTCAATACGCTTTTTTGAAAATGTCTCGGCACTTACAATATATCCTTCTACATCTTTAGATACTTCCTGCCAGTAAAACCTGTTGTATATAGTATGACTGCTGGTATATTCAACCGTTGATAAATTTTGCTGAACGATTGCCGAATCAAGTGAAAGAAAAATCATTATATCCATAGCAGACTTATCACTTTCAGCAAGCATAGTTTCATCCACATATGTATAGAGATAATTGTTATCAAGGGCGTACTGATATGATTTATAAACCACCTTTTCTCTATCATTAAGGGTGGCATAATATACACCCTGATTATATTTATCAGTAGTTGTTTCGTACTTTTCTATTTCTTCCTTTGTGAGATATTCAGCATTTTCAAAGGACTCCAAATCATTGGAGAAAACAAACCAGGTTGTTCCTTTCCACTTTTCAATATCTGCCTGCATATCTTGATAAAAATTGTAAAAAGAGATTGAACAGAATGCAAGGGATACCGCAAGAAAAACTACACCTATAATGCTGGCTTTATTCTGTTTCTTCAATTTAATCAACTCCAAAAAAGCGGTGTATCCCATGGGACACACCGCCTAAATCTATGATTATTATTCTACATTTCCTGCTTTTACAGCTTCGAAATCCTCTTCAATCTCCTTTGAAGGAGCTTTTGTGAGAAGTGAAACAACCACAATAACTATTGATGAGAAAATAAATGCAGGAAGAAGCTCATAGATAGCGAATGCACCGCCAAGCTTACTGATAACAAGCTTCCAGATAAATACCATTGCAGCACCTGAAACCATACCTGCAATTGCACCTGCTCTGTTTACTCTCTTCCAGAAGAGTGAGAACAGCATAAGAGGACCAAATGTAGCACCGAAGCCTGCCCATGCAAATGAAACGATTGAGAAAATAACGCTGTCTTCATCGAGAGCGATAACAACTGCAATAATTGCAATAACAAGAAGAGTTATTCTTGTCATTGTCATAACCTGCTTATCTGTTGCATTCTTTTTTGCTACATCCTTGTAGATATTCTTAGCAAATGCAGATGCAGAAATAAGAAGGTATGAGTCTGATGAGCTGATTGTAGCAGCAAGAATACCCGCCATTACAAAGCCTGCAAGAATTGGTGGCATGAAGCTTGTGGAAAGAGTGATGAAAATGCTTTCAGCGCTTGACTTTGTGAGGAGCTCTGTCGGGAAAATCTGTCTGCCCACAATACCAATGAATACTGCAACTGCAAGAGAGATAACAACCCATATCATAGCAATTCTTCTTGACATTTTAAGCTCAGATTCCTTACGGATTGCCATAAAGCGAAGAAGAACCTGAGGCATACCGAAGTAGCCGAGACCCCAAGCCATCATAGAAGCAATTGTAAGGCCACCGTATGGAAGCTTATCGCCGAAAACGGGAGCACCGTTTGCAACAAGCTGTGTGCCTGCTTCATCAACAACAGGGTTTGCAAGACCAAAGAACTCAAGAAAACCGGGAATTGCCTGAGCATTTTCGATAACTGCTGAAATACCGCCTGCCTTGATTGTACTTACGATAACGATTACCGCAAGAGCCACAAACATTACTATACCCTGCATAAAGTCAGATGCGCTTTCTGCAAGGAAGCCACCGAGAAGAGTGTAAAGAAGAACGAACACAGCACCTAAAATCATCATAGGCACATAGTCCATACCGAAAAGTGTAGAGAAAAGCTTACCGCATGTTACAAAACAGCTTGAAGCATAAACTGTGAAGAACACAAGAATAAAGATAGCTGCAAGCGAGCAGATAACCTTTTTATCCTCACGGAAACGGTTTGAGAAAAACTCAGGAAGAGTAATTGAGTTGTTTGCTCTTATACTGTAGCGTCTGAGTCTTTTTGAAACAATAAGCCAGTTAAGATATGTACCTACTGCAAGACCGATAGCAGTCCACGCAGCATCAGCAAGACCGCACCAATATGCAACACCGGGAAGGCCCATAAGAAGCCAACCACTCATATCAGATGCCTCTGCGCTCATAGCAGTCACCCAAGGACCGAGAGAACGGCCTCCAAGGAAATAGTTTTCGGAGCTCTTGTTTGCACGCTTAGCGAAAACAAGACCGATAACAATAACAACTGCCATATAGATGATCATAGAAATTAAGATTTGTAATGTATCACCAGACATTATTTTCACCCCTGAAAAAAATTTACGTTTTATAATAACACAGATTGTATAAATATTCAATAAGAATTCACAAATAATGCGTAAAACCTATTACTCTACAAGACCTAAAAATCTTCCTAACCAATAAATGAACATATATGACATTCCGTTATCGCTTCTTTCGGAGCTGCCACCATCTATGCCGAAGGGATTTATACCAAGCTTATTCCAAGGTCTTTCATCCCAACCGAAAGGCTTTTTGAGCTGTGGCTCACCACACCAATAAACAGATTCATCAGACATTTCGTAATCCCTGCGCTTACTGTTAATCATACGGCAATTCTGAATATCATACGGATAATCCTGCAAATGCTTCACACAGGAGTCTATATCGCACGGAGCCTGTGTAAACGCTTTGTAAACAAATGCATAATACGGGTTATCCTCAACTCTCTCATAATCATAATGAGAAGCAAGCCCCATAAGAAGATATTGCCTTATACCTTCGTCTTCTTCGAGCCTTAAAATGCTCATTGCATTAAGCATTGCAAGGTTATCATCAATGTGGCAGGTATGACCGTCTGCACGCTTATGGAATGCTGCATTTATAAGGAAATGGTGCTCTTTTATGAGCTCCTCATACCTCTTCTGATATTTTTCGTCTCCTGACATATGGTATGAAACCTTAAGGAAATTAAGCATTTCAAGAGAGTTCACACCCTTTTCCCAGGTCCACATACTGTCTGTATTAAGGGCTGTTTCATTCCAGCAAGCCCAGGATGTGGGCTTACCGTCACAATCTATGAGATAGCCGTCATTTTCAAGAATATGGTCTGTAATAGCACAAACAGCCTCTCTGATTTCGGTTTTTTCTTCCTCTGTTGCACACAAATCATAGTAAAGGCAGAAGCCGAAATAGTGACCTGTCATTTCATCACTTGAGGTTTCACCGAGCCACTCATATGTACCGTCTGAGGAGCGGTGCCACTCTTCACCGATTACGCCTGTTTTATCAATGCCCTTACCCCAATCTGCTTCATCAGGGAAACGAACTGCGCGAGCGGTAAAGCCCTTCAATTCAGGAGCTTTTGTAAGGTAAAGCATTGCATCCTTTGATCGTCTTGCAGCTTTAAGCACAGCTTCATTTTTAGTTTCTGCATAGCACATTGCAAGAGCAGCAACATAGCATTGGGTCCACAAGCCATCGTTATCTGTGATGTGAGATGTGTCTGTGCCGTCAAACCTACTTATCCATGTAACATAGCCCTGCTTGCGTGGAAAGTATTTTTCTGTTTCCTCGAAAAAGTGCCACGCCTTGTCTTCAAGCGTCATTTTCTGCTCATAAATTCTTGTAATGCCACCTTTTGCAACTGTGTAAAGGTCACCATTAAAGGATGCAACTGCAGTTACATCTGTGTCGAAAGCGTACCTTGTAGCAGGAAGATACTTTTTCATACCATTTTTAATAATAATTGCACCTGCATCTGTACCTAAAAGGAAGCTACCATCATCACAAACGCAAATTGAAAGCACGCTTTCCTCAGGAAGAGCGGCTATAAGCTCCTTTGAGTACCAACCGCTTCTGTAATCATAAATGAAAAGACCTTCATTAGCACCAACAAGAAGGTAGCCGTTTTTATCAAAAGCTATGCACTGAATTGTTATTCTGGGCATTGTGCTGTGGTCAGGGAAAATGCAACGCCATGTTCTGCGTTTACCCTCCATACGCTGAATACATCTTTCATCAGCAACACACAGTCTTCCGCTACCGACTGCAAGGTAAAGACCCTTTTGCTCAAGATTACCTAAATTAAAAAATCTTTCATCGTCATCTGTTTCAACATAAACATTTGATATTGTAAGCACGTAAAGCTTTTCATCAAGCTTTATATCTGTAACTGTATTACCGAAATCATATAGAAGCTCTGCACCATTATCTGTGATGATATACACACAGCTTTCAAATGCTGCAAGCACTCTGCCTTTACCATCGCAGTAAACAACACTATATAATTTTTTATCACAGTAATCCTGCCATAAGCCATTCTTCAATCTTTTAAGGCCATCGCTTGTGCAGGCGTAAATTTCGCCATCACCATTAACTGAAACGGATTTTATTTCACAATCGAGAGGAAATCTCTCAATCATTTTCTGCTTATATACACCTGTTTTTATAATATCCATAACTATACCTTTCTAACAAGAAAGCCGAAATAAATATTTCGGCTTTCTTGTTACTTAATATTTCATCTTGTTATTTATTTCCTTCATAACCTCAGGTGTGATTTTTACAATCTCACGGTCGTAAGTAAGGAGACCATTACACTCATCCTCAACGTCGGAAACCTCAGTATAAATAAGAGCGGAAAGTCCTTTATTCTTAACACACTTAAGAAGTCTGTCTTCATAAAGATGCCTTACGGCTTCATCATATTTCTCCTGAGAATAATATTTACGATAGCCGAAGAACTTGTTTTTGTTATATGAGTGACCGTCTATTTTGTATGAATAGCCACCAAACTCTGTAAGAGCTATAGGGCGCTCATCGTCCTTATTATATTTTGGAAATAAGAATGGTGTGAAATAGATGTGGAAGCTGTTTGCATCTCCTGCACCGTGATCCACCCATCCGCTTGCGTGGTCAATAAGCCTTGTCGGGTCTTTTTCGCGATAGAACTCACAAGCCTTTACGCTGTCAAACTGACCCCATGCTTCGTTAAACGGTGTCCACAAAGCGAGCGATGTTACATTATAAAGCAAATCTATCATTTCTGCGGAGTCTTCGAAATACTCAGCTCTGCCTGCAGGGTCTTTTCTTGCAAAGTAGCCGTAGTGATTTTTACCGTCAGAAATCTTGCCAACGTGCTTGTTGTTGAAAAGCATTGCAAGGAAAGGCATTGTGCCGATAGCGAGGAAATTATACTCACCGCCACCGTTTATCATATCCTGCCAAACTATCATACCTAAGCGGTCACAATGATAGTACCAGCGAAGAGGCTCAATTTTTATATGCTTTCTTAAAGTGTTGAAGCCTAAATCCTTCATTGTCTGAATATCATAAATAAGAGCATCATCACTTGGAGCGGTATACATACCATCACTCCAATAGCCCTGGTCAAGAAGGCCATTGAAGAAATACGGCTCATTGTTAAGGAAGTATCTTGAAAAGCCCTTTTCATCCTTACCGATGCTGAATTTTCTCATACCGAAGTAGCTTTCAATCTGGTCGTTGCCTGCTACGATTTTAAGGTCATAAAGCTTTGGATTTTCAGGGCTCCAGCATTCATAGCTTTCAAGCTTAATTGTACCCTTACCGTTTTCAAGCTTACAGCCTGCAAGCACCTCACCATTTTCAAGAGCAATTGCTGCCATATCATCGGAAAGAGAGCCTGTGTAATTCACCTCAATATTAAGCTCATCCCTGTCAATATCAGGTGTAAGCTTTACTGATTTAATATAATTCTGAGGCACTTCCTCTATCCATACAGTCTGCCAGATACCTGACTGAGGTGTGTACCAGATACCGCCTCTTTTAAATGTCTGCTTACCTCTTGCCTGGGTGCCTGTGTTTGTTGGGTCTTTAACAGATATTCTTAAATCATTTTCGCCATCGAGCACATATGCTGTGATATCGAATGTAAAAGGAAGGTAACCACCCTTGTGCTCACCGAGAACTGTATTATTAAGAGTAACTGTGCACTCATAGTCAACAGCGCCGAAATGAAGAAGCACTCTGTGATTAGTGCGCTTGAAATCAAAGTATCTCTGATAATAAAGCACATCTGTGGGTTCAACTAATTTTTCCACACCGCTGAGAATACACTCAGGGCTGAAAGGAACAACAATTTTGCCCTGATATCCGCCAAATTTTTTATATTCATCATAGATAGCATAGTTCCACTCACCGTTAAGGTTAATAAAACTATCACGTTTAAGCTGTGGTCTGGGATAATCATTCAAAGGAAGCTCCTTGTTAAGCTCCTTACCCCATCTCGTATATAATCTTTCCATAAATACGATTCCCCTTCTGTTTGTTGTGTAAAAATAATAACATAATACGTATAATTTTTCAATATTAATTTAATACAGCTTATTTTTTTGTTGACTATTTTTTCCACAAGTGATATAATTGTAAAAAATTATGTTTTAAAAGGTTGTGTAAAAATGGTAGGTTTAGAGAAATTCTTTTTTGAACTTATGTCACTTCTTATGTCATTCCTTATGTCCATCGGCTCAATAACAGCTCCGGGCACAGATGACCTTATTAACCAGATAAACGACGATGCAGCTCTCAAGTTCGTTGTTACAGGCGACCCTCAGGTTTGCAGCTACAATCCATCACGTGAGGCAAATCTCATTGAAGCAAGCCAGGACCTCATCAACTCTCAGATTAACCTTGATGCATTCATCATCGCAGGTGATATTGCTGAAAACGGTCTTCAGTCAGAGTTTGACAGAGTTGCAGAAGATATCAGAGATATCCCTGCAAACAATTTCATTATGTGCGCAGGGAACCACGATATCCGTCTTCGTGAATATGAGCAGTGTGTTGAAACCTTCACAGGCTTTATGAATCAGTTTAACGAAGAGGAAAACCACAAGTCAGAGCTTCATTACGAATATGAAGTTAACGGCTACAAGTTCTTGGTTATTGGCTCAGACGAAGCAAACTTCGAGGATGCATTCATCAGCAGCGAGCAGCTTCAGTGGCTCAACCTTTCTCTTAAAGAGTACACAAAGAATGGTGACCCTGTATTCGTTATCTGCCACTATCCTCTTGCGGAGGGTCATGGTCTTCCTAACACATGGGGCTCAGCAAACAGCGAGCCAACAGAAGGTCTTCCTGAGTACATCTACAAGGACGGCTATGATTACACAGGATCTATTGGTGAGCAGAGCAATGAAATTTACGACATTCTCACATCTTATGAAAATGTGTTCTTCATTACAGGCCACCTTCACACAGGCTTTGGTTACTACACATATCAGACAATCAGCAAAGAAAACAATGTTCAGGGTATTAACGTTCCTTCCGTTGGTATTGACAACAAGGACGGCACATACAACAACCCAGGCACAGGCGTTTATGTTGAGGTAACAGACGATCAGGTTATCTTCTATGCAAGAGACTTTGCACAGGGCAGATACCTTTCAACAGACGAGTTCCCTGAGGCAGTTAAGGTTTACAACCTTAAATAATAAATTTTTACACAGTACAAACCTCCCGCGTATTATAGCGTGGGAGGTTTTTTTATGCTTAATGATATTATAATTTTCGCACTAAGTCTGTGGGGACTGATTTCCCTGCTGTTTACCTTTGTATTTAAAATGCTTGTATGGCGTATGGGTAAGCTTATAGTAACGCTCCCCCTTTACGCGAGCAACAAGGAAATATTAAACGACATTTTCTGTATACGCTCATTTTTCGAATTCTGCGGTATAGAAAAAAGATGCACCGTAGTTCTCATAAACTACGATGCACCTGATTGGTTTTGTAATGAAATTATCAATTTCTATGAAAAATATGATTTTGTAAAAATCACATCACCCGAAGCTTTAACAGACACAATTAAAGAGTTGCGTACATAACAGCCTTAATTGTGTGCATTCTGTTTTCAGCTTCCTGGAAAACAACTGATTGCTCACTTTCAAAAACATCATCTGTAACTTCCATAGCGTCGCGATTAAATTTTTCGCACATACGTTTACCGATTTCAGTTTTCTTATCGTGGTACGCAGGAAGGCAATGCATAAATATTGCTTTATCGCCTGCATTCTGCATAAGCTTTGCATTTACCTGGTAAGGAGAAAGCTCATTGATTCTCTCCGCCCACACAAGCTCAGGCTCACCCATTGAAACCCAAACATCTGTATAAATAACATCTGCATTAGCTGTTGCTTTCATAGGGTCCTCTTCAAACTTGAGAGTTGCACCTGTTTCCTTTGCAATTTTTTTGCACTCATCAACAAGCGCTGAATCAGGGAAATACTTTTCAGGAGCACAAGCAGTAAAGTTAAGGCCCATTTTTGCACATCCTACCATAAGGGAGTTACCCATATTGTATCTTGCATCACCCATATAAACAAAGTTTATACCTTTAAGGTAACCAAAGCACTCCTTAATTGTAAGGAAATCTGCAAGAATCTGTGTGGGATGGAATTCATTTGTAAGGCCATTCCACACAGGTACGCTTGAATACTTAGCAAGCTCTTCAACAATTTCCTGACCATAACCACGGTACTCAATGCCATCATACATAGAGCTGAGCACACGGGCAGTATCTGCTATGCTTTCCTTTCTGCCTATCTGTGAAGCTGTAGGGTCAAGGTATGTTACGCCCATACCCAAATCTCTTGCGGCAACCTCAAAGCTGCAACGGGTACGTGTGCTTGTTTTTTCAAATATAAGGGCAATGTTTTTACCCTTTAATGTATCGTGTGGAATACCTGCTTTTTTCTTCTTTTTTAAATCAGCAGCAAGATTTATAAGATACTCAATTTCTTCTGTGGTGAAATCGAGAAGTTTTAAATAATCGCGTCCTTTAAGATTCATTGCATTCACCTCAAACACATGCATTTTTTATTATCTCAATTGCCTTTTCCAAATCCTCAAATGGAATATTAAGAGGCGGAAGAAGGCGAAGCTTGTTTTTCGCTTTAATGGGAAGCACACCATTTTCCTGGCAATATTTCAAAACCTCATTTACATCCTTAGCAGTTTCGATACCAAGCATAAGACCAAATCCTGTGATGCCCTTAACGCCTTCACAATCGGAAAGCTGAGAAACAATATAATCGTGCTTTTTCTCAACCTGAGCTAAGAATTCATCATCAAGACGGCTTATAATATTAAATGCACCTGCTGCTGCCACAGGGTTACCACCGAAGGTTGAACCGTGAGAGCCGGGTGTATAAACATTTTCTGCCTTTTCAAAAAGCATTGTGGCACCGATAGGAAGGCCACCACCTAAGCCCTTTGCAGTTGAAACAACATCGGGAGTGATTCCGAATTTCATATAGCCGTAAAGAGCACCTGTTCTGCCGTTACCGGTCTGCACCTCATCTACAATAAGAAGCACATCGTTTTCTTCACAAAGGATTGAAAGACCTGAAACAAATTCCTGAGAAAGAGGCACAATACCTCCCTCACCCTGAACAGTTTCAATCATAACTGCGGCAACCTTTTCTTCCTTGATGTATTTTTCAACAGCTTCAAGGTCGCCTGCATCTGCATAAAGAAAGCCATCTGTTAAAGGAAGAAAATCCTTGTGGAAGGTTTCCTGACCTGTTGCCGCAAGTGTAGTAATTGTTCTGCCGTGGAAGGAATTGTTGAGAGTAATAATTTTATTGTACTCTGAGCCCTTTTTCTCTGCAGCATATTTACGGGCAACCTTTATTGCACACTCGTTTGATTCTGCACCTGAGTTCGAAAAGAAAACTTTTTTTGCGCCTGTCTTTTCGCAAAGGAGCTGAGCAAGCTTTGCGCAAGGTGATGTGTAATATAAATTAGATGTGTGCTGAAGCTTTGTTAACTGCTCTGTGGTAGCCTTAACCCACTCCTCATCGCCTACGCCAAATATATTAACACCGATACCTGTGCCCATATCTATATATTCTTTGCCCTCATTATCATAAAGCTTACTGCCCTTGCCGGACACAAGCTCAATAGGAAAACGAGCATATGTATTGGCTACATATTTTGAATCAAGTTCTTTTATATTCATTATTCCATCCCCTTAACCATTGTACCTGCACCCTCATCTGTGAGAAGCTCAAGAAGAACTGCGTGAGGAACTCTACCATCAAGAATAGTAACTCTTTTAACGCCCATTTCAACTGCATCAATACAGCACTGCACCTTAGGAATCATACCGCCTGAAATGACTCCGTCCGCAAAAAGCTGCCGAGCTTCCTGAGTATTAACTCTTTTAATGATTGAGTCAGGGTCATTGACATCACGAAGAATACCGGGGATATCTGTCATTGTTATAAGACGCTCCGCTTTAAGAGCACCTGCAATAAAGGAGGCTGCGGTGTCTGCATTGATGTTATATGCATTACCCTCATTATCACAACCAACGGTTGAAACAACAGGAATATAATCCTTTTCAAGAAGATCAAGAATAGGCTGAACGTTAACCTTGGTTACTTCACCGACAAAGCCAAGCCTTTCATCCTTAACCTCTGCCACAATAAGATGAGCATCTATACCTGATATACCGATAGCAGAGCCACCGAATTCACCTAAAATATTTACAAGGTGCTTGTTGATTTTACCTGCAAGAACCATTTGAACAATTTCTGCAGTTTCCTTATCAGTAACGCGAAGGCCATCAACGAAAACACTTTCCTTGCCTACTCTTTTAAGCATTTCGGAAATCTCAGGACCACCGCCGTGAACAAGCACAGGCTTCACACCAATAAGCGAAAGGAGAACAATATCCTCCATAACCTGCATTTTAAGGTCCTCGCTTATCATAGCGTTACCGCCGTATTTAATGACAATGATTTTATTATGATATTTCTGAATATACGGGAGCGCCTGAGTTATAACCTCTGCACGCTGAAGATTTGTAAGTTCCATATCTATTACCTCTTTTATCAGGTTCTGTAATCACCGTTAATTTTAACGTATTCATATGTAAGGTCGCAACCCCAAGCAGTAGCACTACCCTCACCTGAATTAAGCTCAATATTTATTGTAATCTCTTTTTCAAGAAGAATCTCTTTTGCAATTTCTTCAGAGAATTCAATGCCTGCACCATTTTTGCAAACAGGGATTGTGCCCTTAAGTGATGTAAAGGAAACATCAACCTTGTTCACATCAACATCCGCACCGCTGTAGCCTATTGCACAAAGCACTCTGCCCCAGTTAGCATCCGCACCAAATATTGCCGCCTTTGTAAGAGATGAGCAAATAACACTCTTTGCAATTGTTTTAGCATTCTTCTCGTCAACTGCACCTGAAACCTTACATTCAAGAAGCTTTGTGGCACCCTCACCATCACCTGCAATCATTCTGCAAAGGTAAACAGTAACTGTATTAAGTGCCTACATAAATGTATTAAAGGCTTCACCATCTTCAGTAATTTCTTCATTACCTGCCATACCGTTAGCAAGCACGGTAACCATATCATTTGTAGAGGTGTCGCCATCCACACTAACCATATTAAAGGTATTTTGAATATCTGCAGAAAGTGCCTTTTGAAGCATTTCAGAAGAAATAGCGCAGTCTGTTGTAATAAAAACAAGCATTGTTGCCATATTAGGGTGAATCATACCTGAACCCTTAGCAATGCCACCGATTTTACATTCAACACCATCTATTTCAAAAGAAACTGCAACCTCTTTAAGAACAGTATCGGTAGTCATAATACCCTCTGCAGCCTCTGAGCTGTTTGCACCTAAGGCTGCCTTAAGGCTTGGCATACCATTCTTAATAGGCTCTATGCTTAACGGCAAGCCGATAACACCTGTAGATGCTACAACCACATCCTCTGCAGAAATACCCATAGTTTCTGCAGTGAGCTGTGCCATCTGCTTTGCGATTTCAACACCATTTGCATTACAGGTATTTGCATTACCACTGTTGCATATAACTGCCTGTGCCTTACCGTCTGCAAGATTCATTTTTGTAACTGCGAGAGGCGCGCCCTTAACAAGGTTTGTTGTATATACAGCAGCCGCATTAGCCTTAACCTCGCTGAATATAAGTGCTAAATCTCTCTTTGTTTTATTTTTTCTTATACCACAATGCACACCGCCTGCAGTAAAGCCCTTTGCGGCACATATACCACCGTTAATTATATTCATAAGCTAAACTCCGTTATTGATTTAAGTTATATTTCAAGTCCGTTTGTATCTGTGTTACCTAAAACTATATTAAGGCACTCAACTGCTGCGCCTGAAGCACCCTTACCAAGGTTATCGTAGCGAGCAACCAATATTATTCTGTCTTCATTACCGTAAACAGAAACTATCATAGAATCCTTCCCGGAAAGAATACCTGCTGAAATAAAGCCCTCTTCGCTTTCATCGCTATATGTAACAAGCGGACCCGTATATTTTGATTTGTAAAGCTCTTTTATTCTTTCAATATCAAAGCCGTTTTTTAAATCCGATTTAAACACAGGCACGGTAACCTCCATACCTGAATAGAAATCACCAACAACAGGGCAAAATGCCGGGGCATTTTTTATGCCTGTAATTTTAACCATTTCCTTAAGATGCTTGTGGCTTTGGGTAAGTCCGTACTGCCTTGGTGCACCAAGAAGCTCATCGGGCTCCTCCTCGTAATCAGCAATCATCTTTTTACCACCACCACTGTAGCCTGTAAGTGAAAAGCAGGAAAGATTTTCGCTACCGTCTAACGCACCTGCCTCAATAAGAGGATAAACAAGCGCAATAAAGCCACTTGCATGGCAGCCCGGAACTGCAATACGCTTTGATGAAGCAAGCTTTTGCCTGTGTGCACTTGAAAGCTCAGGGAAGCCGTATGCCCAATCATCTAATGTTCTGTGAGCTGTAGATGTATCTATTACAACCGTATTTTCGTTTTCTATAAAAGAAACCGACTCTCTCGAAGCATCATCGGGAAGGCACAAGAACGCAACATCTGCAGAATTGAGTGCCTCCTTACGAGCCTGTGGGTCTTTTCTTTTTTCTTCACTTAATGTAATAAGCTCTATACCCGCAAAGCTTTCTAATCTTTCGTAGATTCTTAAGCCTGTGGTACCCGCCTTACCATCAATAAATACTTTCTTTTTTGCCATTTATAAACTCCGTAACATATTCAATCTGTTTTTCTACTGATTTGTAGCCTGTTGAGCCTGCAGAAATTCTTTTTGCAATACAAGTTTCAAGAGAAATTTCTGTATATAAATCCTCATCAAAAAGCTCGCTGTGTGCTCTGTACTCTTCAAGAGTTAAGGTTTCAAGCACCTTGTTTTTATCTATGCACTCTGCTACTGTTTGGCCAACAATTTTGTATGCTGTTCTGAAAGGCATACCCTTTTTAACAAGGTAATCTGCAAGGTCAGTTGCATTAATAAAGCCCTTTTGCGCAGCAAGGTACATATTATCCTTTAAAACGGTCATTGTAGCAACCATTGGTGCAAAAATACTTAAGCACTTTTCAACTGTTTCTATGCTGTCAAAAATTGCTTCCTTATCCTCCTGCATATCCTTATTGTACGCAAGCGGAATACCCTTAAGGGTTGTAAGCAAAGCAAACAAATCGCCGTATACTCTGCCTGTTTTACCTCTGACAAGCTCTGCCATATCAGGGTTTTTCTTTTGTGGCATAATAGATGAGCCTGTTGTATAGGAGTCATCTAATTCAACGAATTTAAATTCCCAGGAGCTCCAAAGGATAATTTCCTCGGAGAATCTTGAAAGATGCATCATTATTACGGCAAATGCACTCATAAGCTCAACGCAAAAATCTCTGTCGGATACACCGTCTATGCTATTCTGCATAATACCGTAAAAGCCTAACTGCTCTGCCTCGTACTCACGGTCTGTATCGTATGTTGTGCCCGAAAGTGCACAAGAGCCTAAAGGAGAATAGTTCATTCTTCTTACAGCATCCTGAAGTCTGCCTGCATCACGAATAAACATCTGTGCATATGCAAGAAGGTGGTGTGCAAAGGTAATGGGCTGTGCTCTCTGAAGGTGTGTATAGCCGGGAAGAATTGCATCTTGATTTTCGGCAGCCTTATCACGGATAACCTCAATAAGAGAATATAAAAGGTCGTTAACCTTGTGAGCCTCATCACGAAGGTAGAGCCTGATATCAACTGCTACCTGGTCGTTACGACTACGGGCTGTGTGCAAGCGCTTACCAACATCGCCCTTTCTTGCAGTGAGCTCGCTTTCTATGAACATATGAATATCCTCGGCATCGCTGTCAAAAGTAAGCTTGCCTGAAAGTATATCCTCGAGAATACTTGTAAGACCGTCTATAATTTCCTCGCAATCAGCAGTTGTTATAATACCCTGCTTTGCAAGCATATGTGCATGAGCTATTGAGCCTGCAATATCCTGCTTGAACATTTTGCAGTCGAAATGAAGAGATGAATTAAAGTCATCTGCTTCCTTATCTAAGGCCTTTGAAAACCTGCCTGCCCACATTTTATCCATAATAATAACCCTTTCAAAAATCACTTTTTGCACATTCGAGCATATATCGAATGTGCAAAAAAGTTAAAGCTATAAAACTAAAATTAATTATTTATCTAAACCGTTTTTCTCTTTCATTCTTGCCATAACCTTAATTGGAAGACCGTAAAGGTTAATGAAGCCTGCTGAATCCTTCTGGTCGTAAACATCATCCTCATCGAATGTAGCCATATCAGCATCGTAAAGTGAGAATGGTGAGCAGACGCCTGCGTTAATCATATTACCCTTATAGAGCTTAAGCTTAACATCACCTGTAACTGTTTCCTGAGTTGAATCAACAAAAGCAAGGATAGCCTTTGTAAGAGGTGTGTACCACTGTGCATTGTAAATAAGCTCTGCAAGCTTTTGTGCAACGAGTGCTTTGTAGTGGGCTGTTTCTTTATCGAGGCAGATGCTCTCAAGAACAGAATGCGCCTTATAGAGGATTGCTCCACCGGGTGTTTCGTAAACGCCACGGCATTTCATACCGACAAGTCTGTTTTCAACAATATCAAGAAGACCGATACCGTTTGCGCCACCAAGCTCGTTAAGCTTTGTAACAAGCTCAACTGCACCCATCTCTACACCGTCAACAGCTGTTGGAACACCTTTTTCAAAGTGAATTGTTACATAAGTTGGCTTGTCAGGTGCCATTTCAGGAGAAACGCCCATTTCAAGGAAGCCTTCTTTGTTGTAAAGTGGCTCATTCATCGGATCCTCAAGGTCAAGACCCTCGTGTGAAAGGTGCCAGATGTTTTTATCCTTTGAGTAGTTTGTTTCTCTGTTTATCTTAAGAGGAACGTTGTGTGCCTCTGCATAAGCAATTTCTTCTTCACGAGATTTGATATCCCACTCTCTCCAAGGAGCGATAATCGGCATATCAGGAGCAAATGCCTTAATTGCGAGCTCAAATCTTACCTGGTCGTTACCCTTACCTGTACAGCCGTGGCAGATAGCGTCTGCACCCTCTGCAATAGCGATTTCAGCAATTCTTTTTGCAATTGGTGGACGGGCAAAGGCTGTACCGAGAAGATACTCCTCGTAAATTGCGCCTGCTTTAAGACCGGGGAACACATAATCCTCAAGGAATTCTTTTGTAAGGTCCTCTATATAAATTTTAGAAGCGCCTGTTGCGATTGCTTTTTCTTCAAGACCTTCAAGCTCACTTGCCTGGCCAACGTTACCTGAAACTGCGATAACCTCACAATTGTTGTAATTCTCTTTAAGCCAAGGGATGATGATTGATGTATCAAGACCACCTGAGTAAGCGAGAACTACCTTTTTAATATTTTTCTTATCCATAACTGATTTCCTCCAAAAAAGAAATTTGAAAAAATATTCATTTGATATGCATAGTTATACACCTTTATACAGAAATTGTCAATACTTTTATCCAAATATTTTTATTTTGGCGATTTTTCTATAAAATGCCATAAAGTAGCAATAAATCTACACATTTTTTAGTAAAATTGTGGCATACAACACAAAAATATGCGTTGCATGATTTTTATATTAAAATTGTATATATGCAAAATTTATGCATAAAAAATGCATATATGCAGAAAACATACATTCTGCATATATGCACAAGATTAATCATTCAATTAATAAATTGGCTTACTTACAATTCCACCAATCATATTTCTGAATATATTGAGAATAAAGCTGAAAATCTTTTCGAAATAGAAGTTAAAGTTATAGCTAAGCTCTGTTCTGCCACCATCGTGATGACCGAGGTTTGACTCAGGATTCTGTGCTAATGCGTTTGAGGTAAGCAAGTATGTTGAATATTCTTTAGTGTTGCTTTCATCAAGCTCAATTACACGAGCACCCTGAATAAAGTTATCGTAATATGAGTCGTATGTACAGCCGGGAGCCATAATCATATCGATACCGTTGCAGTTAGCAATAAAGCCGTTAACGTGGTCATGACCACAAACAACACCGAGAACGTCGCCACCTGCTACCATAGCATCCCACTGACCGTCGTTACCGTAGCTTGGGCAGCATCTCTCAAAGAGATAACCCTCGTACTGTGTAATATCAGGAATAAATGAAGATATAGAGCCATCCTGGAAATTCATTGTTGCTTCGCCAAGCTTAATTTCTGACGGAAGGAAAATCTTTTCGCAAGGCTCCTGAGGAATAATGTGCTGGAACACAAGTGAAGGAACAACCTCTCCACCGTTTGCAGCAGTCATTTCATCACGAACATTGTTGTACCACTCAATCTGGTCTTCACGAACCCAGTCATAACCGAGCCATGCACCGTCTGATGTGTACACATAGTCACCACAGTCGAACATCCAAAGGTTAAATGCAACCTTTGAGCCGTCGCTTGAAAGAATGGGAAGGTTGTGAGTACCTGCACCGTGAATAGCCGGGTCAGCATCGTAACCGAGGAAGCCCTCGTATTTCTGGTACTCTGCAACAATTTCTTCTCTTGTCATACCACCGGAGCTTTCCTGGTCATGGTTACCTAAAACCATTGTATAAGGAACACCTGCTTCTATACAAGGAGCGAGCATTTGCGCATAGGTTCTCTTGTCATCGTTATTAACGTTATCGCCTGTAAAAATAACAAGGTCAGCCTCGGATGCACGGATTGCCTCTTCCATAAAGAAAACCATATCCTTCTGCAAAGGGTAATCTGTTTGTACATCGGCCAAAACAAGGATTTTAAACTTGCCGTTTTCATCAAATTTAAGTGTTGTGTTACCGTTTGCAGCAAACCCAACGCTTGTAAGAGATAAAACGAGCACAACAGATAAAAGAACTGCTAAAAGCTTTTTCATAAAAATCTCCTCTTTTGATTAACAAAATTTGTAAATTATATTATACACGTTATAAATTATTTTGTCAATTTATCCTTTCAAAGAATTAACAAGTGCTTTAAAATGCTTGCCCTTTTCTTCAAAATTTTTGTAAAAATTGTAGCTTGCAGCTGCAGGTGAAAACAAGCAGGACTTACCTGCCGCAGTAAGCTTATGGCAATTAGCAACAGCATCCTGCATATCTGCCGCACACACCATATTTTTTGCACAGCCCATTTTTTTGAGTCTGTCAATTATTATATGACCTGTTTCCGGCAAGCCTACAAGATTAGTTATATTTGATGAGTAAAGAAAATCTACAAACTCATCATAATCTATTCCCCTATCGAGTCCACCAAAAAGAAGGGTATCAACATTACCCAGCGCCTTAATGGCTCCCATAACTGCTGTAGGGATAGTAGCTATACTGTCGTTATAGTACGAAACACCGTCTAAGGCTGTAACAAACTCCATTCTGTGCTCGATTCCACCAAAGCCCTCTATTGCAACCCTGACAGCATCATCGCTTACGCCAAAAACACGGGCAGCTGCAAGAGCATAGGCAATATCCTGCCTGTTGTGTTCACCCTTAAGGTGCTGTGTAGAGTGCCAAAGCTCATTCACAAAAGCATCGTTTTGCGCATAGGTAAAGGTTACAGGGCAACCGTTACCGTTAACAATTACCTTTCCCCAATCTACAACACCCTCAAGATCCTGCTCAGGGTTATAAATTACTGTATCTCCGTCTTTTTGGAATCTTGCAATATTAAGCTTCGAGTTAACATACCCTTCGAAGCCTGTTTTGTAGTGGTCAAGGTGCTCCTGGTAAATATTCACAAGCACTGCCACCTTAGGGCTTGCAGTAGTAAATTCAAGCTGATGTGAGGACATTTCAATAACAGCAACTAAATCCTCACCCTCATCTGCTTTTTCAAAAACAGGTACGCCAATATTACCTATAAGGCAGGTGTTTACCCCACCCGCTTTAAGCATCTCGTAAATAAGGGTTGAGGTTGTAGTTTTACCCTTTGAGCCTGTAATGCCTACAACTGTTGGCTTGCAAAAACGCAAGAACATATCTGTCTGGCAGGTGATTTCTGTAGTTTCGGGGTACATATCGTCTTCCAAAAACGCAATGCCCGGGCTTTTGAAAACAATATCGAAGTCTCCAAGGCATTTCAAGTAATCGTTGCCATAAATAAGTGAAATATTTTCATCATCAACCTCAGGCTTCTTCATATCACCTATAGTCAGGTGCTTTTCAGGCAGGTGCTTTCTTATATAGCCAAGGGTAGACTTACCCTCTCTGCCGAAGCCTAAAATGAGAATCTTTTTGTTTTTAATATAGTCTATTATCTGCGACAAACTCTACATCTCCACAGAGTGGGTCAAGCGTATCCGAAACATATTTTGGGATAGCATTTTCCACTCATATTTTGTTAAATAATCGTAATTATTATTCAGCAAAACGGTAATTATTTTTACCACTTTTCTTAACTGCGTACATAGCCTTATCGGCACTTTCGTAAAGGGCAGTATAGGTAGTTCCGTTTACATTCCTGAGCGATATACCTATACTACAGGAAAATTCTCTTTCAGGAACATTTTCAAGCTTAACAGAGTGGCAAATTTTTAAAACATCCTCGGCTGTCTTTTTTGCTTTTTCTACCATAGCCTCTTGTGTTAAATTTGCACCGTCAACAAACAGTACAAATTCCTCACCACCTACCCTGCCGAGCACATCGTGCGCACCGAACCGTATAGAAAGCTTATCGGAAAACTGCTTAAGGAAAAGGTCTCCCTCGTGGTGGCCGTATGTATCGTTAAGCTTTTTAAAATCATCAATATCCATAAAAAGCAAAGCGCCCTGTGCACCCGGGTTCTCCTTAAGAAGCTCCGAAATCCTCATACTTACAGAGAGCTTATTCAAAAAGCCTGTAAGCTGATCTGTTTCTGCCTGGGAAATAAGGCGAGTTTTCTCTTTTTTCTCTTTATCGATATCTGTAAGAGTACCAATAAACCTTAAGGCATTCCCGTCATCACCGTAAATAACGGCAAATTTAATTCTGTGCCAAACACCATCACCCTTTTCGTTAATAATACGGGCATCAAAAACGTTAATTTTTTTACCTGCAAGGGCATTGCTGAGAGCCTCTATAAAAGCAGAAACATCTCTGTGGTCAATAATATCGCCGTATGTAAGGGTTTCTATAGCATCCTCAATTCTTGTTCTTCTTTTTACTCCCCTTACGGTTTTTGCTGCACATTCAAAAACATCTGCCACAACATCGTAATTGAAAAGTATGTTATCAGATATTTCCTCAACTATTTCGTAACGCTCTTTTTCTTCTTGAATCTGCATCTGGAGCTTTTTCATATCGGTAATATCGGTGATGTTACATATAAACACAAGGTCTTCCTTTGAGGCATTGCGTGGCTTACGTGTTGAAATAAGCGCCCAAGCCTTTTCTCCACCTTTTTTGTTAATCTTTATTTCAAACTGAATTATTTCGCCAGGCTCATACTGTGTGTTAACCTTAGCAACAATATCAATAAAATCTGCTTGGTTAAACAGATTCATACGCACATCTGCGCTAAGCTCCTCATACTCATCTCTTGTATAACCGAAAATAGCAAAAAAAGCATCGTTTGTATAATCAAGTCGCACACCGTCAGGATGAGGTGAAACTATAGCAATACCTGTTACTGCTTCTCTCAAAACAGTTTCTAAGGATTCTCTTGATAAATCTTGTTCGAAATCTCCACCAATTCTTCTCATAGCAGCCTCCGATTTAAGAATATAGTTTTCTACGATTAATATACCACAATTATTATGCAACAGCAAGGATTTTTCAAAAAGACTTGAATAAATACTATTAATTGTATATAATTTACAATGAGTAAATATGTTAAGTAAGAAAGCACAAAACAGATTTACTTAAATTCTAAATTCATCGGAGATACTTATGTTAGAGTTAAAAAACATTTCATTTTACGTTGCCGACGAAAAGGGTGAAAAAGACATTATAAAAGATGTTTCACTCACTGTTGAAGATGGCAAATTTGTAGTAATAACAGGCCCTAACGGTGGTGGTAAATCCACCCTGGCTAAGCTTATAATGGGTATAGAGAAACCGACAGGTGGCCAAATTATTTGGAACGGACAAGATATAACAGACCTTTCCATTACAGAAAGAGCAAAGCTCGGTATCGGCTATGCCTTCCAGCACCCTCCTCGCTTTAAAGGCCTTTCCGTACGCGACCTTTTAAGTATTGCACACGGCAGCGACCTCCCTGAGGACCAGTGCTGTGCATACCTTACACAGGTAGGCCTTTGCTCAAAGGATTACCTTAACAGGCAGGTTGATTCCTCCCTTTCGGGTGGCGAAATCAAACGAATAGAAATTGCAACACTTATGGCAAGAGACCTTCAACTTGCAATATACGATGAGCCTGAGGCAGGTATTGACCTTTGGAGCTTTAATATGCTTGTTGAAAGCTTTAAGGGTATTTCAAAAACCCGTAAAGAGAGTATGGTAATTATCTCTCACCAGGAAAGAATTATGAAAATAGCAGATGAAATTATTATCGTTGCAGATGGCGTAGTAAGCAAACGAGGCCCTGCCGACGAAATTTTCCCTCAGCTTATGGCAGAATTCAACAACAACGGATGTACATTCAGATAAGGATTAAATTATGGATAAAGTAACACGCGAAATGCTCCAGGCTGTTGCCGACCTTCACGGCACACCACAGGGAGCTTACAATATACGAAAAAACGGTGAAGGAATTGAGCGCCAATCGAGCGCAAATATCACTATTGAGCCAAAATCAGACAAGCCGGGCATTGATATTACAGTTAAGCCGGGCACAAAAAACGAAAGCGTTCACATCCCCGTAATTATTACTGAAACAGGCGTGGATGATGTAACCTACAATGATTTTTACATTGGTGATGATGCTGATGTTGTTATTGTTGCCGGCTGTGGCATACACAACGCCGGTGATAAAAAAAGCGAGCACGACGGTATACACAGATTTTTTATAGGTAAAAATGCCCGTATAAAATACGTAGAAAAGCACTACGGTCAAGGTGAGGGTACAGGCGAACGAATCCTTAACCCGGTAACCGAAATATATATGGATGAAAACTCCTACTGCGAAATGGAAACCGTTCAAATAAAGGGTGTTGATTCTACAAAAAGAGATACTGTTGCAAAGCTTGAAAAGGGCGCAAGCCTTGTAATTTTAGAAAAGCTTATGACTCACGGCAATCAGATTGCTCACTCTGATATGGTGGTAGAGCTTAACGGCGAGGGAGCATCTGCACAAATTATTTCTCGCTCCGTTGCAAAGGACTCATCAGAGCAGGTTTTCTATCCCCGTGCCGTAGGTAACGCAAGCTGCCGTGCACATGTGCAATGCGATTCTATTATTATGGGTGATGCAAAAATACGTTCAATCCCTGAAATTGCTGCAAACCATTGTGAGGCAAACATCGTACACGAGGCTGCCATAGGCAGAATTAACAACGACCAGCTTTTGAAGCTTCAAACAATGGGTAAAACAGCAGAAGAGGCTGAAGAAATAATTATAAACTGTTTCCTTAAATAATACACAGCTTTATTTGGAGTGATAAAAATGGCAAAAAGAGTTTTAGCATTTGACTTTGGCGCATCAAGTGGCAGAGCTATTATAGGCGAATTTGACGGTGAAAAAATTACTCTCAGAGAGGTACACCGTTTTTCAAACGACCCCGTTACAATAAACGGTACAGTTTACTGGGATGTTCAAAGACTTTTCTTTGAAATCAAGCAGGGTATTCTCAAAGCAAAAGAGGACGGTGGCTTTGATTCCATCGGCATTGATACCTGGGGTGTTGACTTTGGTCTTTTAAGAAAAGACGGCACACTCATAGAAAACCCTATCCACTACCGTGATAAAAGAAACGACGGTATGGTAGAAAAGGCAAAAGAATATATATCACACGAAAGAATGTATGATATTACAGGTATACAGTTTATGGATTTCAATACTGTTTTTCAGCTTCTTTCGCTTAAGGAAAACAGACCGTATATTCTTGAAGAGGCAGAAACACTTTTATTTATGCCTGACCTTCTTGCCTATATGCTTTCAGGCGTAAAATCTACAGAGTATTCTATTGCAACAACCTCACAAATGGTTGATTTAAAAACAAAAACCTGGTCTGACGAAATACTTGATGCCTTCGGAATTAAAAAGAATATTCTTACAGATATTGTACCAACAGGCACGGTAATCGGTCAGTTAAGTGATGAAATATGCGAGGAATTAGGTGTACCTAAGGCAGATATTATAAGCGTCGCATCTCACGATACACAAAGTGCAATATCTGCTGCTCCCTGCGAATACGAGGATTTTGCCTTCATAAGCAGTGGCACCTGGTCCCTTTTCGGCACAGAGGTAAAGGAACCCGTACTTAACGAGGCATCTAAAAAGCTTAACGTTACAAACGAGGGTGGCTACGACTACTCAATTGCCTTCCTTAAAAACATTTGTGGCTTGTGGCTTATTCAGGAAAGTCGTCGCCAATGGATTCGTGAGGGTACAGAGTATTCTTACGCCGAGCTTGAAAAGCTTGCCCTTGAATGTGAGCCTCTTAAGTGCTTTATTGACCCTGATGCACCTGAATTTGGTGTTATGGGTAATATTCCGAAAAGAGTTAAAGAGTATTGCCAAAGAACAGGTCAGTACATACCTGAAACAGTAGGTGAAATTATGCGTTGCATCTACGAAAGCCTTGCTCTCAAATACAGGCTCACCTTTGACGGAATTATGGAATGTACAGGTAAAACCTACGACCGTATACACGTTATGGGTGGTGGCACAAAGGATAAGCTCTTGCTTAATATGACTGCTCAAAGCTGTAATGTTGACGTTTACGGTGGTCCTATTGAGGCAACTGCTTTAGGAAATATTGCAATTCAGCTTATTTCATCAGGTGATATCGCTGATATTAAAACAGCACGAAAAATTATTGCACAGGGCGAAAACCTTAAGCACCACAAGCCTGAAAACAGAGATGTGTGGGAAGAAGCCTACGCAAGATTTGTAAAAATTACAGGCTGATATGACTACCCATCCACAGCTTGATGACAAAAGCATAAGCTACGTGCTTGAAAATGTTCAAATAATCACCGAATCCACCGAAAACAGACGTGCAGGTGGCAAGGGTGAAGAACAGACACAGCACATTATTCTTAACGAGCTTATGAAATATTGCGATGATACTGTAGAGCAGCACTTTCTCACCCATCCGGGTGCAGGTACAATTACACACAAAATACTTTGTGCATTGCTAATTGTTTCAGAAATACTGTTCAGCGTTGCCGTTTCAGGTGGTTATGCAGGAGCTTCAATTATTTCACTTTTGCTTAATTTAGGTATTTTTGCTGCCTTTGCATATAAGTTTATTTTTGATGGCACAAAGCTTGATGTTATCAGACCTAAACGTTCATCAACAAACATTTTAGGCAGACGCTTTCCACAGGGCTCTGCACAGGCAAGAGTTGTTTTTGTAACGCACGCCGATTCACCTCTATGCTTCAGAACCTTTATTTTCGGCAATATGGCGCCTGCCATAATAAGCCTATGCTCTATAGTTGGCAACACTCTGCTTTTTTGCTCACAGTTAGCATTCCTTTTTAGTGGTGCTCCTATTGCAGATTCTCGCTTTGAAGCACTAAAGGTTGCTTGCTTGGTATTTTTACCCTTCTATGCTTTTGGACTTCTTATAATAAGCCCAAACAAAACCTCATCAGGCATCAGCTCCAGCCTTATTCCCTCATCAATCGTTTTAAGTATTTTAAAGCAATTCTCTGAGGATAGCTTCAGGTACGAAAAAACAGAGGTTTGCCTTCTTGTTGCAGGCTCGGAGTATTCAGGCAGAGCAGGCTCATATGCATTTGCTAAAAAGTATCGCAGATTATTTTCGGATGTTCCCACATATTTCATTCCTATTGAAGAAATCACTACATCCGACAAGCTTTCTGTTTTCTTTAAAGATGGTAGTGGTAACAACGGTTCTGTTGAGATCGCCTCAATAATCGGTCAAGCAGCAGAGAACCTTGAGCTTGCACTCACCAAGGAAAACACCCTGCTCGGAACAGCAGCGTTTACACCATTTACCCTTAATCATTTCCCTGCCTGCTCATTAGGCACTTCTAAAAAGCACACGTCAAAAAGCGTTTCACCTACCGCGGATAAAATAACAGCAATAAAACGTAAAACTATAGCTGATGTAGGTGCACTTATTATAGAAACCTTAAACTATTACGACAGTTAGGAGCTATTACTATGGCAAAAATAATCAACTCAACAGTTAAAAATATCCCTTGGCAGGACAAGCCTGCAGGCTGTACAGACCCTGTTTGGAGATACACCGAAAACCCAATCATAGACCGTTCCTTTGTAAAGGATGCAAACAGCATTTTCAACTCAGCCGTTGTACCTTATAAGGATGGTTTTGCAGGAGTTTTCAGAATGGATGACGTTACCCGTGAGCAGTACCTTGTTACAGGCTTCAGCGACGACGGTATCCATTGGAAATTAAATGAAGAAAAAATATTTGGTGGCTATGATCCTCGCCTTTGCGAAATGGACGGAGTATACTATCTTTCTTGGGTTTGCCACACAGTTTGTGGTACATCTATCGGTATTGCCACAACAGAGGATTTTGAATCATGGACTCGCTACGAGGATGCTGTTCTCCCCGTTTCAAGAAACGGCGTGCTTTTCCCAAGAAAGGTTAACGGAGAATATATGCTCTTCTCCCGTCCTTGCGATAAAGGTCATACACCTTACGGTGAAATCTTTTTAAGCCATTCAAAGGATTTAACATATTGGGGCAAGCATCGTTTTGTTATTCGCCCCGAAATGAACTGGGAAATGACAAAGGTTGGCGCAGGCCCGACACCTATTGAAACAGACGAGGGTTGGCTTTGCTTCTACCACGGAGTGCTTACAAGCTGCAACGGCTTCACCTACAGTATGGG
This sequence comes from Acutalibacteraceae bacterium, assembly GCA_045532505.1. Classification (GTDB taxonomy): domain Bacteria; phylum Bacillota; class Clostridia; order Oscillospirales; family Acutalibacteraceae; genus DTU089. Next base: position 38,298 of record JAZSGB010000067.1, on the reverse strand, counting down.
TGCTATGATAGTAGATAAGGATGAGCCTTGGAAGGTGCTCCACAGAGCAGACCGTTACCTGCTTTCACCAAGAGAGCAATACGAATTTGTTGGTGATGTACCAAACGTATGCTTCCCTTGTGCAGCCCTTGCTGACAGCGAAACCGGCAGAATAGCGATTTACTACGGTGGTGCCGACACAGTTGTTGGCCTTGCCTTTACAACAGTAGACAAAACAATAAACTATATTAAGGCACACGATTTAATTAAATAATTCACTATGTTTTTAAAGAAATTCTTTGGCGACAGAGCGTTTTATAAAATGACGCTTTCTGTTGCCATACCAATAATGATACAAAATATAATTACAAACTTTGTAAACCTGCTTGATAATATTATGGTTGGTGCATTAGGCACCGAGCAAATGTCAGGTGTTTCCATAGTGAACCAGCTGATGTTTGTTTTCAACCTTGCCATTTTCGGAGCATTAAGTGGAGCAGGTATTTTCACCTCACAATTTTTTGGCAAAAACGACCCTGACGGTATTCGCTATACCGTTAGGTACAAGGTGTATATTACCGTTGCACTTTTTGCAACAGGGTTAATTGTTTTTAACCTTTTCAAAACACCACTTATTAATATGTTTTTGCACGAATCATCAGATGCAGGCGATATTGCCTTAACATTAGGCTTTGCCCAAGAGTATTTGAATGTTATGCTCTGGAGCCTTTTCCCCTTCTGCATAACCCAGATAATATCCGGCTCCTTAAGAGAAACCGGTGAAACTGTTGCCCCTATGATATCAAGCCTTATTGCTGTTTTTACAAACTGCTGCTTGAACTGGGTGCTTATTTTCGGTAAGCTTGGTGCACCTGCATTAGGTGTTGCAGGTGCTGCAATTGCAACAACAGTATCACGATATGCTGAGTGTGTAATAATTTTAATTTACGCCATTAAAAAGAAAGAGCGTTTCTCTTATTTCAAGGGTCTTTTCAAGGGTGTTAAAATACCGCTTAAAATCTGCAAGGATATTACAGTTAAGGGAATGCCCCTTTTATTCAATGAATTTTTCTGGTCTTTAGGTATGTCTTTATTAAGCGTTGCCTACAGCCTTTATGGCATTTCCGTTGTTGCAGGGTACAGTATCTCCTCAACGGTTATGAATCTTGCTAACATTTCGTTTATTTCCCTTGGCTCAAGTATAGGCATTATAATAGGCAAGCTGTTGGGTGCAAACGAATTTGAAAAGGCATATGATACAGACAGGAAGCTTATTACCTTCTCTGTTTTATTAAGCTTAGGCGTTTCGGTTGTAGTTGTTGCTTTAAGTGATAAAATACCACTTTTATATAACACAACCCAGGCAGCAAAGGATTATGCAGCATATTTCATTAAGGTAGCTGCCTTGTTCTCTGTAGTGCACGCTTTTGCAAACGCTGCTTACTTCACTATACGAAGTGGTGGTAAAACACTTATAACCTTCCTGATGGATAGTGTGTTCGTTATGTGTATCAGCGTACCTGTTGCCTTTAGCCTTTACTATATATTCCACCTTGATATACTTGTGGCATTCCCTATAGTACAGGCTGTTGATATTATAAAGGTTATAATCGGCATGGTCCTTATAAAAAAGAGAGTATGGCTTAACAACATTGTAGAATAAAACAACAAAAAACCAAACTCCACAGTCAAGCCTGTGGAGTTTATTTTATAAAATAAGTTCAATTATTTTACAGCGTTCTTAAGAGCTGCGCCAGCCTTGAATGCAGGAACCTTAGATGCAGCGATTTTAATTGTTTCGCCTGTCTTAGGATTACGACCTTCCTTAGCTGCTCTCTCACGTACCTCAAAAGTACCGAAACCGATAAGCTGAACCTTTTCGCCCTTAGCAAGTGCGCCTTCGATTGCACCGAAAACTGCTGCTACTGCCTTATCTGCGTCTTTCTTTGAGAAACCTGCAGCTGCTACTGCATTTACGAGATCTGTCTTGTTCATTTTAGAATCCTCCAAAAATTTTTTATTTCCAAATCGATATACGATTTAAAATGGACTTATTTATTATCGAGAAGCTTTGCTTCATTCCACAAAGCATCCAGCACCTCAAGGGGTGCATTTTTCATATCTATACCCTTTTCCGAAGCTAAGCTCTCTACTACTGCAAAGCGCCTCATAAACTTTTGTGTAGCCTTTTCAAGGGCAGTTTCTGCATCGCAATGACAAAATCTTGCAACATTAACAGCAGAAAAAAGAAGGTCGCCGAGCTCATCCTCAACAGCTGCGCTGTCGCCCAAGGCTAATGCCTCTTGCAGCTCTGCAGTCTCTTCTCCGATTTTTGCAAAGGCGCCCTGTGGGTCGCTCCAATCGAAGCCTGCCTTTTTGGCTTTAGACTGAACCTTTTGCGCTTTCATAAGAGCAGGATATGTGGCAGGTATAGATGCCATTGCCTCACCTTGAGTGCCCTGCTTTTTAGTTTTGCGCTTTATATCATCCCAATTTTTAAGAACATCATCGGTAGAGCTGACAGAAACATCTCCGAAAACGTGTGGATGACGAATAATTAGCTTTTGGCAAATATCGTTACAAACATTGTTTATTGTAAACCAATCTTCATCCCGTGCCATATCTGCGTGGAGTACCACCTGCAGAAGCACATCGCCTAACTCCTCTTGCATAAGTACAGGGTTAAGTGTATCTATAGCCTCAAGCACCTCGTATGTTTCTTCAAGAAAATTTTCACGTATAGATTGGTGGGTTTGCTCTCTATCCCAAGGGCAACCACCGGGTTCACGCAAAAGCTTAACTATTTTAACAAGGTCCTCAAAGGTGTAGCTTTCTTTGAATCGGAAATCAATTGCCATAGTCTTGCCACTCCTATATTTTATACGATAAGTTTATATTTTTCAAGTATTTCAGCCAATTTTTCTCCTTTTGGGAGCAATAAAATGTCATTTTTTACCAAAGTTTTTAATAATAATGCCGAAACAGCATATACAACCACTGCAACGCCTATAGAAATAAGGCAAGCAAGGGAATTACCGTTAAGCCTTGAATTCATATCACCAAAGGTTAAAACAGAGCTTAAAAGTGTGTATGAGCCCCAAGCAGACACGCCACAAAGCACTGCTGCAATAAGTGGCTTTACAATAACAGTTTTAATATCAATTCTAACACCGGTTTCCTTACGAAGCACAGCATAGTTTATAAATATGCAAAGCAAATAGAAGAAGGCTGTGCCGAAAACAGCACCCTTAATATTAATTTCAGGGATACCGATAAGTATATAGTTTAAGCCTACCTTAAACACACAACCAATGGCAAGAGCCTTTGCAGGTACATCTGCCCTACCTATTGCCTGCAGCATATTTGTAAGTGGTGATGAAAGTGTAAGAATTGCCATCATAAGACCGTACAGCGCCAAAACAGGGGCTGCAATTGCAATACCACTTTGGTTTTCTGTACCGTTATAAAGGAGCGCTAATATAGGCTCACTTAATGCAAAAAAGCCCATACCTGCAGGTAACGCAATAAGCATTGTTGTTCTGAAAACAGTATTTACCGTATCATTTACAGTCTTTTTATCGTTTTTAGCTTTTGCACCGGAAATAATCGGGATTGCGCTAACACCCAGTGTCATCATAATTGTGGGAATAAGGTTTCTGAAATCGAGTGTAGTATCGTATGCACCGTAAAGAAAGGTGTGAATAGCATCTGCACCTATATTTGCAGCATTTATGGACTCACCGTAAATATCCATAATAACATCGTAGCTACCCTCTACTACACTTTTAAGACGATTTTGAATCATCCATGTATCAATAAAGTTTGTAATGTTAAGAACAAGGGAGCTTACTGCTGTGGGGACAGCAATTTTAATAATTTCGTTAAGTGTATCTTTTTTAGGTGATGCAATAGGAGAATTTACAAGCATCTCCTTTGATATGCCGTCTTTTTTAATCTTATGGAACAGCATAGTGTAAATATTTGCAAAAACTGTACCGAGGGTAACACCCAAAACAGCTCCTGCTGCAGCCATAGCATATGCAATAGATGGCAATGTACCGTTTTCAGCCACGCAGCCCATAAAGCTACCTGTTGATGCAACCTGAGCTGTTGCATAGTTAATAACTGCATACGATAAGGCAAGGCCGAATACCAGCTTACCCAGGGACTCTATAACCTGAGATATTGCTGTAGGGTACATATTATTAAGACCCTCATAGTAGCCTCTGTAGGTACTCATAACACAGCAGAAAAGTACAGATGGTGCAATTGCCAAAACGCTGTAGATAGCATACTGTGAGCCTACAGAATTAACGTAAGGCTTAGCTGCAGCAAACAGCACACCTGTACCCACAAGACCTAAGGCCAAAAATAACGGAAAGGTTATTTTTAAAACCTGCTTTACATCTCGGTACTTACCTAATGCAGCATTTTTAGAAACAATTGTTGAAACTGCAACAGGTAAGCCTGCCATTGAAATGGCATATATAGGTGTATAAATGTTGTATGCTGAAGCAAAGTAGCCTCTACCCAACGAGCCGATAATACCTGTAAGAGGTATTTTGTAGATAGCGCCAATAACCTTAACAAGTGCAGTTGCCACAACAAGCACCATTGCGCCACCCAAAACATTTTGTTTTTTTGCTGTTTTATCAGCCACGCTTAATCACTCCTTTGGTCCAATAAACTCTCTCATAAGTGAGTTATCCGGCACTGCCGAAGCATCAATAACCGGAAATTTTTGTAAGTTTCTTATAAGCCTTTGGGATTCGGCATAAAATTCCGACTCTTTACTAACCTCTGAAAGAAGGCTTATTGCCCTCTCTTTAAGTATACAGGTTTCATAAAGGTGAATTGTATTAATTCTTATATCAGCATTATCCCTGAAAGGGAAAAGGTATGTGTCCTCACCGTAGCGCACGGTTATCCAAAGCTTGTAGGTTTTTTCTACAGAGCTTCCACGGAATTTATAATCCCTTACCATACGCCTTATAAATCTCATATTACGCTTATTGAGAAGTATGTTACCTTTTTCATCGTATATTCTTGATGAAAGGTTTATATAAATCTTCATAAGCCTTTCCTGAGGCAGGTCAGCTGTTATAACAGGGTTAAGGGCGTGAAGGCCTTCAACTATAATAACATCTGTAGGCTTAATCGTAATTTTCCTGTATTCGGGCTTTCTTGCACCTGCAACAAAATCAAACTCGGGAAGGTCTGCTTCACCTGTTTGCAAAAGCTGCTTCATCGTTTGGTGAAAGCACTTTATATCAAGGCAGTCAACTGTTTCAAAATCAGGTGTACCATCAGGGAAACGAGGCGCATCCTTATTATCAAGGTAAAAGTCATCAAGAGAAACTGTGTAGGAATCTATGCCCATACCCTTTAAGCATTCTCTCAATTTTTTTGCAGTTGTTGTTTTACCTGCAGAACTGGGCCCTGCAATCATTACAATTTCAGAAAGCTCTCTATCATAAATCTGCTGAGCAATTTTTTCTATTTTTTTGTTATAGCGCTCTTCACAAGCAGAAATAAATTCAACAGGATTTTGCGCTTGAAGTGAAATGTATTCCAATGTGTTATTAATGTTTGACATAAGAAGCCTCCTTTAGTCAATACTTAACCTCATTAATTATATTGCGCAAAAAATGAGCTTATCCCCTCTTTTTTCTGTAACAGGGAATCAAACCCGGAAATATATTCAAACGGAAATTTGTAATTAAAAATTCTTTCGATTTTATCTATATTAGGTGATAAAAGCTTTGTTACTGCACCTGCACCTACAGAAAGAATGTGCTGATACTCCTCCATCATAAGGATATTATATTCGCACTCCTTACCGTTTTTGCACCAGCCTACATTTTCAAAGTTGCCTAAAGCCTTACTTTGACGGTACATATAATACGGCCTGTAGCCTGCGTTTATAAGCGCTTCAAAGGAATAATCAAGCATAGCCTCAATATTCTTTTCGGTAACGGTATCCTTCTCATTTTCCGTAACAAGGGTAGATGAGCGCTTAAGCGCAAGTGTGTGCACGGTTATATTCTCTGCACCTAATTCTATAGCCCTGTTTACACTTCCTTTAAAGCCTTCAAGTGTATCGGTAGGTAAGCCTGCAATTAAATCCATATTAATAAAATCAAAGCCTGTTTCCCTTGCAAGGAAAAACATCTCCTCTGTTAATGCAGTAGTGTGGCACCTGCCGATTTCCTTTAAAACTGAATCGTTAAAGGTTTGTGGATTTATGCTTATTCTGTTTACACCGTGCTTTTTAAGCACCAGAAGCTTTTCTTTTGTAATTGTATCAGGTCTGCCTGCTTCAACGGTATATTCTCTACAGGCCGACAAATCAAAGCTGTTTTCTATTGCAGTCATTACAGTATCTAACTGCTCTGCAGAAAGTGTTGTAGGTGTGCCACCACCCCAATAAACTGTAGTTAGCTGCAAATTGTTTTCTTTTGCCTTTTTTGCAGTAAATTCAATTTCCTCACAGAGCTTTTCAACATATTCAGGCACTAATTTTTTTGCCGACTCTGTACCAATGGAATGTGAAACAAAGGAGCAATAGCTACACCTTGTAGGGCAAAAGGGAATACTTATGTAAAGGCTAAATGAGTTTTTAGGAGAATTGTTAATAATAGGCTGTTCAATTTTTGCAACCATATATGCAAGCTGTATTTTTTTATCATCAACAAAAAAACGGTGCCTGAAGTACTCAACAGCTGCCTTTTCGCCCTCTGACTCCATCTTATTTAAAAGCAGCTTAGAGGGTCTTACCCCTGTAAGCATACCCCATTTGGGTGCAAAGCCACATATATTTTTTAATAGAGGATATGCTCTTGAAAGAAGCTCATATTCTTCATCTAAGCCCTCTACAGCAGGCAAAACACCTTGGTTTTCTTCTGTTTTACCGTCTATACAAAGTCTTACACAAAAGGAAACGTTTTCGCCTGTGCTTGCGATTTCCGTATACAAATAGTTGCCGTTATCTCCGGTAAACTCCTTTAAAACAGTATTCTTTTCAAAAGGAAAAAACAAAAACAACAGCTTTTCTGTTTCATATGTGTAATTGTGATTTATACAATAAATATTCATATATAAGGATTATGCTCCATCTCAAATTCTACTGTTGAGCTTGAGCCGTGGCCACACAGCAAAACAGTATCTAAAGGAAGTTTTGCAATTTTTTTAACAGAAGTCATAAGCTGTGCATAGCTTCCACCGTAAAGGTCTGTTCTGCCTACACTACCCCTAAAAACAGTATCTCCTGTAAAAGCAACCCCTTCGCTTTCGCAATACAGCACTACTCCACCCAATGTATGGCCCGGGGTGGCTATCGCTTTAAAAAGCGTATTACCAACTAAAAGCTCATCGCCATCCTTAAGTGTTACATCTGCATAGCAGGGGTAAAAAGGTAAACCAAAGGCCTGTGCTCCCGAAAGAAACGCATCACTCAAAGCAGGTGCATCGCCCTCTCCTATTACAACCTTAGCGTTTGGATATTTCTCTTTAAGCCTTGCAACACCGGAGGTGTGGTCAAAATGACCGTGAGTACAAATTATGTAATCCGGGCTTTGCATACCACTTTCCTTAATGGCTACCTCAAGGGCAGGGGTATAATCCCCCACATCAATAACTGCACCACATTTACTGTCATCGCAAAGTATATAGCAATTAGCAGCAACAGGGCCTAAAGGTAATGCTTTAATGTACATATTAAACACTCCAAGTATCTGTATCAAAGCAAATAGTTACAGGTCCATCGTTGATAAGCGAAACCTTCATATCTGCACCGAAAACACCTTTTTCAACTCTTTTAACGCCGTATTCTGCAAGCTTTTTGCAGTACAGCTCATAAAGCTCATTTGCCCTTACAGGCTCCTCGCTTGGAGTAAAGGAGGGTCTGTTGCCTTTTTTACAATCAGCACACAGGGTAAACTGGGAAATTGCAAGTATATCTCCGTCAATATCAAGCACAGATAAATTCATTTTACCGTTTTCATCCTCAAAGACCCTGAGAGCTGCTGTTTTACGGGCAAGCAAATCTGCGTGCTTTTCCGTATCACCCTTGCAGACGCCTACAAGAATCATATACCCCTTGCCCGAAGCGCCAACAACCTTACCGTCTACACTGACAGAGCTTTCTAATACTCTTTGAATAACAGCCTTCATTAGCTACTACTCCTTGTTACATTTATAATTCCACTTATATTTTTCAGTTTTGAAATAACCACATTAAGGAAATCTGTACTTTTCACCGTAATGGTTATATAAATATAGTATCTGCCATCCTTCATTTCTCTTGTGTTAATGGCATTTATCATAACCTTCATTTCAGCAAGCAGGGTTGCTACATCTGCCATAAGAGCAGTACGGTTTTCACAGTAAATTGCAAGACCCGCCTTAAACTCTTGGTTAGCCGTACTCGAAAGCCACCTTGCACTAACCCATCTTTCAGGCTCCTCGCAGGCAGTTATATCTGCAGGTACATTAGGGCAATCACGCTTGTGTACAGAAACGCCATGGCCCCTTGTAATAAAGCCGATAATTTCATCTCCCGGTATAGGCGCACAGCATTTTGAGAGCTTAATAAGGCAGTTGTCTATACCCTCAATAGAAACACCCTCGCCTACAGCCTTCTTTGTAGCCTTACTCTCCTGCACCTTGATTTTTTCAGGCTGGTGAGCACCCGAAAGCCTGTGATATTCATCTCTTATAAACGGCAGTAAGCGAGATATGGGTATACCACCATAACCAATTGCAGCATAAAAATCTTCTACCGTTGCACAATGCTGACGCTCTGTAAGGGTTTCAACAAGGGCTGTTAACTCTTCATCGGTAAAGCGCATTTTATTACGCTTAATTTCTCTTTCAAGCTCTGCCTTACCCTCAATAATATTTTCATCTCTGCGTTCTTTTTTGAACCAAGCCCTGATTTTCGTTCTTGCGCTACTTGTTTTTACAATGCTGAGCCAATCTCGGCTTGGACCCTTGCCCTGCTGTGATGAGGTTAAAATTTCAACAATATCACCTGTTTGCACCTTGTAATCAAGAGGTACAATTCTGCCACCTACCTTAGCACCTACCATTTTAGTACCAACCTGCGAGTGAATTGCGTAGGCAAAATCTATAACCGTAGAGCCTGCAGGGAGATTAATAACATCACCCTTAGGAGTGAACACGAAAACCTCTTCGCTGACAAGGTCGCTTTTGATTGTCCGTACAAGGTCCTTAACATCATCTGCATCGTTTTGAGCATCAAGCAGCTGACGAATCCATTGAAGCCTTTCCTCAAAGCGCTGTGTACCACTAAGGCCAAGCTTATATTTCCAATGGGCAGCAATACCGAATTCTGCTGTATGATGCATTTCCCAGGTACGAATTTGCACCTCAAAGGGAATACCTGCCTTGCCGATAAGTGTTGTGTGCAGGGACTGGTACATATTAGGTTTAGGGGTAGAAATATAATCCTTAAATCTACCCGGAATAGGTGTAAACATATCGTGTATTATACCTAAACAGTCGTAGCACTCAATTGTAGTGTTAACAATAATTCTTACAGCATATATGTCGTATATTTCGTCGAAATTTTTGTTTTGCATATACATTTTTCTGTAAATGCCGTGAACACTTTTAATTCTCGCCTCAAGGGCAGCCTCAGGCACGACAGTATGCACACGCTCTGCTATCTGTTTTTTTATAGACTCAAGAAATTCCTTGTGAGATTTTCCTTGCTTTGCAAGCTCATCCTCAATCTCTTTATAGCCGATAGGGTCAAGGAAGCTGATTGCTCTGTCCTCAAGCTCCTCCTTCATTGCTCTGATACCTAAACGGTGAGCAATGGGAGCGTAAATTTCAAGAGTTTCAAGAGCCTTATCACGTCTTTTTTGTGGTGCAACAAAATTAAGTGTACGCACATTGTGAAGTCGGTCTGCAAGCTTAATGATAATAACTCTTATATCCTCAGACATAGCAAGGAGCATTTTTCTTACATTTTCAGCCTGCTGCTCCTCTTTATCTTTAATATCAAGGGGCACCTTACCTAATTTTGTAAGGCCGTCTACAATATATGCTATTTCTCCACCGAAAGACTTTTCCACCTCATTAAGGGTAAGCTCTGTATCCTCAACAGTATCGTGGAGCATAGCAGCACATACGGACTGGTAATCCATTCCGTAATCAATAACTATTTTAGCAACGGCAATAGGATGAATGATATAGGGCTCACCTGAGGAGCGCATTTGCCCATTGTGATACCTGCAGGCTATTTTAAACGCCTTATCTATTATTTCCGTTTGCTCAATGCCAAAAAGCTCCAATGCCTGCTGACGCAGTTCATTATACATAAGCTCTACATTTGTATTGCCACTCAACCCTATCACCTCCGTTTATATATTATTTATATTTTTGTGCCTTATTAAACACAACAGAATTTTCTATAGGATTTTTTACACTTTCTGCAGGGAGAGTGTAACAACCGTCAGCATAATTTAATATACCAAGCTCTGTTAAAACATCAAGAGCAACAGAGCAATCTGCTATTCTTTCGGCAGGAAGACCCAACCTGTAGCAAAGCACCTCTGCAGAGTATCGCCAATTGTTATTTACTCGCATAAATCTATAAATATCGCCACAAAGCTCCCTTGTAACATTAAGTGCTACACCGTTAACAGCATCGGCACAAAAATCGTCGTACGTCTGATTTGAATGAATAACCTTATCATCATCAAGTGCGCTGAATTTTATATCTTTAATCTGAACATTAATTCTCGCTTTGCCCATATATTCGCCTAAGGAAAGTCTTACGGCAACATCCACCTTATCTGCCTGCTTAAACGGAAATTCAACAGGTGTTACAGAAAACATAACTGCATTTACGGAGCAACCGTTTTTTTGCAGGGTCATACGCATATGCTTGCCGTTACCCACAGGCTGCAACGCAGTAATCTCCATATTATATAGTCCAAAAACAGGCTGTGGATTTTCAGCACCAAAGGGTGCAAGCTGCTCTATTGATGATAGAATATCTAAATTAATAGATGCAGGATTCAATTTGCAGTCTATACAAAGCTCTGCAACAGGTCTTGGTAAGCTCTCTGCATACTCGTTTATTTTTTCTCTGAATTCATTAATTCTTTCATTCTCAACACTCAAGCCTGCAGCAAGAGTGTGACCACCGTACTGCACAAGTGTATCCTTGCAATACGAAAGTGCATCATAAAGAGAAAAGCCGTCTATACTTCTGCCACTGCCCTTTGCACACTCATCGTTTTCAGAAACAACTATACAGGGCTTGCCGTATTTTTCAACAAGCCTTGATGCAACTATACCTATAACGCCCTGGTGCCAATCCTTGCCACTAACAACTATAACTCTACGGTATTTAATTGTCGGGTCATTCTCTATTATTTCCACAGCAGACTGAGTAATTCGGCTTTCTGTTTCCTGGCGCTGAGAATTTGCCTGTGAAACCTCCTCAGCGAGAGCCTTGGCTTCCTCATCATCCTCTGTAAGAAGGAGCTTTATTGCCCTTTCTGCAGAGCCCATACGACCTGCAGCATTTATCCTCGGACCAATTCTGAATGCAAGCGAAGATGCATCTAAAGGCCCCGTACTGCCACTTTCATTAAGGAGTGCAGCGATACCCTTGCGAAGAGTATTACTCTCTATAGCAAGGTTTATAAATGCCAAGCCACTTCTTACAATTATTCTGTTTTCGCCCTTAAGTGAAACAATATCGGCAACTGTACCCAAAGCAATAATATCGGCATATTGCTCCAAAAGCTCATAGCCCTCGTTTCCATCGAGAGCTGAAATAAGTTTGAAGGCAACACCAACACCTGCCCACTCAGAAAACTCGCAATAGGAATCCTCTCTGTGTGGGTCAACAACTGCAACTGCATCGGGCAGCACATCACCAACCTTGTGGTGGTCGGTAACAACTGTATCAATACCAAGTGTTTTTGCATATTCAATTTCTTCAATAGCACTTATGCCGTTATCTACTGTAACAATAAGGCGTGTGCCTCGCTGTGCAAGGCGTTCAACAGCCTCGCAGTTCATACCGTAGCCCTCACCTGCTCTGTCGGGAATGTAGTAATCTACATTTGCGCCCTTTGAGGATAAGTAAGAATAAAGAAGTGCAGTTGATGTAACACCATCTGCATCGTAATCACCAAAAACGGTTATAGCCTCACCGTTTTTAACAGCCTCAAGAATTCTCTCGCAGGCCTTATCCATATCAGGCAGAGTAAAGGGATCAATTAAGTCGGTATCGAACAAAAAGCTTTCAACCTCAAATTCATCTGTCATTCCACGAGCACATAAAAGGTATGCTGTAAAAGGCTCAATACCGCAGCTTTCTGCAATAGAAGCCGCACAGTCCTTATCGCAGGTGGAAACGACCCATTTTTTTCGACTCAAAATATCACCCAATTAAATTTTTACAGTACATTATATCATAATATATACTATATTTCAATAAAATAATGCTATCCCACGGCTTGGGACAGCATTATTTTATAAGCTTTTTAGTTGTTTACTTAATATGTTTTATTCCACGCCCAAAAATCTTTTAACAACAGGCAAAATCAGAAAATCTGTTTTTTTAAAGGCTGTGCTGTGCCCACCGTTTAAAACCATAATTTCTTCAGCACCTTCAACAGCTTTCGTAATCTTACGGGAATGGCTCCTTTTAATCATATCAAACTCGCCGAAGCAGTTTAAAAAAGGTATTTTTAAAGCAGAAAGCTTTTTGTAGTTAAGGTGTGGCTGGCCTACCATAAGCCCCTCAATTTCTCTGCGCCTTATCCACTCGGGGTCCTTTGTAAAAAACGCTTTAACAGCGTATATTCCGTGGTCTTTAATTATGCCTAACTGGTCAAGAGTTTTTGTGCCCCTTGTATTAAGATTTGAGCCGAAAACTGCAAGCCTTTTTACGTAATCGGGATATGTAACCGAAAAAACCATACCAAGGTTACCACCATCAGAGAAGCCACATATATTAACGGGCTTTACATCAAGGTAATCTAAAAGCGCTTTTAAATCATCGCAAAACAGCTCAAAGGTCAGCTTTTTCTCGCCTAAAGGTGTTTTGCCCGTACCTCGAGTAGAGAATCTTATAATTTTAAAATGCTTTGAAAGTGGTACATACAAATCGCCCTCAAAGCAACGGTAATCACCACCGTTACCGTTAAGCATTACAAGTGGCTCACCATTTTCGTTGCCACTTACGTGGTACTCAAACTCGAGTCCATCGTGGTTAAAAAATCCGTAATCAATTACTTTAACCTGATAATCCATTTCACACCTCAATAATATCTATGCTTTCATAATTCAAATCTATTATTTTAAAGCTACCCTCTTCAAGAGCTCTGTAAGTGAGCTTGCTATCTTCAAAAACGTAGCCCATCGGAAGCCTTATTTCTCCGTAAATGCCCTGTGCAACATTTGTTTCAAGGGTTATTACTCCACCGTTTCGCTCCCAATAAACACCTACCTTGCCACAAACCGTATTATGGTAAGCCTTTGCATTTGTAAGCTGTGGCACAAAGCAAGGCTCAATATTAACCTCTTTACAGCTGTCGCCATAGGGGTTAACCCTTATACCTGCAAGGTATTCAATAAATATTGCTGAAATTTCGCCAAAGCAGTGATGGTTTAGAGAATCAGGAAATTCACCATCGGGATGGAAATTTTCTGCCAAGGCTGTATAGCCACGCTTCACCCAACAGCCAAAGGAGGGATAATCCTCCCTTGCTATCATTTTAAAAGCAAGGTCTGCCCTACCGTTTTCGCATAGCACACGGAAAATTGACATAATACCAACAAAGCCAAAATCTATATAATCATCATTTTCCTTGATTATATCCTCAAGCACCTTAAAAGCGCCCTGCCTTTCAGCGTCGTTAAACACGCCGTAGTAAATTGCCATAGACTGGGCAGTTTGGCACCTGCCCTTTGCAGTAAGGGTATTTAAATCTACAAGGTACTTTCTTGAAGCCTGTAAAAGCTCATTATACAAGCTATAGCAAAAGGTTTGCTGTTTTTTCATACCAAGCACTTCAAAAATAATGCTTGCTTTTTTCATACTATCCATAGCGATAACGGTGCCGGTAAACTCTACAGGCGTTTTTACAACTGTAACAGGGCACCAATCACCAAGGCCGTAATCTATTGTACCACGCTGTGTACGTTTTTTGTCTAAATAATTAGCATATTGGAAAATGGCATCTGCATTCTCCTTTAAAATTTCAATATCACCTCTGTAGATGTACGTAAAATACGGAAGGTTTATAAGCACAGCATCCCAAGCAGGACCCATACGGTAACCCCAGCTGCCTGTAGGCACAACTCCGGGAATTTCTCCGTTTTCACGCTGAGCCTTGCGAAGGTTGTGCAGCCACTCTCTGAAGCTGTTTTCGGGATTGAGGTTAAGAAGCATCTGTCGGCAAGACATATTTGCATCCCCTGTCCAACCGTTCTTTTCTCTGTGTGGACAATCTGTAGGGAAATAGTAAAAGTTAGAAACCGTTGCGTTCCTTGTCATAGCCTGTAGCCTGTTTACCGTATCGTTAGAGCACCTGAAGTTGCCCATCTCCTTAAGAGAAGAGCTACACACAATATATGTAAGCAAATCAGGAGTTGCCTGCGCTTCGTCTATTCCAAGCACAACCACATACCTGAAGCCGTGGTAGGTAAACCGTGGCTCAAAAATTTCTTCGCCCTCGCCCTTACAAATATAGATATCTCGCTGTGCATAGCCCTCGGGATAAAACTGACAGTTGCTAATATCAGGGTTGCCGTTTTCATCAAGGTATTCACCGAACTGTAAATCTATTTGTTGCCCGGGTGTACCATTTACCTTAAGCCTTACGATACCTGCTGTATCTATACCGAAATCGTAAAGATAACCTGCCTTCTCCTTAGAGGGCAAAGGATTTGTATCCTTACACACTCTTTTTTCAGGTCTGAAATTCACCATACGGCATTTTTTTACACTTACAGGCTTAAGATGCCTTATTGCAGTAATCGGCTCTGCTCTGCAAATTCTTTTTTCGCCACGGGGAGCTTCTGCAACAAGTGCACTCTTCCAAAGGTTATCGTTAAAATCAGGCTCTGACCAGCCGACGATTTCTTTACGGGCATCGTAAAAGCAGCCGTTTCGCAAATCATCAAATATAACAGGTGAAGGTGCAGTTTTTACACCACAATCAGCCTCAATAATTTCTGTTGCACCCTCTGCCGATAATATTTCTATACTAAAAGCAACTCTTGGTGAGCCACGAAAAGCCTCTTTATCAAAATCCCAGATTTCACCACCGGGCGCATTTTGCATACCGTTACCAAGCTGAATACCTAAAACATTTTTGCCCTCGTTTATATATTCGGTAATATCGTATTCATCGTAATACACCATATGGTCGGGGTTAGAAATATACGGTGCAAGAATACCCTTTGTAATTTTGTTGCCGTTTATATAAATATCGTAAAATCCTGCACAGCCTATTGTTACCTTGCAGGATTCAGGGAATGCATAGGTAAAAAAGGTTTTTCTGAAATACGGAGCAGGCACAAAATCCTTATAGGTTGAATACTTGTAGCTTGCACAAATAAATTTATTTGAAAGCATAATAACACCTCACTATATAACAACTATTATAAATATTTTGATGCTTTTCTTCAATAGTCAAGGTGCCAATAAACGGTACCAATTTTCACTAATATTGACGAAAAACAAAAATTTTAGTAATATATTTACCGTATTATTTATCACATTACAAAAAAGGATTATTTATGGAATTATTTGAATACTTTACCAAAAAAAGCCGTGAGCTTGGTGTACAGCTTAATGCCGAGGGCTTCAGGGAAAGAAAAATGGTAAACCCCAGAAAAGAAAAACAGCAAACAGGCTTTTTAACAAGGCTTGATTTTGAAGGCTTTAAAATAATTGTTATATTCATAGAGCAAGGTCGCATAGCCTACGCACCACAAACCATATGGGTTAATATATCTATAGATGCCTGCCCGGAAATTCCCTTTTCATTGTACGATGTTTTATCCTTTACACAGCCCGAAAACTTTAACTGCTACACATATACATATGTAGATTCATTTGAGCTTATGGATAAATGCTTTGCCGAATTAAAGGAAATTCTACAAGCAACTGTAAGCGAGTTAACTGCACTTTTAGCAGACGGAGTTTTAAAAAACAAGCTTATAGCTGCACAAAAGCAAAACATAATTAATTATTTTGGCGATAACATTTTTGAAAGCAGCGAAATGATAGGCAGTGCTGCCGATAAAATAATTGCTATGATGCTCGAAAACTTTTACGAGGCAGAAATTGAGACAGCCGTTATAGGTGCACAAGCTGTTTTTTACACGGGCAACAGCCAAAAAGCAATTAAAATGCTGAAAAAATCAAAGCAAAAAACCGTTTACCTAAATAATTTACTTACGCATATGGAAAACGGTGGCAAGTACAATAACCCTTCTGCTGCCGTAAGGGAAGCCTCATCGCAAAAAGGCTCTTTGCGACACGGTGGTGGCTTTAAAAATGGTATTAAGCTTGCCGGTACAGGTCTTTTACTTATGGTACCTGTATCTGTAGCATTAGCTCTTTTGTATACACTTCTTGCCTTTATTTTCTTTAAAGACAGCACCTTTACTACAGGATATATTGAGAATATATTTATGCTGCCCTGCTTCAGCTACCCTCTCGCTTGCGCCCTTGCTCTTAACATTACAAAGAAAAGGGCAGAAAAAAAGAAAACGAAAGGCAGCACCCATATTCACGCCCCAAGAGCTTCCAAAACAGCAAATGAAATATTAAAATGTTTCACCATAATAGCAGAAACGCTTGCAGTTATAGGCTGTGTAATGTGTGTGTTTTCCATTACAGCATTTAACGATACAAGCTTCAGCTACGCTGAAAGTGATTTTCCTCTTTCCCAAGCAGAGTGCGACTATTCAGGTGTTGAGTTTATCGGAATTATTGAAGGCTACTATGTGGAAAAGGAATATGTTAAGGAAAGCTATGCAGTAGTGAGAACAATAAGTGGACGCACAATAGATTTATATAACTCTACCTGGTACTCCTGCAAGGAAATAACAAAAAACAAAAAGCTTTTTGAAAAGCAGGGTATTGAAATTAAAACATTCAAAACCTTTGAGGAGTACGAGCAATATAAATCTACTCAACAATAAAGCAAAACAGCAACACCGAGTGGCGTTGCTGTTTTATTATTTATTTTCTAAAAACTTTTTCAAAATAAGGTTAATGTATTGAGATAAAGAACGGTCATCCTCTTCTGCGAGAAGCTTTAATTTCTCAAGCAAATCACTATCAATAGTAATACTGATTTTTTCTTTTAAGGGTTTCATTTTACTCACCTCAATAAAATATTAGCATAGTATACTCTTTCGTGTTGACACTTCTTATAAAGTAGTATAAAATACTACAAGAGGTGATTTATATGTACAAAAAAATGTATATTCTTTTATTTAATGCCATTACCGATGCACTACAAGAAAACAACGTTGATAAAATGAAAGAAATACTAACAAAAGCACAGGTTTTAGCCGAAGAGATTTGTTTAAATTCAGAAGATGATATATAAAAAACACTGTCTAAACGACAGTGTTTTTTAATATTCATTTGCACTTTTTGTTATTTTATACCACCAAAATGCTTCTCAACTGCACTAAAATATTCCTCAGGAGAGGTGTAGTATGCCCTTGCGTGCTCTGCCCCATCTATTGTTAGCTTTGCTTTTTCGCCTGCACACGCATCGTACAATTCATTCATCATATGGTAAGGCACAAAATCATCTGCCGAGCCGTGAATAAATAAAATCGGCACGCTTGCTTTTTTTACATATTCAATAGGTGCAGCATCCTTAAAGCTATACCCTGCAAGAATTCGGCAGTACATATCAGCTATATACATAATAGGGAATTCGGGCAAATGAAAGCCCTTGCAAAGGTGGTAAGAAAATTCATTCCATGCAGAGGTGTAGGCACAATCTGCCACAATTGCTTTTATGCCTGCAGCCTTTGCCGTGGGGCTCATCATAAGTACTGTAGCACCACCCATTGAAACACCTAAAAGGTAAATATCCAAATCAGGAAAATGCTCTTTAGCATAATCTACCCAAAGGTATGTATCTACACTTTCGTGAGTGCCGTAGCCTAAAAACTTACCGTCGCTTTCGCCACAGCCTCGGTGGTCGGGCATAATAAGTGTATAGCCCTCATCATAAAGCCTTTTGCCTGAAAAAACAAACTCACCTAAGCCTGAGCTCCTCGCTCCGTGGCAGGCAACTACAAGCTTGCCGTTGCTTTCTTCGGGCACAAGTATGTGGCCTACAAGCCTTGCACCGTCAGGAGCTGTCAGCTCCTCTTTTTTATGGTTAAGCTTTGTAAACACGCTGTGTGCTCTGCAATAATCTTTTTCATAATTGCTGATTTGAGGCTCACCAACGATTTTTTTCATAATAAAATCGGGCATTTTTATTTGCTTACGCCACACAGTATTGTTAAAGGCAAAAAAGCAACTGAGAAACAGCAATATGACAAGTATTGCCAATATTATTAAAACGGGAATCATTCAACTATCACCTTAATCATAATTTGCTATGCTCTGCTGTCTTTTTTCGGAAAGCTCTGCATACATCCACTCACGCTTTTGGCGAGATATAGGCCAAAGGAATTTTGGCACAATTCGCAAAATACCCGTTACCGTAGGTACAATTGTACAAAGTGCAAACTCCCAGAATTTTGTTCTGTCATTTTGCGTGCCGATTTCAAGACCCTGTACATAACCGATTTTTTTCATAATAAGGCTTGTAACAGAGCCGAGCAGAGCGCTTTGCACCTTTAATATTAACCCCTTGGCAACACCTGTGGTAGCCTCCATACGGTAGCCGTTTTTCCACTCGCAATAGTCCATAGCCTCGTTCCAAAGGTCTGTATTGATAACCTTTGAAATACCCCACGACCACTTTACAAACCACTCTTTAAGACCGAAGGCAATACACATAGGCACGGTTTTCATAAACATTGTTTTCTTTTTAGTCATACCAAAAAGGAAAAGCGCTATAGAAATTACGCTGTTATATACATCGTTAAAAATCCACAGAGATTTTGACGAAAAGCGCTTCCTTAACGGAGCAACAAAGGCATAGCTTATGCTACCGTTCATAGATGATGGAATATTAAGCAATGTAATAAGCGAATAGCTACCTAAAACATCAATAAAATAGTTAGTTTCGCTCTTACTGATAGAGAAGTTACCTAAAAATTCCGATAAACACATTAAAAGAACAGGGTAGTTTGAAAAAATTGCTTTCATACCTGCCCTTACATCAGACTTTTCAATAGACTGTGGCACACTTTCCTTGGACTCCATAAAAAACCAGAAGGTGCAAAGGGATGAAATAAGCGCCGTTGAGCCACCCATAACCATAAATACTGAGCTAAGCTTCCACTTAACAACCTTATTGTTTACAAGGTCAATAAGCACACCCATTATGTAACGAGGCAAATCCTCACCCATATAGCCTGTAAGCAGCTCTGCAAGGGTAATAAGGCGTATTCGCTCATTTGGGTTTGGGGTTATTGTGGACATATAGCCACTTTTTGCTACATTTGTAAATGTACCTGCAGTTTCGTTAATAATGGCAAAAAAGTAGTAATAAATAAGCTTTGGCAGGTGTGTACCACCGGTTGTGCCAAAGAAAAGTGGCAAAAGCCAGGTGAAAACACCCATTATTGTTAAAGGAATTTGCATACCCACAAGGTACGGTCTGAATTTACCCAGCCTTGTACGGGTTCCGTCAACAATAACGGAAATAAATGTATCGTTTACAATATCCCAAGCAGCTGTAACAAGGTTCATTACAGCACTTACAGTAAAGTCAATATTTACAACGTCCCATATATACCTTTCGGAGAAGGAGTTAATATTAAAGGTGTTTGACCAGTCGTTAAAAAGGTAAGCTACGGTTTCGCGAACACCAACATAGTTGTGCCCTTCATAGTACCTTACACCTTCTCTTTCGGGTGCTTCTTGTGCTTCGGGGGTGTTTAATTTTTTATCATCACTCACAAAAGCACCCCCCTTAATTTTCTGCAGACGGTGCATTTATGTAGCACACGTCTGTAAATGTTTCGCCAAGATAACTAAGCTCTACAGTAATTGTAACAGGCTCTGCCTTAAGCACTTGTACATAGCCCATTTCATCTACTGCAGCAACGCTTTCATCCGATGAAATAAATGTAACCTTATAATCGCTTTCATCCTCAATTACGGCGTTAACAGTAAGGCTAAGCTCATCCCCTGCCTCTGCCTTAAAGCTGTTTTCGGCAAATTTAATACCTGCATACTTATAATCGTAAATTTCTTTTACCGTGTATATAAGCTCAACATTCTTTTTGCCAAAGGCAGATAAATTGTTCAAAAAATCCATTTCTGCATTTACATTATAATTACGCTGAATTTCTACAGAAACTAATTCATCGGTAAAACGGTTAACCTTTGCACTAATCACATATTCCAAAGGCTTAATTTCGTTAAAATTAATATTGCAATCAGGCAAAAGCGCCTCTTTTATACCCTTCTCAACATCAAGCTCTTCGTTGGCATAAAAGGCTTTTTTACCTTTTGCATCAATTACAGAGCTGCCGTCAACCGTAAAGCTAAAAAAGTAATAATCAGCATCAACCAAGTTACCCTCGTCATCTAAAACAGGATTGCCGTTTTCATCTGCCTGCCCTTGCGAATATTTGCAATCAAGGAAGCTAAGCTCACTTAAATCTATTAACGGCATATTACTGCTTACCGTGCCGAAAATGCCCTTTGCATCTTCACCGTATATAGCATCTATTGAAGAAATAACCTTGTTTTTCACATATACAAAAAGCTTTGTGTCAGATGAATCGCCGTTAATTTTAACAGAACTATCATCTATCCCTACCTCTGTGTGAAAATCAGCCTTAACAAACTTATTTTTATTGCTGTATTGTGTAAGCTTTAAAATATATTCGGTTAAAGCTTTACTGTCGTTCTGCAAAACAGTTTTACTGCTTTGCTGTTGTACTTCTGCTGTTTTATCGGCATTTTCCACACTGTCTACGGTAATAACAAGCGTTACCAGGCAAAGCACAAGAGCAATAAAGCTACAAAGACCGAATAAAATAAATTGTCTTTTTTTATTATCCTTTTTACTCATGAGCCTCACCACCCCTCGCTTTTTCTACAAGCGCTTTGCTTTGAGCCTCTGCCTCAAGGCGTTTTTGCCTTTCTTCCTCTGTTTCAAAAACAGGCAGCGGCAAATCATCAAGGGAAACCTCGCCTGCTTTTACTTTTTTGTTAAGCTCAACTCTTTTAATATCAACCTCTTTTATTTGTGGCTGAATATTTTTCTTTATAACAAGGTGATTAAGGCTTGCTATAAGCACAAGCACTAAAAAGCAAACAAATGCACCTGCACCCGTTGATGCTGCAAGGAGTCCACCCTTACCCGGGGCAAATGGCATTGCAATAGAAAGACCTGCACTAACAAGGCAAAGCACGGCACCTGCAACAGAAAAGCCTCGCATTATTTTTGCTGACCTTTGAATATTAATAAACGAAAGCAAGAGTGCCACAAACACACCAAGCCCCGAAAGAAAAATAAAAACAATAAGCGCTAAAAGAGCAAGGCTCATAAATGCCCCCACAGGCTCATATGCTGTAAGGCTTAAAAGAGCCTGCAAGGTGCCATCAGCAAAGGCGCTGTAAATACCCCAGGCACCAAAGCTGAAATTTGCATCAAAAAGCTGTGTATTTGCCCACACATTTGCAAAGGGTACAAAAATTGCACCTATTGCCATAACCATTGCAACTATACGAAAAATTTGTATTTTACCCTTAATAAAGGCAGTTTTAAGCTTTTCTACAAGTATACGAAAGGACGCATATTCAAGCTCACATTTTTTTGCATCTCTTGTAAGCAATGTTTTTTGCTGAGCATAAAAAATATTTACTCCACAATGCTTACAGTTGGGCGCAAGCTCAAAACGCTTTATTTCACCACCACAAGCAGGACACTTCATAGCTATACCTCCCTTAATTGTAATTTATAATTTTAATTTTACCATAATATAGAGATATTTACAATGTAACACTTATATAAAACAAGCGCCACTTTTTTAGATATTTATCTTATTATTAAATGTTCATACTTGTATTTATAAAATATTAGTTATATAATAGTATTAATAATGCGTAAATATTGCCAAAAATAATTTATGGTTTTGAAAAGGAGCTGTCCACTTGAATATTACAGTCAACGGAATAGCAACAAATTATATAACAGAGGGCAACGGCGAGCCCCTGCTTATACTCCCCGGTTGGGGCGCAACCTCTGCTGTTTACAACCTTATTGTAAAACAGCTTTCAGAAAAATTCAGGGTAATTGTTCTTGATTTACCCGGCTTTGGCATTACACCTGAACCAAACGAGCCTTGGGCAATAGACGACTATGCCCAATTCGTTATAGAATTTGTAAAAGCAATGGGTATAAAAAGTCTTGCTATTGCAGGCCATTCCTACGGTGGCAGAATCATTATAAACCTTTGCAGCAGGGAAATCCCCTTTGAAATTAACAGGGTTGTGCTTATAGATAGTGCAGGTATTAAAAACCCACTTTCCAAAGAGGCTCAAAAGCGACAGGCAGAGTACAAAAAGCTTAAAAAGATGTTTGGTAAAAAGCCGTTTATAACACTTTTCCCGGGCATGGTAGAAAAGCTTCAAAAAAAGTACGGCTCATCAGACTATGCAAACGCCTCCCCTGTTATGAGGCAAACACTTGTAAAATCTGTTTCGCAGGATTATACCGACAAAATACCTAACATTACGCAGGAGGCTTTGCTTATATGGGGCGAGCTTGATACTGCTACACCTTTGAGCGATGCTTTAACAATGAATAAGCTTATAAAAAACTCAAAGCTTGAGGTTATCAAGGGCGCAGGACATTTTCCGTTTATTGATGCCCCCTTTGAATTCAGAAAAATTCTCAAAAACTATTTTGGTCTTTCTCAATAAGAGGTGATTTCAGATGATATTTGACGTTTTATTTTTTGTTTTAGCTACAGTTGTCTATGCATTAAGAATAAACCACTACACCCATATGTTTCAGCTCAACTCCTACAAGCCAAAGGTTCAGTTAAAGTGGTTTAAGAACAATTTGGGTGCTTTTTGCAAAAGCTCTATAGGCATCGGCTTTGTTGCATTCCGTGGTATCGTTAACATTATAGGTAACGGAAATAGAGATAGTATTCTCTTTGATTGCATTGTTCTCGCACTTCTTACAATCAGCATTTTTCTTAATCTTCCTAAAAAAGCAAAGAAGCCTCTTGTTTACACAAACAGAGTGAAAAGACTTTTAATCACCTGCACTATAATTGCTATTCTTATAGGAATTCTTGCCGGTCAGTTTGATACAGGTATAAGAGCACTTATTGTTGCAGTAGCCCTTATCCTCGCACCGTTCATACTCCTTCTTTGCAACCTTATTAACAAGCCTATTGAGCTTTCTATTAATAAGTACTACATTAACGATGCAAAAAGAATGTTAAAGGAGCACACCTCACTTACAGTTATAGGTGTTACCGGCAGCTACGGTAAAACAAGTGTAAAATACATTTTAGGCACACTCCTTGAAGCAAAGTTCAATGTGCTTATTACCCCCGAAAGCTTTAACACTCCTTTGGGTGTTACAAAAACAATCCGTTCATCACTCCGTGCAACACACGATATTTTCGTTTGTGAAATGGGTGCAAAAAACGTGGGTGATATTAAAGAAATTTGCGAAATTGTTTACCCACAGCACGGAATTATAACATCTGTGGGTCCTCAGCATTTAGAGTCCTTTAAATCTCTGGAAAATGTTAAGAAAACTAAATTTGAGCTTGCAGATGCACTACCTGCTTACGGAAAGCTTTTCTTAAACGGTGAGGATGAAAATATAAAATCACACTCACACCCACACGGTGCTATTACCTACGGCCTTAACCCCTCTTGTGATTACTATGCAGATGAAATTACAGTTACCTCTGCAGGCACAAGCTTTGTGGTTAAGCACGGTGATGAAGCAGTACCGTTTACAGTTGCACTTATTGGTGCACATAATGTTATAAACCTTGTTGGTGCAATTGCAATATGCTGTGAAATGGGCATTGACCTTAAAAAGCTGCCACCGTATGCACGCAAAATAAAAGCAGTTGAGCACAGATTACAGCTTACAAAACGTGGCAAAACAACCGTTGTAGACGATGCCTACAACTCAAACCCTTCCGGCGCAAAGGCAGCCCTTGATGCAATCAGCCTTTTCCAAGGTAAAAAGATTATTGTTACCCCCGGTATGATTGAGCTCGGCTCCGTACAATATGAAGAAAACCGTAAATTCGGTATGAATATTGCAAAGGTTTGCGACTTTGCAGTTTTAGTTGGTCAAAAGCAGGCAGAGCCTATTAAACAAGGTCTTTTAGATGCAGGCTTCCCTGAGGATTGCATTTATGTTGCCGATGAGCTGACCGACGGAGCAAACAAGGCATTCAGCCTATTCCCTGATGAAGAAAAGGTTGTTCTTTTTGAAAACGACCTTCCCGATAACTATTAATGAGGAGAGTTACACCACAATGAAAGTACAGTTAATGGTAATTTTTGGTGGCAAAAGCGTTGAGCACGAAATATCAATTATTTCTGCTTTACAGGCTATTAACCACATAAACAAGGATATGTACGACGTTATACCCGTTTACATTACAAAAGAGCAAGAGATGTATACAGGCAAGGACATTGCATCTATTGAAGCATACCAAAACCTGCCTACACTGCTTAAAAGCTCACAAAGAGTTGTGTTTGCAAAGGAAAACGGCAGAGTTTACTTAACAGACCACCCATCCGTAAGAAAATTCAAAAAAATGAAAAAGCCTATAGATATTGCATTCCCTATTGTGCACGGCTGTAATGTAGAGGACGGCACCCTTCAGGGCTTCTTAAAAACACTTGATGTTCCGTTTATAGGCTGCGATGTTATATCCTCTGCAGTTGGTATGGATAAGCACGTTTGCAAAACTGTACTTAAGGATTACGGTATCCCTGTGCTTGATTGCCTTGTTTACACAAAGTACGATTACGAGCAAGACTCAGACGCTGTAATGACTAAAATTAAAGAAACCTACACCTACCCTGTTATTGTTAAGCCTGCAACACTTGGCTCAAGCATAGGCATTGCAAAGGTTAACAATGATGAGGAATTAGAGGAAGCGTTAGATACTGCCTTCTCATTTGCCATTAAAATTTTAATAGAGCCTGCAGTAACAGCACTTCGTGAAATCAACTGCTCTGTAGTTGGTGATATTGAAGAGGCAGAGGCCTCCGAATGTGAAGAGCCACTTAATGCCACAACAATTCTCAGCTATGAGGATAAATATATGGGCAACTCCTCAAAAAGCTCTGATGCACAGGGTATGGCAAGCCTTACAAGGCAGATACCTGCAAATATTACCCCTGAAATGCGCACATATATAAGAGAGCTTGCAGTTAAAACCTTTAAGGCATTAGGTTGCAACGGCGTTGTACGAATTGACTTTTTGTACGATACAGAAGCCGATAAGATTTATGTAAACGAAATCAATACTATCCCCGGCTCACTTTCCTTCTATTTGTGGGAGCCAATGGGCATCCCTTACGAAAAGCTTATAGACAGACTTGTTGAGCTTAGCCTTAAGCGTGTGCGTGATGAAAGAGGTCTTCTTTCATCCTTCGATACAAACGTGCTTTCACTTTGCTCAAGTGGTTCACTTGGTGGCGCCAAAGGCTCAAAGGGTAAGCTTAAGGTGTAAGTAAAAAAACAAAAAACAGCTGTAAAAAACGACAACAATATCGTTTTTTACAGCTATTTTTATTTCCTACAGCTTTTGCCCAAGCCTGAATTTCGTACAACATTTTAGTTATATCAAAGGGTGTATCATATCAAATCAGCACTTGATATTTCTTATTTTCCTTTTGAACTCCTCTTCGCTTAGCTCATGCACACCTTCTATAAGCTCAATACCCATATCCTCAGCCCTTTGAGCAAAATAGCCACGAGAATCTGCATTAGACTGACCGTAATACGTTGATACAAGCACCTTTCTTGCATACGGACCACCAAAACGGGATGCCACCGTATTCAGCTTATACAACTCATTCTCATTGTAAAAACCATTTTTGCAAGAAATAAAAACAGGCACCAGACCTTTCATAAGAATTATATCAATCTCATTTTCTGTATCCTTTTTCTCATCGTCATCTTCATGGATAGTAGCATCCCAATCAATAAATACACCTGTTTTGGCATCATTATAAATTGAGTTACCTTTTTTATCCGTTGCCTGCTGTGAAAACCAAAAAACCATAAGCTCAAGCAGCGTGCCTGCTTTGGTAAGGCATCTTTTAATCTGCTCATTTTTAAATCGAATGGTTACGTTGCCGTTTTCCTCTTTAGCGCAAGCCTTTATAATACCACTTAGCATCAGTCTACGCATAATGGTATCGCTCCACACAAACTTACTTGCGTTTTCTGTAAAATCTTTTTCTATTTGCTTAAGGTTAGCTTTAGCTTCAAGCTTTGTTGAGCTATCCTTATCTCTTTCAACTACCTCGCCTATAATTTTAAGCATAAGGTTCCATGCACCCGGATTTTCTTTACAAATATCCCACATAGAGCTAAGATCCTTTTGAAAATCTCCGTTTAAATTCCAATCATAGGTGCCATCCTCATCCTCAAGGCTGGAAATAATTTTACCTCCGTAAAGGGTAATATTATCCTCAACAGTTAATGAGGGAATATCAGAAACAGGAATAACTCCATCTCTGTCGCAATCTGCAACGGAGCGTGTATTAACATTAATCCTATGCATTTGAATTTTCTTTTTATCCTTGTATGCCTGGTAAACAATTCCCATAGCAACAAGCACCAGGTCTTCACCACCTGTCAAATCAAAAATGCAATCCTGCTCTGTTTCAACTATATCCGTTAAAACACTTATTATACCCTCTATTCGATTCCTGTCAATTGACCTGAATTCAAATTCAACACTAAGACAATGCTTTTCTATAAACCTTTTATATACCTCTTCTTGCTTTTTCATAGGACTTTTATCCCCAATAAAAATAACCTTCTGAGGCTTTGTTGCCAGGCAGGTAATCATATTGCATATAGAAACGCCGTCAAAAAACTCTACCACTGTCATTTTTGTTACTTCCTCTTAGCAAATTATGAGTATGCCTTATAAAACAAGGCATACTCTATTTTTTATTAAGTGTTTTCTTTTTTAGCGCAAGCTGAGAAAATAGCATCTATTTCTTCACCCTTAAGGTGAGTCTTAAGCATAAGCTCTTCTACAATTTTATCAATTGCTGCTCTGTTTTCTGAGAGAATTGCTTTTGCACTTTCAAGCTCAGTCTTAAGCATTGCATTCACTGCTGCTCTTATTTCTGCTGCAAGAGGGCTGTTTGCAGATAAATCCTCCGGAACAACTGCAAGACCCATAGAGTCATCCATGCCGTAACGGCAAATGATGCTTTGCGCAACTGAGGTTGCTGACCTAAGGTCGCCACTTGCACCTGTTGTTAAGCCGTCCTCTTCTCCAAAGAAAACCAGCTCTGCTGCTCTGCCACCTAAAGAGGTACGAACATGGTTGAGAAGCATCTTCTTTGTGTAGCTACCAACCTTCTCTGTATCACCATGCTGCATATAGCCACCATGATTGCCTCTTGCTACAATTGTAAGGTATGATGGTGTTTCGCCACCGTACCAACAAAGGAAAGCATGGCCTGCCTCGTGGTAAGCTGTTTTTCGAAGCTCTTTAGCATCCCACTTCTTTTCATCACCATAGTTATATGTTTCAAGAGCCTCTTCCATAATTGCATCATCAACAACACTCTTAAACTGTCTCATTGCAATACGAAGTGCCATATTAAACACAAGCTCTAAAATTGCAAGGCTTGACCCTGTTGAACGAACTGCAATGTTTTCAATTGCTGCATCTGAAAGGTCAAATAGCTTTCTGTCGCCAACCTTTCTCTTAATAAATTCGATTCTTGCTTCCTTATCAGGAAGGTCAACATATATATTTCTGTCAAAACGTCTTACAAAAGCACTGTCAATGCACTTTGATGAGCCGGGATTAACATCGTAGTTAGTAGCAGCTAAAACAAACACCGGCTTCTTCGGGTTTGTTTTAAAGCCATCCATTTCAGAAAGGAAGGTGGTGAGAAGTCTCTGAGCCATTGGGTCATTATCGCCACCTGTTCTTTCCTTTGCGAAAGCGTCTGCCTCATCAATAAATATAATTGAAGGAGCGTACTTTCTTGCAGTTGCAAAGAGCTGTCTCACCGAAGCCTCGCCTTCACCGTACCACTTATTGAAGAACTGGTTACCTGCAGCGCTGATGAAGGTTACATCTGATTCACCTGCAACAGCCTTGGCAAGCATTGTTTTACCTGTACCCGGAGGGCCATAGAAAAGAACACCCTTAGGTATTGCTAAGCCCTTTTCTGCAAATTCTTTAGGATTCTTCAAGTACTGCACAAAGAATTGTAATTCTTCCTTAGCATCCTTTGCACCTAATATATCTGCAAACTTAACATTAGGCTTTGATGCTGCACTAAGAATGCTTGAGGTATCCTCTGCATCAACAGCAGTATCAAGAACAACATCGTAAATCTCAATATCTGCAACCTTATTATCTGCAGAAGCAACCTGAGATGTCCGGTATGTAACAATTTTATTTGCCCTTGCCAAAGCATCCATGCTTGCTTGCTGGTGAGACTGTCTGAATATGTTTTTCATTGCTTCAATGAACATTTGGGCATCGGAAACGTTTATGCCACCTCTTGCGCCCTCTTTGAACAATG
This sequence comes from Acutalibacteraceae bacterium, assembly GCA_045532505.1. GTDB lineage: Bacteria > Bacillota > Clostridia > Oscillospirales > Acutalibacteraceae > DTU089. The sequence goes on along the minus strand of JAZSGB010000067.1, from coordinate 9,368 downwards.
AGAAAAATTCTTCCTCTGTATAGTCATTTTCGTTTTCGTGTACAACATAAAGAGGAGTGCTTGTTTTAGAGCAAACATATGTGAAGAGGTCTTTACCTTCTGAGTCGTTATCCTCAACATTAAGTGTTTGCTCACTATTCTTTTTACCTACAGCCAAATCACAAAGAACAACATCGTATTCCTTATCTTCAACTAATTTAACTGCATCATCATAAGAGACAGCAAAATCGACTCGGCTAACAGACTGAAGCTGACCCTTAACTGCATCGGTAATTGCCTGACTTGCAAACACCAAAACACGTGGAGTTTTCTTGTTACGGAAAAGTTCAACTGTTTTATCCTCGCACTCTGAAAGGTCAACCGTAATATTGATTTGCTCCATCTGAGTAAGGTCGCCGTTATGCTTTGCAGTAGAAATAAGTCTGAAAAGCTCATAGAGCTCTGCGCTGAAGAAAGCATTTGCTCTGCTCTTAACTGTTCTTGCATCAGCGTGTCCGCCCTCTGCAAAAAGTATGCAAGAGTAAACATCCTCGGAAATATTGCACTTAATACCCGTTTCTGCCTCAAACTGAGTTACATTGCGCACAATTTCCTTTTTTACTATATTGTGAAGAACATGAGCTTCCATATGGTTAAACATAACCACGTTGCCTGTAGCAAACCTTGAACAAATAGCTGCAGGGAAAGCACTTGTACCTGTTTTCGGGTCAACATCTTTTTCGAGAGCCTTAAGGATTGTTTTACGTGGAATATATGAAAGGTTAGGTGTTTCTGAGCCTTCATAAACAGACCTACCTGCGTTTGTTGTAAAAATAATGGTTGCCTGTGAGAAATCAACCTCCTGATCGGAGTTAATATCACGAAGGCGACCTGCATCAAGCACCTGAAGGAATAAGTGAATTGCTGAAATGTGTGCTTTTTCAATTTCATCAAAAAGCAATACACAGCGAGGATTTTTATTAACAAAGCCTGTAAGGTTACCCTCTTTATCGCCCTTATATGACTTATTGGTACCACATAGCTCCATTACTGCATCGTGCTCTGCGTATTCACTCATATCAAATCGCATATACGGTAAATCGAGAAGCTCTGCAACGTTTTCTGCAAGGAAGGTTTTACCTACACCCGGAGGGCCTGCAAAAAGGAATGTAGCACCGGGTTTTTTGCTGTTTTTATCTGTAAAACGGCGAAGCTGAGACTGAAAATAACCTGAAGCAAAAGTGCTGATAGCGTTATCTTGACCGAAAATAATTTCGCTCAACTTTTTCTGCATCACCTTTACCTTTTGGGTAAGCTCAACAATCTGCTCCTTAGGTGTACCTTGTGGCTTCGGCTCCTGAGCAGGTGCCTGTGCAGCACCACCTAAGTCTCCCTCGTTACCTAAAAAGCTCTTTGAAAATACGCTTGACTCACCTTGATTACCCCGGTTCCCTGCTGAAGATGTGCCTGCACCATCCTCCATACGTTTTTGTGGCATTGGCTTGCTTGAGAGAATTTCTCTGATACCGTTTGGCGCATTATTTAAAGCGCAATTTAAAATTATATCTGCAGTAATTACCGAGTTACCTGCATTCTGTGCAGCAATTTCGGAATCTGCAATAATCTTTCTGTATGCAGCATCCTCCTGGAGTGAACCAAGTCTACCTGTTAGAATTTTGAGTGTATCATCTATTTCGTCTTTATTAACCATTTTATCAAGAGCATCATAAACGGCTCTTGCCTCGTTCTGGTCGCAGTTTGGTGGCATAGCGCCCTCTGAATAGAATTTTAAAAAAGAAGCAATCAAATAGCTGGCTGACTGCATCTTTGTAACCTTTTGAGTCTTAATATCTTCGTAAATATTAATAACGTGCTGAGATAAATTACTAAAATTCATTCCCATTCTAACACTCCTCATTTCCTTCTTTTATTATACTAAACCCTGCGTAAATGATAGCTTTTAAAGTTTGTGCTGCCGTTAATCTATCGTAATTTTTTTCTATTTCCGGAAGCTCCTCATATGGCACAAGGCATGGTGTAGTTTTTTTATCATCATCACGTACCTCGCCGTATGTCCACCCCTCGCTCATTCTTTGCTGAGCCCAATTTTCATGAACATTTTTTGCAATAAATTCCATTAAATCCTCTAACGAAGACGATAAAGCAACCTTACTTAAATCTATCGGATTAGGCTTGTACATAAAAACCTCCACAGTAAAAATATCGTTATTCGTAAATATTATGTGATAACACGTTTATTATACATTTGAGTTATATTAAATGTCAACGAACATCGAACCCAAATGCATATAACTTAACTTAGTACAGAATATTTTACTTTTTTGGCGCAGGGCGATGCTTTGCAGTGTAGCTTTCAACATCTATTTTTATTATGCTGACAATTGTTGTAAGCCTGTCTTCAAAGGTAAAGTCCTTACCTGTCTGTGTTTTCATTAAGTGAGAAAGCGCTTGTTTTTTCACCTCAACATCCTCGATTATTTGTGCTGTGCCTTTACCCATTAAGGATGAATAGCTTATGCCGTATTTGCAGGCAACATCGCCCTCAAAAGGTGTAATGCCACACTCCATAGAAAAGAAAACCTTTGGATTCCTTCTTATTACATCGAGCTTTCTACCCTGTGTTGCACCGTGAAGCCACAGAGTAAGCTTATCGTTTTCATCTAAAGTATAGCCATAATTCATTGGTACAACATATGGCTCATCACCATCTGCAAGCCCAAGGTGAAGCACCTTGGAGGTATCAAGTATCCTTACAATTTCCTGTTTATCGGTAATAAATTTCTCTCTTCTTGTTAACCCGTTCATACTTTCACTCCAAACTAATAAACCGTTCAAGGTTTTACCCTTAAACGGTTTATGAAAAATTTTTTAGTTGCCACCCCACATTGCCTTCATAAAGATTGGGTATACTGCATCAGTAATATTAACCATTCTTCTTACAAGTCTGAGGCATTCGTCGCCACAAGTTTCTGCGCTGATGTATGCATCAATTGATGCAACAACGTCTGCATCATCATCGATACAATATGTAACCCAACGATACTCCTTGTTAGCTTTGTTACAAGCTGCAATACCAACGCCTTCTTTTCCCTTGAAGTTAGCGATATCCCAGCATTTCAGCTGAACGATCGGTTCCCCATCCTCATCAAAAAAAACATAAATCGGAATTGTCTGTAAGTTATCGCCGTTGTAAACGATTTTAACAACAAACTCCTTAAGGTCTGTATATTTAATCTCATTTGCATCAAGATACTGCATAAACAACTGCTTGTATGTTGCCATGTCTATTCCTCCAAAAAATCAGTGCTCCATATAATTATAACACACCCAATAAAGAATTCAATAGAATAATTTACAAAAAACCAAGCAAAATTTATGCAAAAAGTCGAATTTCCTCAACGCTCGGCATAGATTCAGCAGCGCCAATTCTGCTTACTGCAATTGCGCCTGCCTTATTACCTAAATTACAGGAAGAATAAATATCGCCTGTACGTACATACTCAAGCGCCATAGCAGCTGTAAAGCAATCCCCTGCAGCAGTAGTATCTACTACATTGCTTTTGTATGCAGGCAAAAGTGTAAGCTTTTCTCCATCCCACACGCTGCAGCCTCTTTCACCAAGCTTTAATACAATGTATTTTGCCTTACTTCTTTCAAAAAGGATTTTTGATGCTTCAAGAATAGAATTTTCATCCTCAGGCAAAACGCCTGTAAGCGCCTTTGTTTCACTTTCGTTAGGCGAAAGTATTGTTGCTCCCTGCATTTTTTCGAGAGCAAAATTTTTGGCAGGGCCACAGTCCACAACAACTGTAATACCCTTCTGCACAGCATAGTTTACAGTAGAGATAACAGCCTCCTCATTAGTTTCAAACTGCACAAGGAGTAAAGATATATCATCACTTATGCTGTCAACAGCAGTCTGTGGTACTATTTCTGCATTAGCACCCTCATAAACTATAATTCTGTTTCTGCCTTCACCATCAATAAGTATTGCTGCAAGACCTGTAACAGAGCCGTCTGTTGCTACACCTGAAGCATCTATACCGTTGCTTTTAAGGTTTTCAACAAGTGCCTTTCCGTTATCATCAGTTGCAACCTTGCCAATCATTTTCACATTTGCACCTAGCCGTACAAGTGCCGTTGCCTGGTTTGCGCCCTTGCCACCGTGAGAGTAGCCGTAGGTTGTACCTAACACATTTTCGCCCACCTCAGGAAGATTTTGAGCACTTAAAATAATATCCATATTTATGCTGCCTACTACGGCAGCCTTTATATTTTTGTACATACTACAAAACCATCCTTACATCCTCTGCTGCTTGTGCAAGCGATTTTTCCTTAACAAACAGTGAGCTTGTACCTAAAACAAAAACATTTGCACCCTTTTTACTTAGCTTTGCACCATTTTCAAGGCTGATGTTTCCATCTACCTCAATAAGCATTTCAGGGTGCCCCCATTCCTCTAAAAGAGTAACAGCCTTTTCCACCTTTTTCTCTGCACCCTTAAAAAGCCTTTGCCCTGCAAAGCCCGGGCTAACTGTCATAACAAGGAGCATATCTATATAGTCTACAAGGCATTCAATATTCTCAACAGGGGTTTGTGGGTTTATGGCAAGACCTGCCTTGCAGCCTTTATTTTTAATCATTTCCAAGGTACGGTGAATATGAACATCTGACTCATAATGCACGCAGAAAATATCGTTTTCTTCAAGGCATAAGCCGTCAAGAAATCTGCCCGGCTCATTTACCATCATATGCACATCAAGAGGTATTTTTGTAGCCTTTTTAATTGCATTTATAAGGTCAAAGCCAAGTGTAATATTAGGCACAAACGCGCCATCCATAATATCTATATGTATATAATCAATACCTGCATTTTCAAGCTCCTTCAACCCTTTTTCAAGGTTTAAAAGGTCTGCGCACATTATTGATGCCGATAAATACTTTTTCATACAGTCAAATCCTTTTTTACGCTTTCTTTTTTATTTTAGCAGAGAGCTTATTTACGCCCTTATCCACAACAGGGAAAAGGAATTTTACAATAAGCACTGCAACAAGGGCGCATATAGTACCCGAAATAACACCTGCTAAAACATCTGTGCAATAATGCACCTCTACATAAATTCGTGAAAAGCCCATAAGAGCTGCAAATATTGTAACAGGTATACCCCATTTTCTGTTGCAGCAAAGCAAGGCTATAGCTGCAGCAAAGGCTGAGGATGTGTGGCCTGACGGGAAGGAATAGCTTGATGGCCTGTGCACAAGCTCAGGGAAAATATATGTATTACCCCATTGGGCGTACTTTTCGGGGTCTGTTTCAAAAAGATTAAACGGCCTTGGTCTTGCAAAAAACTCTTTAAGGAACAGATCGTTGCAAATAAGCATAACAATTAATGCAACAATAATTGCAAAACCTGCCTTACGGTATTTTTTTGTAAAGAACAGACCTAAGCCAAGCACAATAAAAATTGCACCTGCATTACCCAGGGTTGTTATACCCACCATAAGGGCATCAAGAAAGCTGTTTTGAATACCCTGTATCCATTCAAAAACCATTAAATCGAAGCCTAAAAAAGAATCGAACATACTTTGCATAATTTCACCTTTTACTTAATTTCTTCAAGATTTACACCTTTAGTTTCTTTTACCTTAAGCGTAAATATAGCTGCTGCTGCAGCTACCGTAGGTACAGCTACAGCAAGGCAAGCCCACCAAATGGACATAGCCATCATACCAAGTATTGTGCTTAAGTAACCAACTGCAAGGCCTATAATAACAAGCAAGCCTTCTGCACCCACAACAGATGCACGAATATCTGTAGGCACCTTTTCGGTCATCATAACATTCATATAATCTCTGCCTATCCAGTAGGAGCCTTGGTAAAGACCTGCAAGCGAGCCTATAAGATACGGGTTCCAGCCCTTAAGAATACCTGCAACAAAAAGAATGTAGCCTGTTACACAAAGTGTTGAAAAAAGTGTAACGGTGGTTTTTCTGCCGAATCTGTCTGCAATAAAGCCCGACAGGAATGTAATGGTTGCATATATTACAGGCACCATAAACAAAGCCTTTGTAATTTCACTTGTGCTCATACCTGCACGGTGCATAGCAGATTCAAAATACAATGCAATTGCAGGCATTGCAGCATCAAAAATTATATGGGCAATAATAAGCATTTTAGTATCCTTATTACTGAATATGTACTTTACGCCATTAAACACGCCCGACTGATTTCTTTGAGCCTCTTTTTTCTGCTTATTTTGAAGCTTTTCCTGTTGCCTTTGCTCGTACGGACGAGAAAGGTATTCTATTCTTTCACTTATAAATACCTTTGTATCCTTTGCAAGTAAAAGCACAAGGCAAACTGCCACAAAGCCTATTAATGCAGGCACAAGGAAAATATCTCGCCACTTTGTAGGGTCATCACCCATAAGCATATCACGAAGTGTGGGTATAAGTATAACACCTAAAATACCAAAGCTTTTAAGGAAGCTGTATATTTTTGCCCTATGCTTTTGCGGAGCCTCTTCAAGAATATAAATAATTTGAATATCGTGCCCCATAAAAAAGCTAATTACAGCAAAGCCAACAAGGAACATTATGTAGCTTGATGACAGGTGAATAATTAAAAGACCTACAGCCATACCAAGGGTTGAAAGAACAAAAAGTGGCTTTCTGCCCCATTTATCTGCAAGGGCTTTATAGAATGGAGTGAATATGCCTAAAACGTATGTAAAAACACCTATCCCCGAGTGAAATGCCAAGCCATCCTCATAGGAGTAATATTTACCCATAAAGGGGTTATTTACAAAAAACTCCGTTACAAAGGAGGATTGCACGGTAACCGTAAGGTTACTTGTAACCTCATCGAGAATATTTACAACAGCAATAAGCACTAAAAGAATAAAGAAATATTTACTGCCTGTGCTTCTGCCCTGCATTTTCGAAAGACGGGAAAGCTCACGCCTTTCGCTGTCAAGAATCTTTTCAGTAGTTTTCATAGGCTACAGTCCTTTTTATTTGATAATAAAATTATAATAAAATAATACGCTTTTTGCAAATATTTTAAAAAGTGTATTGGGTTACCCACACAAATAAGGCGATATGGGCTTTTGTACCACCCACCACCTACGGTGGTCCCCCATCCTCCGAGCTTACGCTCGCAAGAGGGTCAGGCTTTCGCAACGCTTAACTATCTGCTATTTGCCAACGACTATTTTGCGAAGCAATAAAATCAACGCGAAGCGTTCCGAAATTTTTAATTTTGAATTTTAGCAAAGCTTATAATGTTCGGAAGCGTAGCTTCCCCTCAATTCCTAATTCCTCATTCCTAATTCCTAATTTTCAAAACCTCTTCCAAAAATTAACTCCCCAAGGGTGGGACTGCTCCTCCCACTCATCTCGGTGCTTAAGAATTTTAGCTCTCAACTCTGCTACCAACGGCTGAAATTCATCACGCAAGGCAAGGTTTTCTGTTTCCCAAGGGTCATTTTTAATATCATAAAGGAAGGTCCACTTATCGCCTTCTTCATCGCCGTTACGGTATTCAATAAGCTTATAGCGTTCATTTTTAACACCACGCACAAACTCATCAAAAATCAGGTACAGCTCATCTCTGAACTCTTCACCGTGTTCACCGTCAAGGAGTGCTGCAAAGCTTTTGCCGTCAACAGATTCGGGTGTTTCTATGTCTGCCATTTCGCAAAGAGTGGGGAAAACATCGTAAAGATAAACATACGCATCGTTTCTCACGTTTTCTTTAATACCCGGCCCTGCCAAAATGAGAGGCACTCTTATGCCGTGCTCGTAAATATCCTCTTTACCGAGCCAGCCGTGCTGACCTACTGCAAGGCCGTTATCACCTGTAAAAACAATAATTGTGTTTTCCTCCTCACCCGATTGGCGCAAGGCTTCAAGAAGCCTGCCGATTTCAAAATCAAGGTGAGTAATCATAGCATAGTATTCTGCTATGTGGCGCTTAATTTCATCCTCTTTACGGGGATATGCTGCAAGGTGCTCATCCCTGTGCACCATTAACGGGTAATTTGTATCTATAATCTCCCGGAAATTAGGTGGCAACGTTATCTTTTCAGGGTCGTACATTTCCTTGAATTCATCGGGCATTGTACGGGGGTCGTGAGGAGCTAAAAACGCAAGGTACATAAAGAATGGATTTTCTCCACCTGCATTTTTATTGAGCAGCTCAATGGCAGCATCTGTAAGCAGGGTGCTTGAGTGTTTGCCGGGGTCAAATTCATCGCAATGCTGTGCAAGTGGCTGATTATCCTTAAAGAAATCCACCACAAAGTTAATTACATTATCGTACTCCCCTGTAAGGTCATACCTGCAGGTAGGCACATTCCAATGGTCCCACATACCGCCAAAAAATATTTTTGCACCCTGCGTAAAGCTACGGGCATATGCAGGGCAACCGTTGTGCCACTTACCAAGACCAATAGTTTCATACCCGTTATTTTTAAAGGTTTCTGCAAGGGTTATGTGCTGTGGTGGTATATTGCCACCAAGCTCCTCAAGGTGAAATGGATTTCTGCCGGATAAAACCATTGCACGGCTTGGCATACACACTGCACCACAGGTTCCACCTGCAATGTGGGCACGTACAAAGGCCGTACCACGAGCTGCAAGCTTATCTAAATTTGGTGTGATAATCTCACTATTACCCAGAGCGTGAATTGTGTCGAAGCGCTGGTCATCGGTTATAATAAATAAAACATTAGGCTTCTTTTTCATAGTAACACCTCAAAGAGTGGGTCAAGCGTATTCGAATCAGATTTTGGGTATCTTTTCCACTCTATGCAAAAAATTTAATTAAATAAAGCACCAGCATATGCACAGGGTAGAAGGCATAAAAGCTGTACTGCATAATTTTACTTGAACAACCCTTTTTACCGTTGTAGAGCCAAATAGGTATGAGTGCAAAAACTGCAAAGCCCTGAACAGGGAATTCAATGCTGAAATTAAACACATCAAAAACTATGTTTTGCCCCTCATAAAGGAACACATTTATAATAACCATAGCTAAAAGCTGTAGCAATTTAGCGTGCTTGTGCCTTCTTGTAAAATAAAACATAACAACTGTTAAAACTCCTAAAAAGCCGTAATCTGCAAAGCCGAGTATGCCTGCAAGGCTTATAAGGAGCAGCCACAAAACGGATAAGCCTTTGTTTATTTCTTCCGTGCCTTTGCGCATTTTTTCTATTACAGAAACAGCAAGCAAGCCTAATAAAAGGGTAAATAAAACATTCTGGTGATACGGATAAAACCACGAGCTGCTGCAAAAAAGGTTAAATGGAATTTCCGTAATTACAGCAAAAACCAAAAGCCTCAAAATATATTTTTTAAGATTTGAG
>JAZSGB010000018.1:0-4508 GCA_045532505.1 Acutalibacteraceae bacterium | reverse complement strand
TTCAGATTGTTCATATACTCTTACACCATCCTTTAATATTTCATCAATTAACGCCTGATTATCTGCTAATTGTCGCAGGTCTAACAAATCAACTTTTTTGTGTAATGTTTCTCTGAGTCGTTCTGCAATACCAAAAAATTTTAAGCCTACAATTGCTGTTGATACAAGCAAATCAACATCGCTTTTCTCTGTTGCTTTTCCTTTAGCATACGAGCCGAACAGGATACAATATTTAACGTCGTATTCATCCAATACAGCTTTACAGCCTTGTTTAATTTCATCCAATGTAAGTATACCATGTTCTTCATCCAAGACTACATGCTTTTCAAGCTCGCTTACCATAGAACGATATTTAAGTGTTCCAACTTTGACTTCATTATTCTCATACTCTTTATATGAACGCAAAGACACACCTAAAATTGTAGCTGCTTGTTGTTGAGTGAGTTTTTTTGATAACCTTAGTTGTTTTAAAGTAGACATTATCCCATCTCCTTTAAATATTTTATATCATTTTTGCACTTTTAAGTCAAGAAAAAAGTGCAAAATTTACACTTTTGATTTCTAATGGAGCGCAAATTATGCACATTATAATTTCGACTGTGATTGTTATTTGAAGCGTATAGTAACCTTATGATTTCCGATGCCTGTTGTTATTTCAATTCTACTGCCACCGTTTTTACCAAGCGAAACAATTTTGTATTCACCGTCAGTTTCAATGCTCTCAATTTCTTTATGAGCGTAGATTACCGTAGGAGCATTAAAATCTCTATCCTGATTGAAATCGAGAATAAAAATATTGTTCTCTTTATCGTGTCTATAACTGTTAATCTTACCACAAACTGCAACAGGTACTGGTCTTACAAGACTTTCAGCTATGGGGCTTTCAAACATTTCACGGTAGTATGACCAATATGTATGGCTCCATTGATTTTCATCAAATTTAGCTAAAAGAAAATCTATGTGAGAAAGCCACTCGGAGCCATCCGAATGACCACCCCATTCTCCGACCATTAAAGGTACATCCATACGGTCAGCGCTCTTTTTTTGCTCACTAAAGATTGACCACACACGGGAGTTACTAGCGTATTTATAAGCAGGGGTATCTACCATAAGGTCATAGGCGTGGGGGGTGTAGCACAAATTTTTCTCTTTGATTCCGTCGTAGCTTACAGGCTTAGCACAATATGGTATACCGAGATTGGAATAGTAAGTGTTTTCCATAATGATTATTCCGTTATCGGTAACGTTCCTTATAGTTTTGGCAGCTCTGCTGATAAAATCCGAATAAATTTCCTCATCAAATTCTCTTACCAGCTTATCACCTGCACTTGTAACCTTGCGAAAAAGCGCAGGGTCGCTGAAGGGCTCTAAAACACGGACAGCATTGCCCGTAAGCAGCTGCTTTATCATCCATAGCTTTTTACAGCGTTTATCTGTAAGCACAGTTTTTGCCAGGTTAAGTATAAGCTTTCGAAAAACCTTGCCTCCACTCGTGCCCGGGAACGGCTCATTGAACAAATCAAAACCAAAAAGCGCCGGGTGGTCTTTGAATCTTTCGGCAAGATGCGACCACATATTAAGAAAGCGTGTCTGAATTCCAATACCGTCATATTCTTTATTTGCCCAAAAATTATCAAAGCATCTATGAACGGCTTTTCTGAAGAAATAGCCTTCAGCCCAAACAAATCTTACGGGCTTAAATTTTTTGCCGTCAGTCATACAAGCCCATACGGGCGCACCGTCGCCTGCATTGCCGGGACCCCCATACAAATCCTGGTGCAGGTCGAGGTAAAAATACAGCCCGTATTTTTCGCAAAGATTTGCAAAGGCTTCAATTTTGTTAATGTAGTCTTCATCATACTTGCCGGGTGTGGGTTCAATTGCTGCCCACGTTACGCCGAGACGAATAATATTAAATCCCTTTTCACTAAGCTCGCGAACTGCGTTTTCAGTATCTTCGTTTCCGTTAAGATAAAAGGTTCGGGGAGCTCCCCAACCCTTAAATTCACCTTTGTCGCAGTAGTTTACACCGTTAAATATTCTTTGTCTTCCAAACTCATCTACAAAACGTTTTCCGTCAACAACTATTTTGTTCATATAATCATCCTCAAAAAATAATTATCGTATACATAGTTATTATAGTTTGCATATGTTAATCTGTCAATAAAGTCGCCAAGCTGAGATGCCTTGCCTTCTGTTCTGAAATATCTGCCTTATATCTTAAAATTTGACATGGCAACCGAGTGGTCGTATAATAAAAATGTGCTATAATTCGAATGAAGTCAGATATGAAAATTATTTGTAAAACAAGTCTAATGGAGAGATTTTATGAAACCGAATATTATTTTCTATTTTTCAGACCAGCAGCGTTGGGATACACTTAACGGTACCCTTATGCCAAATGTATGGGAGTTGGGAGAAGAGGGCTTGTTTTTTGAAAATTCTTTTACGTGCCAGCCTGTATGTGGCCCGGCCCGTGCGTGCCTGCAAACAGGCCAGTATGCAACTGAAAACAAATGCTATTGGAACGGAATAGCACTAAAAGAGAATACAAAAACCTTAGCCGATTATTTTAATGAAAATGGTTATGATACAGCGTACATAGGAAAATGGCACCTTGCATCAGACCGTTACCCGGGCATAGGTGTTCATTGTGAAAAAACTGCTGTTCCCAAAAGTCGGCAAGGAGGGTATAAGTATTGGCGAGCAGCCGATGTTTTGGAATTTACATCTCACGGATATGACGGATACGTATTTGATGAAGCAGGTAAGCGAATTGATTTTACCGGTTACAGAGCAGACTGTATAAACGATTTTGCCATTGAGTATGTTAATAACCATAACGGCGAAAGGCCATTTTTTATGTTTATATCTCAGCTTGAACCTCATCACCAAAACGATAGGGGACATTTTGAAGGGCCAAAGGATACTGTCGATGATTTCCGAGACTATCCTTTGCCGGAGGATTTAACCTTTCTCAAAGGGGATTATAAAGAAGAATACCCTGACTACCTTGCCTCCGTTCACGCCCTTGATATAAATGTAGGCAGGCTGATAAAAACACTTAAGGAAAAGGGAATATACGATAACACTGTTATTGTTTATACAAGCGACCACGGATGTCATTTTAAAACACGAAATGCTGAATATAAACGCAGCTGTCATGATTCAAGCATACACACACCACTTGTGTTCGGTGGTGGAGCTGTCAAGAAGGGTGGTCATATAGACTGTTTGGCAAGTCTTATTGATATTCCACCAACACTTTTAAGTATTGCAGATATAGAGGTTCCCGAAAGCTATTCGGGTAACATTCTACCGGTTGCAAATAAAGAGGTCCCTGAAAGGGATTGTGTTTTTATTCAAATAAGTGAGTCGCATATAGGAAGAGCAGTACGAACAAAAAAATGGAAATATTCTGCGCGTGCAATAGGTTCGGGCTGGCACAAACCAAATGCAATTCACTATTTTGATGATTATCTATACGATATAGAAAATGATTCGTGTGAGAAAAACAACCTTGTTAATAACAAAAGCTATGAAAAAATTCTTGTTATGATGCGTAGCTTACTTGCAAGGGAGATGGTTAATGCAGGCGAAAGAGAGCCTGTTTTTCACAAACCACTAAAAGTAAAAAAATACTGATAATTTTTAATTAGTGATGTGGGAGAGGGATAGTATGAGAACAATAGCCTTGAAAACAATTTCATTGATTGTTTGTGGTGTAATTATTTTGTTGAGCTTTGCAGGATGTGCCAAGGCTCCTCAGAGAGAAGGGGATTTTAGAGTTACTGCTTATGTGAGGGGCGAGTTTATTCAGTCCGGCGAGGCTCTTCATCCTGAAGATTTTGATATAATTACAGATGTTATTCTTTTTGAGTGCGCATCATTTAATAATAAAGGTGAAATAGTTTACGATAAAGATATACTTGAAATCGCTCTCAAAAACCTACGTACTGCAATAGGTAACAGAGATGTGGATATTACGCTTAATTTATTAGGACCCGGAGCTTCAACTGACTCTACCGTATGGGAGGAGCAGATGGAATCACAAAGCGATGAACACAACAAGGCATTTAAAAGTGGAGTTTTAGAAGAAAACATTGTAAAAATACTTGATGAATATAATTTCGACGGTGTACATTTTGATTATGAATATCCGTTATCCAAAAAAGCGTGGAGGATTTATAATAATTTCCTTGTATCTTTAGATGAGAAGTTGGGTGAACGTACTCTCGGTGTTGCATTTGTGAATTGGAATATAAAATATACTCGCAAAGCAGCAAACGCAGTTGATTACTTTGAGCTTATGACCTACGATTATGTTGACAGCGAAGGTAGACATGCTACCTATGACGATACTGTAACAATTATTGAAGATATGGAGCTTAAAGCTATACAGCCCTATAAAGTAAATATCGGACTTCCTTTTTATTCAAGACCTACTGATATGTCTGCATATTGGTATGGATACAGCGAATGTTATGAAAACATAGATGCTGACGGTT
>JAZSGB010000005.1:0-4054 GCA_045532505.1 Acutalibacteraceae bacterium | reverse complement strand
AAGGTTAAAAACAGGAGCAGAGTATGAGAAAACTTAAAGAAAGCAGGGCCTTAAGCTTTGCTGTAATTGCGGTAATTTACATAATTGCTACGGTTATTGGTGTGGCAACCTACAAAGCCCTCGGTTTTGATTGGTGGCTTTCTCTGTTGGTGGCAGATGCCGTGGCAACTGTTGTGACATTTATATTCAGCCTTATATTCGGCAACGCCTCGGTTTACGACCCTTACTGGAGCGTTCAGCCTCCTGTAATTGTGGTGGCTTTTGCCTTTGGCAAAGACCTCACCGCCTTGGGTGTGTTGCTGATTGTCGCCATAATGTTCTGGGCAGTGCGTCTTACCGCAAACTGGGCTTACACTTTTGGCAACCTTACCCATCAGGACTGGCGATACACTATGCTGAGTGAGAAGACAGGTGCGTTTTATCCTATCATCAATTTCGTGGGAATCCATATGGTGCCTACCCTTGTGGTGTACGGTTGCACCTTGCCTGCGGTTTATGCAATCCGTGAGGGCTTAAGCCTTAATATCGGCAGTCTGGTTTTCATTTGCCTTTCGATTGCATCGGCAACTATGCAGGGTATAGCCGATATTCAGATGCATAAATATCAGAAAAACAGAACTACAAAATTTATCAGAGTCGGACTCTGGAAGTACTCCCGACACCCCAATTACCTTGGCGAGATTTTAATGTGGTGGGGTGTGGCTTTGGCAGTTGTTCTGGCAGAGCCGAGTGCATGGTATCTTATGGCAGGTGCTGTGGCCAATACTGTGCTTTTCTTAGCTGTCAGCATACCTATGGCCGACGGCAAACAGTCAAAGAAAGAGGGCTTTGCCGAATACAAAAAGCAAACCCGAATGCTTTTACCCATTAAAAAATGAATGAAAAACATATAATTGCAACAACTCCCTGAGGATGAGCTTATAAAACGATCATCCTCATGGAGTTCTTTTTCGTTTGCATGTTAACTTACTATTCAATTAAAGCCAAGTTGGTTATGCTGTTCTTGCAGTCAAAATTTGGACTGCATTAACCAGAGAAGATAAAAACAACAGTGCAAAAGTTAGTAGTACCATAATCTCCATTGAAAATCTGGAGACTCCTCAACGTTTTCTTCATTTGAAAGTTGATTGTACACATTGTTAATTGTTTCGAGATAAAGAACAAAGGATTTTTTGTTTATGTCTTTATTTGAATTTTTGAGTTTGAGGTATTCTTCTCTTATTATATTCCAACCATTTTGGAATGAAAGGATATAATCAAGTTTTTCGTTTACGTTGGAACTGGCGAATCGTTGTTCAAAAGAATATCGCCCATGTTTTTTCCAATTTTTGAGATAGTAATAACCGTTAAAGTCATCATCCTCTGAATAGTAGATGATAGCAAAATCACAACTGTGTAAAATACGTGAGTTGTTACGATCAACAACTTTAATTGTAATCGCGGAAGTTGAGTCGTTGGGATTCGAATATTTTGTTCCTTTCAAAGCAAATTTTAATGCTTCTGTAAACTGACTTTTTATTACATCGGCTTTCCAATAGTAACCTTCTCCAGGGTGTGGGATAATGAAATTATAGTCAAAATCAAATCCTTTATTACCGCCCTTTATGCGAGTTACTAAATGTTTGCTTCCGCTTCCAATCAACTTGTGCTGAAAAGTGAGGTTATATTCTTTTCTCATGTATTGGTGTATTTTTTGAATAATTCTCTCTAATTCAAGACGTATTGATTGGTATTCGTTCCTTTTTACGTATTCGTACATGGTTTTCTCCCTTCTTCACCCCAACCCGTCCATTCAACATCATTGTTAAATCGTCACATTATACTACGATTGCTTATTTTGTCAAGGTTTCATTTCAAATTGTATCAGAAAAGATAGCTGTTCTCAAGCGGATACAAAATTTGGATCGCTGTAATCAATGAAAAACAAAAATATTGCATAGAGAAATAATAAGTATTATAATAAAATTGATCCGAATCCTTTGAAATTTTCAGTTTAAGGAGGACATTATGAACGGTATAACCATTATGCTTATATCCATTGCCGTGTTGCTTTTAGCATACATTTTTTACGGCAGATGGATTGCTAAAAAATGGGGAATAGACCCCAAGCGTAAAACTCCTGCTTACGAGCAGAGAGACGGTGTTGACTATGAGCCTGCTCCCAGAAGCGTGGTGTTCGGACATCAGTTTGCATCCATTGCAGGTGCAGGTCCTATCAACGGCCCCATTCAGGCGGCAATCTTCGGTTGGGTGCCTGTGCTTTTGTGGGTGCTTATAGGCGGTGTGTTCTTCGGTGCAGTGCAGGACTTTACCTCTATGTACGCATCTGTTCGTAACAAAGGCAGAAGCATAGGATATATTATCGAAAAATACATCGGCAAAACAGGTAAGAAAATGTTTCTGCTTTTTGTGTGGCTTTTCTGTATTCTTGTTGTTGCAGCTTTTGCAGACATAGTTGCAGGCACATTTATGGGCTACACAGTAACCGAAGGCGTAAGAGGTGCCAACATAACCGCCAACGGTGCAGTGGCAACCACCTCAATGATGTTCATTGTGTTTGCTATTGCTTTGGGACTGTTGCTTAAATACACAAAGCTTCCCGCTGCCGTTAATACAGTAATCGCCATAGCTATGCTTGCTGGTGCTGTTGTAATCGGCCTTAATTTCCCTATGTATCTGCCGCTTAACGCTTGGCACATTTTAGTTTTTGTATATATTTTTATTGCCTCGGTTGTGCCTGTGTGGCTTCTTTTGCAGCCCAGAGATTACCTCAACAGTTACCTTCTGGTTGCTATGATTCTGGCGGCAGTTGTAGGCGTTTTCGTTGCAAATCCCACTATAAACCTGCCCGCTTTCACAAGCTTTAACGTAGACGGCAATTATCTTTTCCCCATACTTTTCGTAACTATCGCCTGCGGTGCAGTTTCAGGCTTCCATTCTCTGGTTTCCTCAGGTACTGCTTCAAAGCAAATTAAAAACGAAAAGGATATGCTCCCTGTTTCTTTCGGTGCAATGCTCCTTGAGAGTATGCTTGCCGTTGTAGCTCTTATCGCAGTTGCATCCTTTGCAACCGGTGAGGCTTCAGCTCAGGGTCTTGAAACACCTGCTCAGATTTTCGCAGGTGCGGTGGCAGGCTTCCTTACAAAAATGGGACTTCCCAACGATGTGGTTTTCACCCTCATCACTCTTTCAATTTCAGCCTTCGCCCTCACATCCCTTGACTCTGTTGCAAGAGTCGGCAGACTCTCTTTTCAGGAGCTTTTCCTCGATGATTCCATCAAAGATGAAAACATCGGTCCTGTAAGAAAGGTACTTACAAACAAATACTTCGCAACCTGTATAACTCTTGCACTTGCCTTTGGTCTTACCTTGGTAGGCTATAAGAACATCTGGGCTTTGTTCGGTGCTTCAAACCAGCTTCTCTCTGTGTTTGCCTTCCTTGCCTGTGCGGTGTTCCTCAAGCGAAAGAAGAAGGTTCGCTGGTTCCTTTATATCCCTCTGGGTGTTATGATGGCAGTTACCTTTACTGCACTTTCAATGACAATTTTCTCAAAGGCAAAGGTGCTTGTAACCGCTACAAGTGCAGACATCTTCGGCGATGTTTTACAGCTTGTGTTCGCAACTCTTATTGTGGTTTTGGGCGTTTGCGTGGTTATTGACGGAGTTAAGAAGCTCTTCGGCAAAGACGAAGAAATCGAAACAGAACCTGAGAAAATCAGCGAAAAGGTTAACTAAAGAATATACATTTACAGACCTGTTAACCCAAACAAAATAGCAAAATCAAAAAGCAACCTTGCAAATCAAACGCAAGGTTGCTTTTCTTTGTGGTTCTTATTTACACTCGGTACAAATATATTCAGGCACGAATTTTTCGTTTATAACCGACTCGTAGAATCTGTAGCCTCCTGCCAGGTTGTAGCAATCATAGCCGTAGCCTGTCAGAATTCGGCAGGCGATGTAGCTTCTCAATCCGCTGTGGCAATGAACATACACAGGCTTGTCCTTGGGAATTTCAGCAATCCTCTCACGGAGAGAGTCCAGAGGAATATGCATA
>JAZSGB010000081.1:0-9027 GCA_045532505.1 Acutalibacteraceae bacterium | reverse complement strand
CCAAGATTAGATTTCCCATAACTTAAGTTAGTAAGACCCCTCAAGGACTATGAGGTTGATAGGCTGCGTGTGTAAGCACGGTGACGTGTTCAGCTAAGCAGTACTAATAGGTCGAGGGCTTGACCATTTCGTTTGTTTCTTCCCTTTTCCTTTGTTCAGTTTTCAGGGTATATGCCTTGAGAGAGTCGAAGATTTTGCTTCGACTCTTTTTTATTTGTCATTTAACGTTTAGTTTTTTGAAACATTTAGCTTTATTTGTATTTTATGATTAAGCTTTTTATACAATCTTATATTTATAGCACAAAAAAATTCTTGTATATTTAGTTATTCTGCTAATTTCTTAATTTGATATTTATGATATAATATATAATTGTAAAATAATATAAACATAAAAGGGGAAGTATTCATGAAGAAAACTTTAAGTCTTTTCTTAGCAATGCTTATGTTGCTTTCGGTTTTTGCAATATCATCGTTTGCAGCTACAGCACCTGAGGTATCTCAGATTACAAGCACATTCAAGGGTGTTGAACTCACTTGGGATGCTTCAAAGGATGCAGCAGCTTACATAGTTTATCGTGATGGCGCTGTTATCGGTACAACAGTTGATTGTATCTATGTTGATGCAAATGTTGAAGAGGGCAAAACATATATTTACAAAATTGCTGTTCAGGCTAAGGATCAATCTGTTGCAGAATCAACAGATTACGAGGTTTCATACTCTCGTCCATATTGTGCACATAGCGATTACAAATATGTTATCGACTATCCTGCAACTGTTTTCAAAGCAGGTCTTAAGCACAAGGTTTGCAATATTTGTAATTTACACTTAGATGGCGAGGCTATTCCTCAGCTTGTTCCTGCATCACCTGTTATTAACTACCTTTCAAACGGTATTGATGGTGTTAAGATTGCATGGAATAAGGTAGACGGTGCAACAACTTACCGTGTTTTCCGCCGTGCAGGTGGCCAGTCAAATTTCGTACTCATTGCTGAGCTCAATGGCACAAGCTTTGTAGATAAATCAGCTGAAAGTGGTATCTATTACAAATATGTAGTTAGAGCTAAAAACGCTGCAGGCTGGAGCAAATACATCGGTGGTAACGTTATTAGACGTGTTGCTACACCTATGAACATTGTTCCTGCTAACACATTAGGTGGCATCTATGTTAAGTGGAATGCCGTTGCAAACGCAACATCTTACAGAGTTTATCGTAAACAGCTTGGCGATGCTGAGTGGACATACCTTAAAACAGTTACAAAGACAAACTACTTTGATAGAGCTGTTGAACCAGGTGTTGATTATATCTACACTGTAAGAGCTCTTGCAGGTAAGGTATACAGCAACTTCCTTCCCGGTTCACAAATCAGACGCCTTGAGCAGGTTGAACTTAATGGCACAAAGAGTGCAAAAGAAGGCGTTTATATCGACTTTGAGCCTGTAGAGGGTGCAAGTGGCTACTATGTTTACCGTAAGGTAGGCAACGGTTCTTGGACTGCAAGCTCATACCTTGGCACAATTAAAACAACAAAATCACACACATATCTTGATGTATCTGCTAAGAAAGGTGTTACATATACATACACCGTTAAGGCATACTACAAGAACGGTGCGATTAAATCTGTTGGTTCATACTATGCAAAGGGCACTTCCTGTAAAGATGTTTATTAATTAAAAATAGCCTCGACTCTTTTAAGAGTCGAGGCTAATTTTTTTATTGTATAGTTTAAGAGTAAATGTCGTCAAGAATTTCAATTGCATTAGCAACACAACCGTCATTGTTAGAGCGTGTTACATAAGCAGCTACTCCGAGAGCTTCGGGTGAGCCGTTTTCGGGTACAAAACCTGCCTGTGCAGCAACAAGCATTTCAACATCGTTATAGCCGTCTCCTGCAGCGTAAACATCATTTGGGCTAACACCCATTGCCTTTGCAAGCTTTAAGAGCCCTGTGCCCTTATCAACACCTTTTTTCATAAATTCAACAAAATCACCTGTTGTTTTAAGGTAGTGTATTTCAGGGAAGCCATCAAGTATTTGCTGTACCTCTTGTGAAAAGCCGTGTGCTGCAATCATAACCTTTGTCCAGGGTAGTGGTGCATCCTCAGGCCTTTCAACCTTTTCAAAGCTTATGCCTTGACTTGTAAAATGTTGGTAGGAATGCTCGTTTAGATTAATTGCGCATACCTTTTCAAAATTGTAAAGCTCAATACAAGCATTTGGAAATGCTTTCAAAATTGCATTTAAGGGTGGAATACCTTCACTACCTACAGCGTCGTTAAATATAATTTCATTTTTTTCGTAGTCATATGCCATTGCACCGTTGCCCATAAGCACAGGTGCATTTATATATGCCTTGTTGTATAAATGAAAGCCTTGGTATATTCTGCCTGTGCAAACGGTGAAGCTGCCACCATCAGCCATAAAGCTTTGTATTGCTTTTATATCGCTCTCGGTAATAACACCGTCATCATTTTTTAATGTTCCGTCAAAATCACTGGCAAGTAAAACCTTGTTAAATTTCATATAATCACCGAATTTATTTTATCAAACATATATTTATATTTCAATATGGTTAGAATATATAATTGTTGTATTTCCAAGTCCTTGAATTTGTATACATTAAAATCTTGATTATGCATTGCTGTAGTGATATAATATTTTAGTTAAATTTTATTTGAAGGTGAAATAGTGGATAAAAGAGAAAATATAAGAAATGTAGCCATTATAGCCCACGTTGACCACGGTAAAACAACACTTGTTGACCAGCTTCTTCATCAGAGTGGTATTTTCCGTTCTAATGAGCAGGTTGATGAAAGGGTTATGGACTCCAACGACCTTGAAAAAGAGCGTGGTATTACAATTCTGTCTAAAAACACAGGTATACATTATAAAGATGTAAAGATAAATATTGTTGATACTCCCGGCCACGCCGATTTTGGTGGCGAGGTTGAGCGTATTATGATGATGGTTGATGGCGTTTTACTTCTTGTAGATGCTTTTGAAGGCTGTATGCCACAAACACGCTTTGTTCTGAAAAAAGCGTTAGCCCTTGGCAAAAAGGCTATTGTTGTTATAAATAAAATAGATAGACCCGGTGCAAGACCTAACGAGGTTATAGACGAGGTGCTTGATTTATTTATTGAGCTTGGCGCCAATGACGACCAAATTGAATTTCCTGTAGTATTTGCATCAGGCAGAGACGGCTATGCATCATTAGATTCTGATGCTCGTGAGGGTGATATGCGCCCACTTCTTGATGCTATATTAGAGCATATAGATGCACCAACAGGTGATATGAACGGCCCGTTACAGCTCCTTTTCTCAAGCCTTGATTACGATGATTACCTTGGCAGAATCGGCGTAGGCAGAGTTGAAAGAGGCTCTGTTAAGGAAGGCCAGCAGGTTGTTCTTTGCAAGCAGGATGGCACAGTTCAAAACGTTAAGGTAGTTAAGCTTTATTGCTTCGAGGGTCTGCAAAGGGTTGAGTGCTCACAAGCGCAAATGGGCGACCTTGTAGCAGTATCAGGCATAGCAGAGCTTAATATTGGTGAAACCGTGTGCGATAAAGAAAATCCGGATCCACTTCCGTTTGTTAAAATAGATGAGCCGACAATTTCAATGAACTTTATGGTTAACGATAGCCCTTTTGCAGGCAGAGAGGGTAAGTTTGTTACATCACGAAATATCAGAGCACGTCTTTTTAAAGAGGTTGAAACAAACGTTAGTATGAGGGTTGAGGAAACCGAGAGCACTGATTGCTTTAAGGTTAGTGGCAGAGGTGAGCTTCACCTTTCAATACTTATTGAAACAATGCGCCGTCAGGGTTACGAGTTTCAGGTTTCAAGGCCACAGGTTATTTACAAGCACGGCCCTAACGGTGAGCTGCTTGAGCCTATGGAGCTCCTTATTGTAGAGGTTCCTGAAAGCTATGTTGGTGCTGTTATGGAAAAAATCGGCTCTCGTAGAGGTGAGCTTGAGAATATGGATGTCAGAGATGGTGGCTCTACTCATATTGAGTTTAAAATCCCTGCTCGTGGTCTTATCGGCTACCGTTCACAGTTTATGACAGATACAAACGGTAACGGCATTATGAACAACCTTTTTGCAGGCTATGAAGAGTATAAAGGCGATATTCAAATGCGTGAAAGAGGCTCAATTGTTGTTCACGAGGATGGCGAAAGCACAGGCTACGGCCTTTTCAATACACAAGATAGAGGTCGACTTTTCATTGGTCCCGGCGTACCTGTTTACGAGGGTATGATAGTTGGTGAGTGTGCTAAAAATGAAGATATAGTTTGTAATGTTTGCAAAAAGAAGCAAATGACAAATACCCGTGCTTCAGGTAGTGATGATGCCCTTCGCCTTGTTCCACACACTGTTTTATCTCTTGAGCAGTCTATGGAGTTTATTGGTGAGGATGAGCTTCTCGAAATAACACCACAAAGCATTCGTTTGAGAAAGAAAATACTTTCAAAAGAAAAACGAATGAAGCAGCAGTACGGCCATAAATCATAAAATATTAAATGTTACAAATCGAACGGTTTTTGTAAACCGTTCGATTCTTTTTGTAATTGATTTGTAATTGAATACAAACGTAGTGTTGTGTTATAATTACAGCCTAAAGAGATTTGTGGTGAGGTGAGTGGTATGAAAAAGAGTACAGTAGCTTTGTTTGCTGTTTTAATTATATTTGTTGGCATTTGCTCTTTTTTTGCAGGCGTTACCTATGCTGAAAAAAATAATGCACCACAAGCAAAAGCTACCGGGTTTATACAACCAGCTAACAACGAGGCTACCACAAAAGCCTCTACATCAGCTACAACAATAGAGCTTACTACTGAATCAAAATCAAGCGAAACTATTCATACAGATTTTTACAACATTACAATACCTGCTTCCTGGTACGGTAATTATTCCCACAGGGTATTAACCTACGGTGATGATGGCTCATACAGCCTTTACTTCAGGCACGATAAAAGCTATGCTGAAAGCTGTGGAGGGCACCTTTTTACAATAGAGCTCCACCCTGTTGAAAGCAACTACGCCGAAAAGCTGCAGCAGTTTTCACCAACCCCGTTTGATTATTTGGGTGTGCTTAAGGTCCCCGAAAAAGGCGATTTTCAGGTTATTGTTACATATTCATCAGATGTACAGTATGCCGATAAATACGAAAGCGAATATAATAATATAAGAGATACAGTCGATAACGCCCTCATAACAATTAAGGGCACCGGTGGTGCTATTTTTGAGAGTAATAATATATAATCCAACGCCTCGTTCATTTTGAACGAGGTTTTATTTTTTAAAAAAAACTCTTGACAAACCTGTCTATTCTTGATAGACTATAGATGCAGTCTATAGACGGTAGACAATAAAACAGGAGGTGCTTTTATGGCAGATATTAAATTAGGTATGGTAGAGGCTCGATTTGCAGATATAATTTGGACGAACGAGCCACTTACAACAAAAGAGCTTGTAGCCTTATGTGAAAAAGAATTGCAATGGAAAAGAACAACTACATACACGGTGTTAAAAAAGCTTTGTGAAAGAGGAATTTTTAAAACTGAAAACAGTGTTGTAACAGCACTTATTTCCAAAGGTGAGTTTTATGCTATACAAAGCGAAAACTTTGTAGATGAAACCTTTGCAGGTTCCTTACCTGCGTTTATTGCAGCTTTTTCAAGTAGAAAAAAGCCTACTGCGAAAGAGCTTGAAGAAATAAAAAAATTGCTTGACTCCTTTGAGGAGGGGTGAAAATGAATGATATCTTTATTGATTTATTTAATATGAGCGTAACTGCAAGCTATCTTGTTTTAGCTGTGGTGGTTGCAAGGCTGCTTTTGAAGAAAGCGCCTAAGTGGGTGAGCTGTCTTTTATGGGCTTTAGTCGGAATCAGACTTATTTGCCCCATCTCTTTTGAAAGTGCTTTAAGCCTTATTCCCAATTCTCAGACCATTAAAGTGAACGATTTTTCACACGGTAGGCCTTTTGCTGTTGAATCGGGTATTCCTGTAGTAGATACAAACGTCAATGAGCTGATAAACAGCAGCTATTACGAGGGTGTAACAGTTCCTGTAAATACCTTTTCCAATGTGGCTGATGCATTAAGCGTTATATGGCTTGTTGGATTGTTGGCAATGCTTGTATATGGTTTGATATCATTTATCAGGTTGCGAAAAAATGTGAGTGCATCTGTTTGTGATACCAAAAATAAGAATGTTTATTTTTGTGATGATATTGATACACCTTTTATACTTGGCGTTTTTAATCCGAGGATATACATTCCGTCAGGGGTAGCTGCTGGGCAGGTGGAATACATTATAATGCACGAAAGAGCTCATCTCAAAAGGCTGGACCATTTCTGGAAGCCTATAGCCTTCATTCTTTTATCAGTTTATTGGTTTAATCCGGTAATATGGGTTGCCTATATTTTGCTTTGCCGTGATATAGAAAGTGCTTGCGATGAAAAGGTAATCAAAAATATGCTTAATCACGAAAAGAAGCACTACTCCGAAACACTTGTTTCCTGTAGTGTTCAGCGCAGAATGGTTATGGTTTGCCCATTAGCTTTTGGTGAGGTTGGCGTAAAGCAAAGAATAAAATCAATTCTCAATTATAAAAAGCCGGCATTCCGGGTTGTGGTGTTGTCGTTAGTGCTGATATCGGCGATTGCAGTGTGCTTTGTAAGTAACCCTGTAGATAAAACTGCAGATAAAATTCTCAGCGAGGATGGCTATGAGCATATCTCTGTTGAAGAAAAGAATATTTCTGTTCAATTTATGTCAAGTGTGCTTACGGATAAAATGTTTGAAAAGGACGGTACGTACAGAGTTCGTAGCCACGATATTCTTCAGGATATTACGGTAGTAAGTCTCAAAGAGGTAGAAAGCTATGCAGATGAGTTTGTGTTTACTTTTGCTGTAGACTATGAGGCTATACCTAAAAAGGGTACAATTTACTTTATTAATGCAAATCAGTTTGATGGTGGACTTGAGCTTGGTGATGAAATAAGTGTTTCAGACCCGTTTGGAGCAACAACGGAGAATAGTGTGTACAGAACCTACTGCACATCACAAGGTCCCAAAAGAGAGTTTTCCTTCCAGGTGCCTAAAGAGTGGTTTGAAAGCAGGCGAAATAACAAGATTGTACTCAACTTTGATGCACTTGTGATTGAATTTAAAGAAGAGGGCTACAAGAATGAGGATGAGGGCAAAAATTATACCTATGCCACAAGCAATGCCGGAGCTTTTTATAGAATAAAGGATAGCTATTATCAAGCTGTTATCAACAAAAATGCCGAGTATCAAGAAACCGGCTTGTTTTTCTTTGAAACGGATGGAGATAAAAGATTGGTTTGTAAGCTTGGCTCCACTTTTCTCGACAGCCTGTTGGTTGAAAATTCCCTTTATTATATTCAGGATGACAACAGACTTTACTCAGTAGAGCTGAAAGAGGAAGCTCAACCACAGCTTGTAGCAGAAAAGCTTTACCAACAAGAGAAAACATATAGTATAGAAAAAATAGTGTCTTCTGATGCAGAATATGTTTATTGCAAAGCAAGGCTTTACGGCGTCAGGGATGAAAACCCTGATTGGGATGTGGTTTACCTTAAAATAAACAGAGTTAAAAGCGAATTTTCAGAGGTTTCCAAAAACGATATGCCGGTTGATGAATATCAGATTGACACTATTTTAGGCAACATAGAATCCACTTTAGATTCAGAGCCTCACTCAATCTACGTTAAGGGCTACAGAATAAAGCACACAAAAAGAGGTAGCATAGAAAGTGCCATATTCAATGTTTGGGTGCCGAGTGATGATTATGATGAGGGGAAGCCGGGCACCGAGGGCAATGTTTTGGTAACTGAGGATTACACCGTATTTTTCAATGTTATAAAGGAGGATGTGGCCCTTTCTGATTTCAACGGCAGAGAGGATTTACCCACCATATATCAGGTTATAAAGCAGGCAGAAGAGTCAATTGCTGAAATAAAAAACAGTAAAGGCAGTATTTCCGAGCAGGAATACTATATCATCAGTGAAGGTGATGATTCTTCTTTCTCTGTAAAGGAAAAACATTCCAATGAGCCTGTAACAGAAAAAGCAGAGCCTGATGAGCCTGAAACCGATAGTGATTCACAAGCATCTCAGGATAATGCAATTGTTGAGTTTGACCCACCCAAAACCACAGCGTATATAGATTATTTTACTCCTGACGGGGAGAGGGTAATTGAATATGTAGGTGGTCCCTGGGACTAATTAAAATTAAATAGCAAAAACAGCGTGTTCGCATAAAGTGAACACGCTGTTCTTATGTTTTAATTAGCAGCGTAATTTTCGAGCTTTCCTTTTTTAGAGTTTATGTTAAAATAAAAAAGAAAATTTTATATTTTTTGTAATAAAAGCCTTTTTGATGTTTCTAATAGTTGAAAGCACAAAAACGACGTCATATTTGTGGTTAATAAATATAGTACGAAAGGGGTGGACGGCTTTGGATGAATTAGAAAGGATCTGCAATATGCATTATAAATATGTTAAAAGCTACGCTTTTTCCTTGTGCCTTAACGAAACCTTGGCGGAGGATATAACGCAAGAAACATTTTATAACGCGATTAAGAAGATTGATACATTTAAAAATGACTGCAAAATTGAAACCTGGCTTTGCAGTATCGCTAAAAATATATTCCTTAATTCCAAAAGAAAAAAGCAGCAGGAAAATATTTTAGATTATCCCAATTTAATAGATGACAGCACCCCTGAAGAAAATGTTATTAAGGATGAAAATGTAAAAAGAATATTAGCCGAAGCCGTTAATTTAGAAACACCCTACAAGGAAGTTTTTTATATGAAATCCCTGGGGGATATGCCGTATTCAACTATTGCAGATATTTTTAATAAAACGGAAAACTGGGCAAGAGTTACATATTTCAGAGCCAAAAAACAAATTGAAGAAAGGATGATTGATGGTGAGTAAAGAAATTTGTTCTTTAATAAAGGATTTATTACCTCTCTACATAGATGACCTTTGT
>JAZSGB010000054.1:0-3683 GCA_045532505.1 Acutalibacteraceae bacterium | reverse complement strand
AATATCATAATCATCTCGCCTTGTCAACATCTTTTTTTAGTTTTTTAAAAATCTTTTCCACCGCTCCGGGCGTCGCGATTTCTACTCCTTCTAAAAAGTATCAGATGTATTTTCAAGCTTCGCGTTGTTGCCCCCTTGGGCACCAACGGGATTGAATTATACTAAACGAAATCAAAAAAGTCAACACTTTTTTTGAAATTTTTTTGTGTTTTTTTAAATTATTTTTCAGGTCACAATATGTTGTGTTTTTCAGTTATTTTATCCACAATTTTTGTGTTTATATTTTTGTAGAAACACTGTAGAATTCATTAAATGAATACTAAACCAGATCTTTTCATTGTTTTGCATAAACAGATACTTAATTGTTAAACCTATTATAAATATAATAACGAGGTGTAAAAATGAAAGTAAAAAACAACGGTCTACAATATCTGCTGTATACAAGTGCAGGCAAATCGCTTTGTATTATTCTGAGTCTTGCAATTATAATATGTATAGCATCTGTAGTTAAAATAAATACAGATAAGCAGGAAGTACAGGAGGTTCTTTCTAAGCTTGGCTCACGAGGCGACGAGGTAAGAAGAATTCAGACAAAGTTAAAATCATTAGGCTTCTTTAACGGAACAGTTGACGGTATATACGGAGTGAAAACTCAACGAGCAGTCAGACAATTCCAAAAATCTGTTGGTATAACTGCTGATGGCGTTGCGGGTCAAAAAACACTTTTATATATGGGACTCGGCTCAGGCAGTTCATCAAATACCGGTGGCTACAGCTCCTCTGACGTATACCTGCTTGCAAAAGTAATTGCGGCTGAAGCACGTGGTGAAAGCTACACAGGTCAGGTTGCAGTTGGTGCAGTTGTTCTGAACAGAGTGGATTCCTCATCCTTCCCCGATACCGTAGCAGGTGTAGTATATCAAAAAGGGGCTTTTTCTGCTGTTACGGACAGCAACTGGAGTGTATCCCCCGACAGCACATCAAAGAAAGCTGCACAGGATGCCATAAACGGTTGGGACCCTTCAGGTGGTGCATTATACTATTATAATCCTGCTAAGACATCAAACCAATGGATAAGAACCCGGCCCGTAATTACTACCATAGGACGTCATCTGTTTTGTAAGTAAATGCTACTTTTACAAAAAGCATAGGACGCGCCCCTAAAAGGAGTCGCGTCCCATGCTTTTTATTTGGAAAGAATGAATACACTCATTATAGACCACATTTTTACAATTTGTCAAGGGTATATTGTTTTTTCGTCTTACTCGTATAAAACCTTCCATGTTTTTCTTCTGTTTTCATACTAATCTAACAAATCAATATACTCTCGCAGAATACTTATTTTATATATAGTTATAAAGTTGTTAAAATTTAAACAAAAACTTTAAAAATACTTGAATAAACCTTTGAATTATAGTATGATATTTTGGGGAAAATTGGTAGGCAGATTTTTATGAAAAAATATTTTTTCTGTATACCATAATATATAATATACATTTCCTTAGCAGTTTATTTCAAAATATAAATGAAGGAGAAAAGACTATGCAAAAGGTTCGTTTTACCGAAACCGTGTTACGTGATGCTAACCAGTCACTTATTGCAACACGAATGAAATTCAACGAGTTTGAGCCAATCCTCAAGGAGTTGGATAAAGCCGGCTACTACTCACTTGAGTGCTGGGGCGGTGCTACATTTGACTCTTGCCTTCGCTACCTTAACGAAGACCCATGGGAAAGACTCAGAAAAATCAAAAAGGCTTGCCCTAACACAAAGCTTCAGATGCTTTTGAGAGGTCAGAACCTTCTCGGTTATCGCCACTATCCCGACGATGTTGTTCGTATGTTCGTTAAAAAGAGCGTTGAGAACGGCATTGATATTATCAGAATTTTTGATGCACTTAATGACGTTAAAAACATTGAGGTTGCAGTTGACGAAGCTGTGAAAAACGGTGCTATTGCTTCAGGTGCAATCTGCTACACAATAAGCCCTATTCACACTCTTGATTCTTATGTTGAGCTTGCAAAAAATATGCAGAGCCTTGGTTGCCAGACTATCGCTATTAAAGATATGGCGGGTATTCTTAGCCCTGCAGAAGCACACAAGCTTGTTTCATCACTTAAAGAAGCTGTTGACCTTCCCATTGTGCTTCACACACACTGCACCACAGGCCTCGGCTTTATGACATGCCTTAAGGCAGTTGAAGCAGGCGTTGATGTTATCGATACTGCTATTTCCACAATGTCAGGCGGTACAGCTCAGCCTGCAACAGAAACACTTAACTACACACTCTCTGAGCTTGGTTATGACACAGGTCTTAATTCAGAGGCTCTTCGCGAGATTGCAGATTTCTTCAAGCCAATCAGAGCTAAAGCTCTTGAAAGCGGTCTTCTTAATCCAACAGTTCTTTGCACAGATGCAAAGGCTCTTGATTATCAGGTACCGGGTGGCATGCTTTCAAACCTTGTAGCACAGCTTACTGCTCAGGGCAAGATGGATAAATTTGACGAGGTTCTTCTTGAGACTCCACGCGTTCGTGAGGACCTTGGTTACCCACCACTTGTTACTCCAATGAGCCAGATGGTTGGTGTTCAGGCAACAAACAACGTGCTTGCCGGTGAACGCTACAAAAATGTTTCAAAAGAAGTTAAGGCTTACCTTAAAGGTGAGTACGGTAACGCTCCGGGTAAAGTTAACGAGGACGTTAAGAAACAGATTCTCGGTGATGAAAAAGAAATCGAAGGCAGATTTGCAGATACACTTGAGCCTGCATTTGAAGCAGCTAAAGAGGAAATCGGCAAAAAAGCTCACAGCGACGAGGATGTGCTTTCATACATCGCATTCCCTACTCAGGCAGAGAATTTCTTTGACTATCGCGATGAGATGGCTTCAAAAACTTACACCTACGAGTTTAAGGCTATTGATTAAGGAGGAATACAAATGACATTTCTTCCTTTGGCAAACGAAGCTCTTGATTTTGGCGGTGCAGTAGGCATTTCAGGACTCGGCTTCGGTATCGTTATTGTTGTTCTTGCAGTTCTTGCAATATTTGTTATTCTTTTATCTAAGATAATCAACGCCGGAAAAAAGAAAAACATTGAAGCCCCTGTTGAAGTCCCTTCTCCTACTACAGCACCGGATGTTCAGTCTGCTCCCGTTGCGGAAAGTGCAGAAGCTACTAAGGAGGCTGCTCCCGAAATCCCGCACATCCCCGGATATGTTGTTCTTGACGGTGTTTCCGAGCAGGATGCAGCAGTAGTTATGGCAATAACTGCACACAAAACAGGCATTGACCTTTCAAGACTTGATTTCAAGTCAATCAAAAGGCTCAATCAGAACCCTGTTCTTGAAAATATCGAGGAACAGGATGCAGCCGCAATTATGGCTATTACATCAGACAAAACAGGTATACCCCTTGAAAACCTTATATTCAACTCAATAAAATTAGTGGAGGATTAAGTTATGAAATACAATGTTACATTAAACGGTAAAATATATGAAGTAGATGTTACTGAAAGCGATGCTATCGTTACAGGCGTTTCTCAGGTTCCCTTTGTTGCCGCAGCTCCTGCTCCGGTTGCAGCTGCACCTGTTGCTGCTCCTGCTGCAGCACCGGCTCCTGTAGCAGAGGCTCCTGCAGCTCCTGCTGCACCTGCTCCTGTTAGCGCAGACGGCACTCAGGTTAA
>JAZSGB010000061.1:0-9725 GCA_045532505.1 Acutalibacteraceae bacterium | reverse complement strand
AGACTGTAAATCTGTTGTCAACGACTTCGGTGGTTCGAATCCACCCGCTCCCACCAAAAATCCTGAATGCGAAAGCGTTCAGGATTTTTACTTTTTCACTCTTAACTATTCACTCTTCACTAAAATCGCATTCAGGATTTTTGGTAAGTAAGAAGTAATAGTGAATAGTGAAGAAGTGTTTTTGCAAGGCTTTGCCTTGCTTTTTTTGTTTTGTTGAAGTATAATAAAAGTGAAAGGTGGAGTTAATTATGAAAAAATTCAAGTCCTTTTTTTCTTGGTTCAGTCTAATCGTAGTTATGCTCTATTCAGGCTTAAATATTATCGCATCCATAATTTATTTGTTTTCTACAACAGATATAGTTGAATATCCCGATTTTATTGATTTTGTCTTTGGAATGGATATAGTTTCGTGGTTTGTTTTTGGTGCTTTTTCAATTATAACCTTCTTAATTAAGGTCTTTTCCATCAATAAAGACGAATCTGACAAACCGAGTTCAAAAGGTGAAAATATAAATATTTTACTTCATTTTATTTTTATGATTATCGGATTTGTTTGTATCTGGTATCTCTTTAAGATGGGATTTTAATGATAAAACCCCATCAAAAATATTGGCATCTAAATTGACCGCAACAGCCAAAAAACAGACAAGCTATTGCTTGTCTGTTTTTTTATCCATTGCGAAAGCAATGGCATATCATCAAGGGCGACTTGTCGCCCTTGTATCTCATCAGTCCGTCAGGACTGTATATCATCACACCTTTAGGTGTGTATCAAAAATGCTTTCGCAATGATGATATACAACGGTTAGCACCGTTGATGATATCCACGGCGTTGCCGTGATGACATGCAATTCCTTGTGGAATTGATTATATACAATGCTTCGCATTGATTTCAACAAAAATATGTGTTACAATTTTGTTGAAAAAGAAGCGATATTATGCCTAAGAACTATTTGCTTATTTATTCAGAACAACTCGCAACTGATATCGCATTGTTGTGTCAAAGCATTAAAGCACCAAGCAACACTATTTTCCAAATTCAAAAAAGTTCAAGCAGTGTTTACGCAAATATTCGTGAAGCAAATTATGGGCAAAGCAAGGCAGATATGCTTTCTAAATTCGAAATAGCACTAAAAGAATGTAGCGAAACGGAAGGTTGGCTACAATTATTATTTAATACCAACACTATTGATGAAGATACATATAAAAAACATAGAAATCTTTGTGGCAGAATCAGACGAATGCTGATTTCAAGTTGTAAAACATTAAAAGGAGAATAAAAAATGAAAAAAACTTGCATGAACTGCAAAAAGTATCACGCAACACTTATAAACAAAGATGGTCTTTCTCATATTCACGATTGGTGTGACCAATGGAAAACTGTGTTAGATGCATATGCTTTAGCCGATAAAAGAGGATATGAAGCACCTTATAATAGTGATTTGGAAACAGGCGAGGCGTTTTGCTACATGTTTGAGCCTGTTGATATACCGAGTTATTCAGATGAATGGTTTGATAAAAATAAAGCTGAAAATGAGTTAAATAAAAAAAGAAATTAGAAGTAATTTGGTTGGCATCTAAATTGACCGCAACACTCAAAAATCCTCGTTCGCAAGTACGGGGATTTTTACTTTTTCACTATTAACTCTTCACTCTTCACTTATTCTTTAAATACTCGGATTTTTGGAAGGTAAGAAGTAATAAGAACCTCACGAAACAAAACGAAATCAAAGATTTCTATGTTTCGGAGAACCTTGTTACTCGCAAGCTCGTAATAGTGAATAGTGAAGAAGTATGTTGCAAGGCTATGCCTTGCTTTTTTTATTTGGTAAAAGTATAATGAGGTTGAAAGAGGTGCTGCTATGCGAAAATTCATATTAGGAACAGATTGGTGGGACGATTGCGACGATGCTGTAGCAATTCGTCTGTTAACGCGTGCACACAAAGCAAAGCAAATTAACCTGCTTGGCATAATTATAAATGCGTGTATGGAGCACAGCGTTACCTCGCTTGAAGGTTTTCTTAACTCGGATGAGGTTTATGACATTCCCATCGCAATAGACCTTGATGCAACCGACTTTGGTGGAAATCCACCTTATCAGAAACGTCTTTCGTTGTTTGCAAAAAAATACTACAGCAATGCTGATGCAGAGGATGCCGTAAAGCTTTACAGAAAAATTCTTGCAAATACGGATTCCCCGATTGAGTTGATTGAAATAGGATATCCACAGGTTTTAGCTGCACTATTGCAAAGCAAGCCGGACGATATAAGCGAACTTGACGGCATTGAGCTTTTAAAAAACAAAGTCTCAAAAGTATGGATGATGGCAGGAAAATGGGATAAAAAACCCCATAAAGAAAACAACTTTGCCCGAAATGAACGCTCACGAGTGGCTGCAAGCATATTTTGTGATATTTGTCCCGTTCCCATAACCTTTCTTGGATGGGAAGTGGGAGAAAGTGTCATTACCGGTGGTAATTTAGATAAAAACGATCCGCTTTATCTTGTACTTTGTGATCACGGCTCTTCTGACGGTCGTTCCTCGTGGGACCCTATGCTGTGTATGTTGGCGTTAATCGGAGATGAAGAAAAAGCAGGATACTCCGTTGTTCACGGGAAAGGCAGTGTTGATGCTGTAACAGGTGAAAATTGTTTTGTTTCCAATCCCAACGGGTTACATTCATATGTTGTAAAAGAAAAAGAAGATTCATATTACGCCGATGCTATAAATAAATTGATATAACCAACCGGCAGCTGAATTAAGCGAAAGAGTGTTTTAAGTATGAAATTTATTAATGTTAAGCAGAATAAAGAGGTTTTTGGTGATGGAATTCACGATGATACCAAAGCTTTGCAGACCTGCATTGATCAGCTTAAGGATGGTGGTACCGTCTTTTTCCCCGATGGAACATATCTTATTTCTGGTGCTTTAATTTTCTATTCATATCAGAATTTGAAAAGTTTTTATATATGGTGTATAATAAATTTTCATAAATATCTTTAAAGGAATGTTATTTTAATATGAAAAAATGTGCAAAACGCTTTCTTATCTTGTGTGTAGCTTTAATATTAATAAGCAGCAGTATGCTTAACCCTGTGGCTTTTGCTGCTTCAGGCGTTTATGAGCTTACGTTTGATAATCTGTTTATTTTTGAGCAGTGGGCAAGCCACCCTAACCTGAAGGTTAACAATACAGGCGATACCTCTGTAGGTACATTGGAAACAAATGTTGAAAACGGTAGCTTTGTGCTTACAAATAATACTGATAACACAGAGGTTTTCACATCTTTTTCAATGGGCTCGGTGGGTGTTTTTTATTCAATGCCTGTTGAAGAAAATAAAGAATACGTTATTTCCTATGAGCTTAACGGCACAACCGCCAGCGTTGAAGCATTTATATTTTTCTTTGATACAGAAGGATATTATAGCTCGCTTGTAGCCTTGGCTGCCTATCAGTATGGTCTTAATGAGTGTAGCTTTACAATTCCTGAAAACATCAATCAAATTCAGGTAAGGTTTGATAATAATACACCAAAATCAAGCGCAACCTTTTCCAATATAAGAATCTGCTCCAAGGACGTATACGAATATACTAAAAATAACACGGCACGAAAGACTTTTACATATTCTGCAGGCACTAAGTATGGTGAGCTCCCTGTAATAGAACGTGAAAATCTTGTTTTTTCAGGCTGGTTTACAGGCCCCAACGGAACAGGTAAAAGAATCACTGCAGAAACTTTAGCAACACCAGTAAGTAAATGTCTTTATTCAAAGTGGGACCCAATTGTAGAAGAAACCTTGGATATTATTTCGTTACCCGAAAAGCTTAATTATTGTGTTGGCGAAAGCATAAATACCCGAGGACTTGTTGTTGGCGTTACATACCCTGACGGAACAAAAGAGAATATTGACGAGGGCTTTTACTGCTCGCCTGAGGTTTTAACCCAAGCAGGCTCACAAAAAATATTAGTTACCTACAGTAAAGGCACGGCAGAATTTACGGTTAATGTTTCAAGTGGTGAAACTAAGCAAATTTTAATTAACAGCTCACAAAAATCTGTTAATGCTGCAAATCACGTATACACTATCGGCTACAGTGGCTCAAGCTTTAATCAGTATGAAATTAACTATTCTTCAAACAGCTTTGTTAAAGGTCAATTTAACTTTAACGGAACCATAGAAACATTTTTCTTAGAGCCTGCCGAAAACGGCACATTCTCAAGCTATATTGATGGTTTTCTTGATGGTCAGACTCAGTCTGCCGTTAACTCGGTAACATTTATTCCTCTTGATAAGGAGCAAATGGAGTTTACATTAACCTCTATTAATTTAAATAACACTGCAATACCACAAGAGGATGAAAACGGCGTAATCCCACTCGCTGATAACAGCTATAAAATCGGTATTGACTTGCAGTGGGGTGGCGCCCTTACATATATGGAGGATTTGGCAAATAACGTTGTAGCTGCCAAAAATAATCAAGATACCTCTGCACCTATAGAGGTTGGCTATGCTGATGATTTTACAGGCACATACAAATCCGGTTGCGATACATTGGATATATATGAGAAAAAAGGCAATGTAAATCTTATTAATGCTCACGATACAGGTCGCCTTGTTCAGCAGTCATATTACGGCACACATTCAGCTCCTTATGAACCGGGTATGTATGGTGAGGCTGTTTGGAACTACAACCCTGTTCAAGGTGGCAACTTATATAATGAGGCAAGTAAAATAGTTGATTTAAAGGTTACAACAAACGAAATATATATTAAATGCCGGCCACTTGACTGGGCAAAAAAGAAGGAGGATATTACCCCTTCTTATATGGAAGCCTGGTACACTCTTGAGGATGGCTTAATGAGGGCAACCTGCAGATTTGTAGATTTTTCAGGCTATCCTTCAGTTAAAACAACACAGGAGCTACCTGCCTTTTATTGCGTTGAGCCATTAAATAACTTTGTTTACTATGAGGGTGGCGAGGCTTGGACAGACAGCAACAAGCAAACCACCAGGTCAGATTTAGGCTTCTGGGGCACTGCAACCGACCAGGATTTTATAGGCAACGAAAATTGGGCAGCCTTTATCGGTAACGGAGCAGGAGGCTACGGAATAGGAATTTACGGTCCGGGTAAAACTATTTTCCATACCGGTCTTTACCGTGGTGAAGATAATTCAGACTATTGCACTACAACTACCCCTGCAACGGAGAATCCCACAGCATACATCGGTATTGTTGATACAATCCATTTCCAAAGCTATGTGCCTATTTCATACTGCTACTACATAACAACAGGTAATGTTACCGAAATTCGTAACAGCTTTAAAACCCTTGCGCAGGAAGATGAGGATATCTGCAATGCTACATACACAAACGGCTTTTGCGATATGTGTGGCAAACAAAAGAGCGCAACCTTAACTACAGATAAATACGACCTTAACGGTGATAGCGCACCTGACAGCGTATATGAAATTTCAAACGCAGGTGAGCTTTTGTGGTTTAAGGACTATGCAAACAACGTAAATCCAAGCGCAAATGCTGTGCTTACAAATGATATTGTTGTTAACGAGGACTTTATGGCTGACGACGGTACACCCGATGCCACAGCAGTAAGCCACGCCTGGTCGCCTATAGGCACCTCGGCTTCTGCCTTTAGTGGTATTTTCCACGGTCAGGGGCACACAATAAGTGGCTTGTATTTTAACGATACAGCTTCACAGTATGCAGGTCTTTTCGGCTGCACAGCCTCCTCTGCAAAAATTTGTGAGGTTGGGGTTACTCAATCTTATATTAATGCAGGCCCCTATGCAGGTGGTATATGTGCAAATAATGCAGGCTCAGTTATTAACTGCTATTGTACAAGAAGCGTTGTAAATGCAACCACCCATGCAGGTGGTATTGCAGGCTACAACAGTAACAGCATAAAAACCTGCTACAGCACGGCAGCCGTTTACGGCAACTCCTACATCGGTAGTGTTTGTGGCGAAAATCTCGGC
Organism: Acutalibacteraceae bacterium; assembly: GCA_045532505.1. Lineage (GTDB taxonomy): Bacteria > Bacillota > Clostridia > Oscillospirales > Acutalibacteraceae > DTU089. The sequence goes on along the minus strand of JAZSGB010000061.1, from coordinate 3,727 downwards.
ACAATATCGGGCTGCTATTATTTGCAAGGCAGCGCAATTAATTCCTCTGCTGTAGTGCAAAACGGCGTGGGTATAGCATCAACAGGTCCTGCTGCCGATAACGAGGCAGCAACATCGGTAAAAACACTTGATGAGTTCCATTCAGGTGAGGTAGCTTATCTTCTTCAAAAAGCTAATTCGACTCAAATTTGGGGACAGAACAGTAATGTAGAAAACTCTTCGCCTATATTCGATTACAGTGGCAAGTATGCAGTTACACCTGTAGAGGGAGCCGACTGCTATTCCGTTGCATTTATTGGCGATATTGTTTATAACGGTACTATTGATGTTTATGACTACCAAAGCCTTGTAAACCTTGCCCTTTCTGACGGGGCACCTAAGGATAATTACCGTGAGCTTTTGCGAGCAGACCTGAACGGCGAGGGCTATGTTGATGGCCTTGACTGTGCAGTTATGGCATTAATGGTTAACGGCTTATATGAAGGGGTTAAAATATACCCTGTAGGCGACTTTGACTGCGATGGTGTTTCGTATACTCAAAAGGATATTTCTGCAATCAAAAAAGGCTTAATAAACATTAATACTTTATCCACTTGGGAGAAATATGCCTGTGATATTAATTCCGACGGTGTACTTGATATAAACGACAGAGATTGCCTTGCCGTATATGAAAAATCAGCTTTACAACCTATATTTTTAAATAAAAGCAGCGCCCGACAGTAAAATGATAGGATGTTCCCTAATCCTTTACAAAAAACGAATTTCATTGACAAAATTTTTTCTTCGTGATAGCATATAATTAGCAACAGCAAATAATTACTAAAAGGAGCGATTACTTTGGATAAAGGTAAAATCATTAAAATAATAGTTGCAGTGGTTTGCGTACTTGTTGTAGGTACTGTGCTTGCCACAAGCTTTACCGTGGTTAAGGCAGGCCACACAGGCGTTGTGCTTACCTTTGGCGCTGTTGAAGAAACAGTTTTTGATGAAGGCTTGCACTTTAAAATTCCACTTATTCAAAATGTTGTTCAAATGAACAACCGTACTCAAAAGATTGAAACAGACGGTACTGCATCCTCAAAGGACCTGCAGATAATTTCATATGTTGTTGCAGTTAACTTCCATGTAAATGATGCATCCTCTGCAACCCTTTACCAAAACGTTGGTACAGACTACGGCACAGTTATTATTGTGCCTGCTATACAGGAGAGCATTAAGGCTGTTACTGCCCAGTTCACAGCAGAAGAGCTTATTACAAAGCGTCAGCTCGTTGGTGACCAGATTAAAGATGCTTTATCAGAAAAAATTGGTGAATACGGTATTGTTGTAGAAATATTCAATATTGTAAACTTCGATTTCTCTGAAGAGTTTAATGCTGCTGTTGAAGCAAAGCAAACTGCACAGCAAAATGCCCTTAAGGCTGAGCAGGACCTTGCCCGTATTGAGGTTGAGGCAAAGCAGAAGATAACACAGGCAGAGGCCGAAGCAAAGAGTATTCAGCTTATTCAGGATGCTCTTGAGTCATCACCTGACTATGTAGATTACATAAAGTGGAGCAAGTGGAACGGCGAGCTTCCACAGGTTATGGGTGATAGTGGTGTGCTTGTTGATATTGGTGAGGTTACACCGTAATCAGCTGCCGGTCGCCAGTCGCCAGCTGCCGGAGCTTCGCAAAGTTAGATAGAACAACTGTAAGGGCAGGATTGTAGCCTGCCCGAAAGCAAACATAAACAACGGGACGGCTAAAATCCGTCCCTTACAAGCTTCGCAGGATAGCTGTTAGCAAATAGCAAATACCGGAGCTTCGCAAGAATTAAAATAATGCGAAGCTTGACCCTCTTGCAAACCGAAGGCTTGGAGGAGGGGGGACCACCGTAGGTGGTAAACAAGGAATTTAATCCACTATAAAAAGATTTGCCGATTTTTTCGACAAATCTTTTATTTTTGTAAAATATATGGTATATTGAATTTACAAAAAACAAAAGAATGAGGAGTGATTTTGTGAATTACATTGATTTATTGAATTATTTAACAGATGTTCAAATAATCGAAAAAGAGGATTTAGCTGAGCTTATCGGCATTCCTCAAAAAAATATGGATTCAGTTTTGTGCGGTGCTGTTTCCTTCAAGAAAAAATGGCTTAAAAACCTTTCGCTTTACACAGGTATACCCAAGGAAGCTATTTTGGCAGGTAACTTTGTTTTGAATGCCCCCGAAGGGGAGCTTGCACCTGTTGTAAAGGATGCCTATGTGCCCGAAGCAATTCGCCAAGGGAATACGCAAAGGGCAAACTATTATACAAAAAAGAGATATAGCTCTCAGCATAACGACCTTATCCTTGTAAAGATCTTAAGTATTTTGGGGATGGTAGTAAGCTGGTTTATTCTTATAGCGATGCTACTCCTTTTTAAATTTACAGCAGTTTCCGACATAATTAAAATTATGTTAATGGGCATTATTCCTGCTATTATCGGCGTTTCTGTAATGCGCAATGTTTATAAATTTGCTAAAAAAGGCGTTTGCAAAGACGAAAAAACCTTTAAATACTATACTGTTCTTACGATAGCTCAAATTTTTATTTATGTAATTTCTACAGTTGCCTTCAAGTGGATTTCGCCAATTGCAATTGCTATTGCAGTAGGTACAGCGTTACCCTTGATATATCAGGTTTTTATTGTTCAAAAAGAAAAGGTATCATACATAAGAAGTTTTGCCTTGGCTATACTTTGGATCACGCTGTTTGTAAGCATGGGTTTTCTGCTTGTAGTTAGCGATAAGTTTGGGGATATACAAAGCGAAGCACAGCTCATTACAATGTTGGGTATTTTTTTTAGTGGTTGGTTATCCACTTATCTTTCTATTGCAAGTGTATTTGCAAGCAGTTGCTACTACCAGCCAAGAAAAACTATTTCAAAGCATTTTGGCCCGGTTGTTAAAAAGCCTGTTTTTAAAGGTAACAAAATTGCAAAAAGTGTTGTAGCAGTAGTGCTTGTTACCATACTCTTTTTCAGTACAATATATATTGCCCCCATTCTTTTGGTTGATGGCTTAATGTCCACAGCAATGGATAAATATAACGGAAAAAATGTAGAAACCCAATATTTGGACTACAATAAAGGAGATATTATCTTTGCAGAAGATGAGCAGGTAATAATTGTTGAAAAAGAAAATTACAGCGTCAAGCTCCCGGCTTATTTAGAGAAAAATGAAAATGTAACTACCAGAGATGGCTTTCAGAACAAAGAAAAATTGACGGTAGTTTTTATAGAAAATACCGTGTTGGATTACAGCGATGTATTTATATATGATGGAGACGATGAAAAGAAAAGAGAAGCAAATGAAAAATTAAACAAAGCCATTGAGGAAAGATATGGCTTTATTCCTAAAGGACAATATGAATATTTTAAGCTGCTTAAATTAATTTCTGAGGATAGCATAAGCCCCTTTAACAGAGATTTAAGTATGGCTGTTTCCCTTTTTACAAATGTTTCACAAATGCTTGCAAACGACAAGGTGTATTTATACGAAGATTCTGAAAAATGTTTTTGTATATGTGAAAATTCATTTGAACGAAATGACAGCCAATTTACCTATAATTACAGCATAAACGGTAACGCAAAGGGTGATTATGATAAGTTCTTTTCAATTTCTGTTATTGTTGTTTCCGATTCAGCTGCAGATATGGACTTGCCGTTTAAAATCATCAACAGCATTGAAATGAAATAAT
>JAZSGB010000037.1:0-3361 GCA_045532505.1 Acutalibacteraceae bacterium | reverse complement strand
GTAACGGTAACGTTGTGAGTGAAATCTGTTGAGTTGGCACTTCTTACACCAAAAGCATATCGTCCGATAGAGGAAATGTTTGAGGGAAGTGTTACAGTAGTAAGCGCAGGGCAATTTTCAAATGCATATGCTCCTATTTCAAGGCTTGCTGAACCAAAGGTAAGGGATTTAAGAGAGGTGCAGTTTTTGAAAGCGCTATTTCCTATGTAACCTAATTTATTGGGGAGGGTAAGTGAAGTAATTGATGTGCAGTCTGCAAATGCGTAGTTACCTATGTATATGAGCGTTGATGCCTGGCGGATAAAGCTGAGGGCTGTGCATTTCTGGAAGGCGTAGGCACCGATAACCTTCAGGGCATTGCCACAGTAAAGGTTGGTAAGATTTTTACAGCCGTAAAAGGCGTGCTCACCGACTGTTTGCACATTCTGAAGGTTTATTCCCGTGAGAGAGGTGCACATACTGAAGGCTTTTGATCCGATTGATTTAACACTGCTGCTGAGAATGACAGAAGCAAGATTTTTACAGCCGTAAAAAGCATTTGATGATATTGATATAACAGATTCGGGGATTTTAACGGTATTGATATTTGACTTGTTGCGGAAAGCACCCTTCCCTACGGCAGTAACCTTTATGCCGTTTATAGTTTCGGGAATAGTTATGTAGTCATTTTTAAAATTGTTGTACCCTGTTATTACATATGTGCCGGCAGAGTTTACCTGGTATTCAAAGTCGTTATATTCGGCACCGAGAGCTATGGGCATAACTGATATTGCTAAGATTATGCACATAATCATACAAAGAAGCTTTTTCATTTCATTCTCCTTTTTAAAATTATAAAACTGCTATTGAGCAGGATGTAAACATAAGACCGAAATAGTAAAGATTAATTCTGAGTAAGGATTTTTTCCCGTTTTTATCAAGTGCACATAGTGCGTTTGATACTGCAAGAGCTAAAGAGCCCATTATTACGGCACAGCTTGCAGCTTGCATTCTTGCATCGCCTGAGTTTTGAAGATTTATTCCGAAAAGAATGGCGTTAACAAGCATATATGCAGATGAAAAAAACAGTGATGCCGCAGGCTTTTTAATTAGTACTAACGCGCATATAATTGCAACCGTAAGTAAAATTATAAAATGAATTTTGTTGCTTAACCTGTTGCCGAAAAGCTCTGAGTCCTTAAGGCTGAGAGCAAAGGAAATAATCAGGTATGCAATAAACCCGAAGGTGTAAGCAAATCGTTCTGAAGCACCGCTTTGCTTTTCTTCAATAATGTCGTGAAGGAATAAAAGTGCAAGTGCAACAAGAAACAGCAGAGAATATGTAGTAAATGAGTTGCTTATTGCTGTACACAATAAGCCCGATGCCACAAAAACAGCAGAGCATATCATTTTGTGCTTGAATGCTTTTTTGCTGTCGGTTGCTTTTTTTGCAAGGTCATACCAAGAGGCAGCAAACAGCTGAACAAAAAATAAAATGCCGAGAAGTATCAAAAAAATCATAATTTCTTTATCCTATTAACATCTTTTCACCATTATATAACAAATTTGTGGTTTTGTATATAGGTAAATTGTTAACATTTAATTTTTTGAGTATACAAATGTGATGTATATTTCTGTATAAATTCTCAAAAACTGTTGCATTTTTGCGGGTAAGGGTATATAATGCACTCACAAAGCGCGAAAGCGTTAAATTAAAAAGTGAGGTTTTTAAAATGAAAAAGTTTTTGAAAATAGCTTCAATCGTTCTTGTAGTTGCTATTGTTGCTTGCTTCGCAGCTTGCGGTAATAATGCAGATACAAACACAGATAACGATGGTACAACAGAGGCGCCAAAGGCTGTTCTTACAATGGCTACAAACGCTGAGTTCCCTCCATATGAATATGTCGAGGGCGACAAGATTGTTGGTATTGATGCTGAAATTGCACAGCTTATTGCTGATAAGCTTGGTATGGAGCTTGAAATTGTCGATATTGCATTTGATTCAATTATCCCCGGTGTTCAGTCAAAGAAATATGATATGGGTATGGCAGGTCTTACAGTTGACGCTAAAAGACTTGAGAAGGTTAATTTCTCAACATCTTATGCAACAGGTGTTCAGGTTGTTATCGTTAAAGAAGGTAGCGATATAAAGACTCTTGACGATATCACAGGTAAGAAGATTGGTGTTCAGACATCAACAACAGGCGATATCTATGCAACAGGCGACTACGGTGAGGACGCAATTACACGTTATGATAACGGTGCTGTTGCTGTTCAGGCTCTTCTTGCAGATAAGGTTGATTGTGTTATCATTGATAACGAGCCTGCAAAGTCATATGTTGCAGCTAACGAAGGCCTTACAATTCTCGAAACAGAGTATGCTGTTGAAGATTATGCTATCTGCTTTGCAAAGGATAACACAGAGCTTCAGACAAAGGTAGATGCAGCTCTCAAGGAGCTTATTGCTGACGGCTCAGTTCAGAAGGTTATTGATAAGTACATCAAGAAATAATTTAGTTTTCCGATTTAAGGGCGGATCTGTTCCGCCCTTATTTTCTGTTTTTTATATTATGTGAAAGGATGAGAGCATGAAAGAGCTATGGCAAGAAATTCTGTTTGTCTATGGTGACGGCAGATATGAGCTTATGATAAACGGCTTTTTAAATACTCTTAAAATTACTGCAGGTGCTTTAGTGCTCGGTATTGTAATAGGTATTCTCGTTGCGGCGGTTCGTTCCTCTTTTGATAAAAACAGAGAGTCGATGAAAAAGCATGGCGGAATTAGTTACTGGGTGCTTGCAGTAATAAATGCAATTTGTAAGGTTTATCTTACTGTTATAAGAGGAACACCTGTTGTTGTTCAGCTTATGATTATGTATTTCGTTGTGTTTGTTTCTGCACAGGACGGTGTACCGGTTGCTATTATGGCATTTGGTATTAACTCAGGTGCTTACGTTGCAGAAATATTCAGAGCCGGCATTATGTCTATTGATAACGGTCAGTTTGAAGCGGGTAGAAGTCTTGGCTTTAACTATATTCAGACAATGCGCTACATAATCATACCCCAGATGTTTAAGGCTGTTCTCCCTACTTTGTGTAATGAATTTATTGCACTTATCAAGGAAACCTCTGTTGCAGGTTATGTAGGTGTTATGGATCTTACAAAATCAGGTAACGTTGTTGCAGGGCGTACATTTGAATACTTTATTCCTCTTTTTACCGTGGCAATCGTGTATCTTATGATTGTTATGATACTTACATCACTTGTCGGAAAGCTTGAGAGGAGGTTGCGTAAGAGTGAACGATAATGTTTTGATTAGTGTAACTGACTTGAAAAAACACTATACTGGTGGAAAGGTTAAGGCACTTGATGGTATTAAC
>JAZSGB010000029.1:0-12534 GCA_045532505.1 Acutalibacteraceae bacterium | reverse complement strand
ATTTCTGCATCGATAGGATTTGGGAAATCCTTAGCTGTTGTAACATCAACAGGAAGAAGAAGCTTAACACCCTTCTCCTCAGCCTTTGCAAGCATATCCTTACAGTAGTCAATCTTTGTTTCGTCAAGAAGAGATGTACCTACTGTATAGCCCTTTGCTGCAAGGAATGTGTATGCCATACCGCCACCGATGATAAGTGTATCTGCCTTGTTGAGAAGGTTTTCGATAACATTAAGCTTATCTGCAACCTTTGCACCACCGAGAATTGTAACAAATGGTCTCTGTGGGTCTTCAACTGCATTGCCGAGGTACTGAAGCTCTTTACCCATAAGGTAACCTACTGCTGCCTCTTCAACGAAGGATGCTACACCAACTGTTGAGCAGTGTGCTCTGTGTGCTGCACCGAAAGCATCGTTTACATAAATATCACAAAGAGATGCAAGCTCTCTTGAGAAAGCCTCACCGTTCTTTGTTTCTTCAGGACGGAAACGAGTATTCTGAAGAAGAACAACATCGCCATCCTTCATAGCTGCTACTGCTGCAAGTGCATTTTCGCCAACAACTGTATCGTCTGCTGCGAAAACAACAGCCTGACCGAGAAGCTCTGAAAGTCTTTTTGCAACAGGTGCAAGAGATTCCTTCTCGTTAGGACCGTTTTTAACTTTACCTAAGTGTGAGCAAAGAATAACCTTTGCGCCGTCTGCGATAAGCTTTCTTATTGTTGGGAGTGCTGCTGTAATACGGTTTTCGTCTGTGATAACGCCATCCTTAAGAGGAACGTTAAAGTCGCAACGAACGAGAACCTTTTTGCCTTTTGCGCTGATATCATCAACTGTTTTCTTGTTTAAAAGACCCATTTTGAATTACTCCTTTTGTTTGTTAATTTTTTACCGAATCTATTTTATAACAAACTGCTTTATTTTGCAAGTGTATGACGCTTTTTTTACCTTATCATTTTTGCCATTCTTTTTATTATAATATTTGCTTTTTTTGTTCAATTCACTAAACCAGCATTTTCTCCCGTATTTCTTTTAATATTTTCTTCTCTCGCCTTGATACCTGCACCTGTGTCATACCAAGCGCTTTTGCTACCTCAGATTGCGTTTTTGAGGAAAAATATCTTAATTCTATTATTCTTCTGTCTGATTCATCCAAGCAGCTTATACACTCCTTAAGGCAAAGGAAATTGTCGATTTTATCCTGCTCCTCCACGGGGACATCTAATTCACTTTCATCATCATCCTCACAAGAGGTTAAGGAAAGCACAGGTTGAAATGCAAGAAGCAATTGACTGACCTGACAGACCTCCATACGAGTGTATTCGGCAAGCTCGTTAACTGTAGGCTCCCTTGAAAGCGCTACCGAAAGCTTTTCTTTTTCCTGCCAAATAAAACGGGATTTTTCCTTCATACTTCTGCTGACCTTAACTGTACCACCATCTCGAAAAATTCTTCGTATTTCACCTAAAATTGCCGGTACTGCATAGGTAGAAAAGACAAAGCCCAGGCTTTCATCAAAGCCGTTTACAGCCTTTACAAGACCTACACAGCCTGCCTGAAATAAATCCTCATACTCTACCCCCCTGTCTACAAAACGGCGCGCACAGTAATGCACAAGAGAAAGATTATTTTTAATTAAATTTTCACGTTCAATCATCAGCCTTGCCCTTTATATGCTTTTCTATAGTTACAGTCGTACCCACGCCCTGCTTTGAGCGCACACGTAATTTATCTGAGAAGCTTTCCATAACGGTAAAGCCCAAGCCTGAACGGTCGCCACCTACGCTGGTATAAAGAGGCTGACGTGCCTTTTCTACATCTGCAATGCCACATCCCTTATCTCTTACTGTAATACGGATTATGCCACCTTCAAAAACCGTGCAGGTTATGTAAATTTTGCCTATAGTATTTGCATAGGCGTGAACAATGCAATTTGTAACTGCCTCACTAACTACTGTTTTTATATCTCCCAGCTCCTCTACCGTCATATCAAGCTGTGTGCAAAAGGTTGCCACAGCAACACGGGAAAAGCCCTCATTTACCGAACGAGAATCAAATGTCATTTTTAACTGATTAATTGCTTTCATTGTATTCACCTATCCTTCTTTTCATCATTGCGTTTCACGTTCATCAGTTTTTCAATGCCCGACATTTTAATGATTTTATAATTTCTTTGGCTAAGTCCTGTTAGCTCCATAGTTTTTCTTTTTTTCACAGCAAGGCGATACCTCCCCATAACAAGACCTACCCCCGAGCTATCCATAAAGCTGACAGCCGAAAAATCTAAAATTATATGCTTTGCAGCATCATTTGTAATAATGGCGTCATCTATCGCTTCTCTCATATCGGGTGCTGAATGGTGGTCTATTTCCCCCTTTAAAAGAACAAGCATAGTTTTTTCCTTTAATTTTATTTGAACAGGCATATTACCAACTCCTTTTGCATATCTTGTTCCCATTATAATTGTGTTACCTTAAAAAAAATGTCAAAAAAGGGGATGTAAAAAAAGCGCAGACCGTATAAAACCGGATATAGCAAGGGGTTCTGTAGGTTTAATAAGCCTATAGAACCCTTTAAAGATACAGGAAATATAAAATTGATGAAAAAAGTATGTTTTATACTACGAACAAACTTCGCCACTCGACGTACCCTTGTACGCCTTCGGGCAAGCAAAATCAAGCTTCAGTCTTGATTTTGCTCAGTTTGTCCGTTCTGCATCTTTTTTTCCTATCCCCCAAAAAGGGGCTGTAAAAAAACTTGAGTTTTTTTACACCCCCTTTTAAAGCTTATATAATTTTATCTTTTTTGAGGAAGGCTATAAGCCTTTGTGTATTCTGACCGTCTTGGAATTCAACAAGCCTTGAATACCTCTGCTTATGCTCCTCGGTTTGACCTGAATTGTAATTGTTTTCTATAGCCTTAGAAAGACCTTCGGTAGTATAGAAAACATCACCGTAGGCATTTTCCTCGTTCAGCATAAGCTTTGTTGACGGACCGTACTGGCTCATACAATAATCCTTTTCTTCCCAATAGAATATAACGTTTGAGCCTCTGTAGAAGGCATCAAAGGCTATAGAGGAATAGTCGGTTATTAAAAGCCTTGTTTTTCTTAAAATCTCATCGTACTTAGCATTAGGAAGCATTTTATCCACCACATCCGGTGAGGCCTTGGAAAGCTCGTTCATAACAAGGGGGTGTGGAAGAATTATAACATTTTGCTTAAGCTGAGAAGGCACAGCCTCGTAAAGCTTCATTATCATTTTATAATACGGTGTTTCCGTAAAATCTGCTCGTGCCGTGTTAATTTCCCAAGGGCGCCACGTAGGCATAATAACAATTTTATCAGCATCCTCATCCAACACGTTTCTATCGAATTTCGGAAGACCTGAAATGTATATATCCTCTTCAAGATGTCTGCCAAGTGTTGTGAAATGGTCGCTTTCTGCCTTGGAGGAAACGACTACCCTGTACTTACCTGTTGTAAACTCCTTACGTTTAAACATTTTTCTCGACTCAGAATCAAGAGAAACCATATACATAACGCCGTGCTGAAGGAATACGTAGTTAAGATTTTTTCTTGATATCTTATAGAGCGGTAAAATGTTACAGGTTTTTAAATCAAAGGAGTGAGCAATTGCCTCTGTTCCTATAAAATTCTTTGAGGTAAAGAAATACAAATAATGCTTGAAGGAGTATTTGTATATAATATTATCTCTGTATTTTTCGGGGATAGAATCAATATACTCATACCTTTTATCAACTATAAAATATGCGTTTTTATAGCCCCGGTCAATAAGCTCTTCAAAAAGCACGCTTGCGCTTTCCTCGTACTTTGATGAGTTCTTTTCATAAAGGAGCACAATGGATTTCGCCTTTTCGGATTTCCAAATAAGGGATATACCGAAAGCAACAGCCTGTTTAATTCGCTCAATAATTTTATCGGTTACGTTACGTGAACGAACATAAACTATAAGCTGATTTTTTTGTATTTGACGGAATACTGCAACTGTTTTTGTTGCTTTATGTATATTCATTGGACCCCTGAGACCTATAAAAAGACTTCTCATAGGAGAAAAATATTTTGTATAGCAAGAAACCCTGCCACCTTCATACGGGTAGCACATATACACACGCTCTTTAGTTGAGTTGTTGAGCATATCCTCAACAGGCACAGTAACGCTGTATATACCCTTATGAACCCTTGAGGTTTTGTTTTTGGCAATAAACTTAGGCTTATACTCGTGGTCGCCTATAGCAATATAAAGGTCTTTAAGGTTTGTTTTTACAGGTGTTTTAAAGGTAAACAGAGAAATAATTTTCATCTTTTTACCAACATTGAAATATAGTGGAAATCTGTTATTCATTGAAGAAAACTCTGCAAGTACCTTTAATTTAATTTCGCCATCCTCAATGCTTTCAATTGCTTTTTTCTCGGCATCCTTATTGCTTACAGATTTAAAGCCAAGCTTTTTTTCGGCTTTTTTTGCATATTTACTTACCTTACCACCACAGAAACGGCTATGCTTTACATACTGCTTTTCGCAGTTAAAGGCTGACAATATACCTGCCATAAGACAGCTATGGCGAGAAAAATCAACCACCCTTTGTGGCTTAACACCCGGAAAATGGCGGCTGTTTTCTCTTTTAAAGAAAGCCTTAAGGGTTTTAATATTGTACAGTCCGAACAGACAGGCAATAAAGAACAATATTATTTCTTTAACCTTATACTGGTATGCCGTTAAAAGGCCGTATAGCGATACATCACCCACAAGCTCATCAAGCTTAACCTTGTTTTCAGGTGGCATTGCAAGGCGATATGATACCACATATTTATAATTCGGGTTATCATCCATATATGCCTTAAGCGCTCTGTAGGTATTAGGTAACAATGTACCACCGTATATAAGGCAAAGTTTTTCTGCATTCCGATGCTTTTTAAGGTTATAGTAAGAACTTTCGCCATCAACTAAAAGTGAGAATATTTTTTCGCAGCTGGTACTATCACCGAAGGAGCAATACTCCTCAATAAATGCACTGGGCACAGGGATATTAGTACCCATAAGCTTTATTACGTTATCCACATCCTCAACAATAGGAAACGGTAAGCTTTCAAAATCCATATATATGCCACGGGTAGATAAATAATCTGCCTTATCGTAAGCAAAAAGAATTATGCTTTTACCCGAAACTGCAAAATCGAAGAAAACACTTGAATAGTCTGTAATAAGCCCATCGCAAGCATTTAAAATTTCGTAAGTATCGTAATCTGATGAAAAATAGTCAATATGCTTATACTCATCACAATTAATTTGCGATGCAAGTAAAAAGTGAAGGTTAACAAGTAAAACCGTGTCATCATCAAGCTTTTCATCAAACTCTGCGAGAATTTGGCGTGTTCTTTCAAGCTGCTTTTGCTTTTGGGCATTTGTATCTGCATCACGCCAGGTAGGCATATAGGCAAATATTTTTTTATTACCGTAGCCTAATTTCTCTTTCATACACTGGCCTGCAGCTGCATCGTAAAAAATGTAGTTACGAGGATAATTACCTATAAAACTTACATTACTGAAAAGTGGCTCAAGGTCGTAATCCTTCATAAACACATTGCGAGTAAACTCATTTGGAAAAAGAGCATAATCGCTCATAAGATAATTCTTTTGCACATTAGCAAGGGAGGCAAGGCTTGATTTATTTGCCTTACCCAAGGTTTTGAGAGGTGTGCCGTGCCATGTGTTTAAATACACCTGCTCACATCGTTTATTAAAATACGGTGGAAAAGTATTATCTGTTAAAAGGTACTTTGCAGTAGCAAGGTATTTGCAGTATTCTGCAGAATCACGCACAACAAGAACGGCTTTTTTGTAGCCGTAAATTTCCATTCTTGCTTTTGCCTTTTCCATAGTTTTTGCTGTTACTACAAAAACAGGGGTATATTCTGCCCACTTTGAATTTTCGCAAAGCTCTTTAAGCATAGCGAACATATTTCCGTTTATGTTAGAGCCCTGTCCACCCTCAAGAAGAACAAATTTCTCCTCAATAGGCAAATCGCAGTAAGCGATATAATCAAGCTTACTGCCATTTACAATCTTTTTTATTTTGTTCAAATGCTTTTTGAACATTTTACTACCTCTTTTAATTAAGTCTGATTAAGTCTGAGGAACCTGGTCCACACCGTCTACAGCCTCTTGAAGCTGTAAATCATTTTTGATTTGTGATGTGGAAATACCGGGTGTTCTTTCAAGGAAAACTACCTCACAGTACTCCTTAAGGTAATCGAATTTATCGCTACCTGCCCAGTCAGAACCCATTACACAAACATCAATTTTATAATCGAGAATATCCTGAACCTTCTGCTCCCAGTTATTTTCAGGAATTACAAGGTCAACGTAGCGTATTGCTTCAAGCATTTTTTTACGGGTTTCGTAATTATGGTATGCTTTTTTACCCTTTGTTGCATTGAATTCATCAGTAGAAAGGGCAACTACAAGGTAATCACCCATTTCCTTTGCACGTTGAAGAATACGAATGTGTCCGTAGTGAAGTAAATCGAATGTGCCGTAGGTTAAAATTCTTTTCATAATTATTCCTCCAACAATGAGCGTATGAACAATGCCAAACGCTCCGTATTGTTTTTACTTTTATTTTCAATATACTTATCAGCAAACGCCCGAAGCATATTAAAATTATACTTTTCACAATTTAAAGCATCCAAAAGCGAGGCTTTTTCTTTAAATGCAACGCCTGTAAGCTCAGTAAGAATCTCTATATTCAAGCCTTGCTCCTGTTTGTATTTTTCATAATCGGGTACATAAAAATACAGTGGTTTATTTAGAACAGCTGCCTCAAAGGCACAGGCTGAATAGTCTGTTACAACTTTATCTGCAAGCTTAATTAAATCAAGGCTTGAAAAATCGCCTTTGAATTTATACTCGCCCTGCTGTGCTGTTTTGCTCAACGGGTGTGGTGATACAACGAGTGCAATATCCTCACAGCTCTCAAAGGCTTCATATAAATCTTTGGCATAAAGCTCATCGCCATCACGGAAGGTTGGCACATACGCAACTATTGTTTTGCCTGCATACGATGGATTCAAGCTTAAAAATTCGTCTTTTTTGTTTTTGCCATCGAGAATAACATCTACCCTTGGCAAAGAATAAATCGCTATATTTTCGGGTTTGCAGCCAAAAGCCCGGCAATAAATATTGCCTGTCGCTTCTGACGGTGCAATTACATAATCGTAATTTTCGTGCATATGCATTGCCTTTGCAACACCTAAATCTCTGCCCTGTGCTTTACCTGCAGCCTGGAGGCTGAATTTTTTAACTGCACCTAAGGCGTGCCAGATTTGCACTATTTTTTGAGCAGGCTTATGCTTTAAGCAGGATACGGGAATTGAATACGTATCTGTTATAACAACCCTTGCAGAAGCCATTTCCCACATATCACCGAATATACTCAGGATATATGAAAGTGAAATTGCACTTTCATCCTTTAATTTACGGAGCCTGAAAACCTGCTCGGTATCGGGACTTATTTTTTTTATACCCTCTTCAAGCATAAGCATATCGGGTGATTTTTCATTACTCTGACGGGAAAGGTAGAGTATTTTATTTTTTGTTTTTTTCAGCTTCATTGGTGCATAAAGAATTTTTATGCACAGCACAAAAACTTTGATTATTAACAGCTTCATAGCTACACCACACTTATAATCAACTAAAAAACATTAAATTGAATGCTTTTATCTTTTTAATTGTATTCTAAAGTGGCGTTTTTGTCAATCATTAGAGCCTGTCATTTTTTCTTGCTTAACCTTATGGTCAATAATATGACGGGATGCAAGCTCTGTTAATATATCATCCACAGAAATACCCATTTCTATCATAAGCACCATAACGTGGTACATAAGGTCAGATATTTCGTAGATAGCCTCTGCCTTATCGTTTGCTTTACCTGCGATAATAACCTCGGTAGCCTCTTCGCCAACCTTTTTGAGAATTTTATCTACACCCTTTTGGAAAAGGTAGGTTGTATAAGAGCCCTCCTGTGGATTAGTTTTTCTGCCCTCAAGCATTTCATAAAGACCCTGAACAGAAAATTCGGGTGCTTCTTCGCTTTCAAGCACGGTATTGAAAAAGCAGCTTTGCTCACCTGTGTGGCAGGCAGGGCCATCCTTTTTAACCCTTACTGTTAAAGCATCCATATCGCAATCTGCTGTAATGCTTACAATGTGCTGATAATTGCCACTTGTTTCACCCTTAAGCCAAAGCTCCTGCCTTGAACGGCTCCAAAAGCAAGTAAGCTTTTTTTCAAGAGAGATTTGAAGACTCTCCTTATTCATATACGCAAGTGTTAAAACCTCGCCTGTTTTATCATCCACAACAATTGCAGGAACAAGTCCCTTTTCGTCAAACTTAATTTTTTCTATATCAAACATAGCTATATCCTCACTGTAACGTTATTCTCTTTTAAAGTTTTTTTCAGGTCATCTATAGTAACCTCACCATAGTGGAAAATGGATGCTGCAAGGCCTGCTGTAATTTCGGGTACCTGATTAAATAAATCCACAAAATCCTGCTTACAGCCGGCACCACCCGATGCAATAACAGGAACATTAACTATTGCTGCTACTGCTTTAAGGAGCTCAATATCGAAGCCTTTTTTCACACCGTCGGTATCTATTGAGTTAACAACAATTTCACCTGCGCCGTTGCTGACGCCAAGCTTTATCCACTCTAAAGCATCTAAGCCTGTATCCTCCCTGCCACCTTTAGCAAATACTCTGAACCGACCGTCCACCCTTTTAACATCTACAGATAACACAACACATTGATTGCCGTATTTTTGTGCTGCTTCTTTTATAAGAGAAGGATTTTTAATGGCACCTGAGTTTACAGAAACCTTATCTGCGCCACATTTGAGCACTCTGTCAAAATCATCGAGAGTATTTATACCACCACCAACTGTTAAGGGAATAAAAACTCTTGATGCTGTTTCTGTTAATATATCGGTAAAAAGCTTTCTGCCGTCAGAAGATGCAGTAATATCGTAAAACACAAGCTCATCTGCACCGTGGGAGCTATAGTATTCGGCAAGCTCTACAGGTGATGAAATTTCGTTTAAATCTTTAAAATTTGTACCCTTTACTACTGTGCCGTTTCTTACATCAAGGCAAGGTATAATTCTTTTTGTAATCATTTAAGCACCTCCAGGGCATCAGTTATTTTAATAGCGCCTGTGTAGTATGCTTTACCGATTATTGCGCCGTACAAATTCATTTCGTTAAGTGCTTTAATATCATCAAGTGTAGATACGCCACCTGATGCAATAATATTTACACTGAAGCGCTCAGACAGCTCTTTATAAAGCTCTCGGTTTGTGCCTTGCATTGCACCATCTTTAGAAATATCTGTGCAAATAACAGTGCTGACGCCTATTTTTTCAAGCTTTTCAAAGAACTCAAAGGTACCGTATTCGGATTTTTCTACCCAACCCTTTATCGCAACCTTTCCATCCTTTATATCGGCGCCGACGGCAATTTTGTTGCCCCACTTTTTTACTGCTTCAATAAGGAAGGCCTCATCGGTTACTGCAGCAGTACCTAATATAACTCTGCTGACACCTGCATTGAGGTAAGCATCCACAGTTTGCATAGAGCGAATACCACCACCGACCTCAACATTAAGGCTTGTGTTTTCCACAAAGCTTTTAATTATATCAATATTAGGCGTGCCACCATCACGAGCGCCCTCTAAATCTACCGTGTGGAGCTCTGTTGCACCTTGCTTTTGAAAATCCAAGGCAATTTCAATAGGGTTTTCTGAATAAACGGTAAGGTCATTATAATTGCCCTTTAACAGACGTACTGCCTTACCCTCATATAAATCTATAGCAGGAAAAATTTTCATTTTAATCTCCTATTTCACAAAATGCTTTAAGAATATTAAGACCTACATCCCCACTTTTTTCGGGATGGAATTGGCAACCGAAAATGTTGCCCTTGCCTACTGCGGCAGTTACAGGGATACTATACTCCGAGGTTGCAATGACCGAATCTTCGCAATCTGTTGCGTAGTAGGAGTGAACAAAATAAACGAAATCACCGTTATTTATGTACTTAAACAATGGGCTTTCTTTTTGAAAATCAAGGGCATTCCAGCCCATATGAGGAATCTGAAGTGATTTATCAATCTTACCCTCAAGGGAAATAACATTACCCTTAAGGAAGCCTAAGCCCTTGTGCTCACCGTATTCGTAGCCCTTTTCAAACAAAAGCTGCATACCAAGGCAAATGCCTAAAAAGGGCTTGCCACTATTTGCCTGCTCTGTTATAAGCTCAACAAGTCCACTTTCGTAAAGCTTTTTAGAGGCATCACCAAAGGCACCTACACCCGGAAGAATTATTCTATCTGCATTTTTTATTGTTTGGGGGTCATTAGTTACAACTGCATCAACGCCGATTTTTTTCAAAGAGCATTGAAGTGAAAAAAGGTTACCTACCCCGTAATCAATTATTGCAAGCATTACAGTACTCCTTTTGTTGAGGGAATTTCATCCTTCGCTTTTTCATCAATTGCAACAGCCTTTTTCATTGTACGGGCAAGGGACTTAAATGTACCCTCTATAATGTGGTGGCTGTTAACACCATCCAGCTTTCTTATGTGCAGAGTAATACCCGCATTAAATGCAAAGGCAATAACAAACTCTCGCAAAAGCTCTGTATCGAAATCCCCTACCATCGGCGCAGGGATATGCATACGGTAGCGAAGGTATGGCCTACCTGAAATATCCACAGCTGTTAAAATAAGTGCTTCATCCATTGGGAGAATTGTGCTGCCATAGCGAGTAATACCACGCTTTTCACCGAGTGCTTCTTTAAAGGCTTGACCCAGGGCAATACCTATATCCTCTGTAGTGTGGTGGCCATCAACCTCAATATCACCATCGCACTTAACGGTTAAATCAAAGCGACCGTGCTTCGCAAAAAGCACAAGCATATGGTCAAGAAAGCCTATTTTTGTTGAAATATCGTGTCTGCCTATACCGTCAAGGTCTATTTTAACATAAACATCGGTTTCGGCTGTTGTTCTTTTAACCTCAGCAACGCGCATTCAGTTGCCCTCCAATATATCTTTTATAGTTTTTATAAGAATCTCCATTTGCTCCTGTGTGCCGATAGTGATTCGGTTGAAATTTTTAATTCTTTCGCTTGTGAAATGGCGAACAAGAATACCCCTCTGCTTAAGCTTAAGGTAAAGCTCGCCACCATCAATTGCTTTACTTTCTGCAAAAAGGAAATTAGCCTTTGAAGAAAGCACCTTAAAGCCTAACTTTATAAGCTCTTGCTCGGTGTATTCACGGGAGCTGATAATTTTTTTACAATTATCATCATAATAGCCTTGTGAATCAATAGTTTTTTCACCTGCAACAAGGGTAAGCCTGTTAATGTTATATGGGTTAGTAGAATACCTGAGCTTGTGCAAATCATTAATAATTTCTTCGCTGCCTATTGCAAAGCCCAACCTTGCACCTGCCATTGAGCGTGATTTTGAATAGGTTTGCACAACAAGAAGGTTTTTGTACTTATTAACAAGGCTGACTGCACTTTCTGCACCGAAATCTACATAAGCCTCATCAATAACAACTACATTGTTTGAATTTGTGCTTACAATACGCTCAACCTGTTCTAATGTAAGAGCTATGCCTGTAGGCGCATTAGGGTTTGCAATAAATACAATACCGTCTACACCACAAAACCTTTCCACAGGGATTGTAAAATCCTCATTAACCGGTATTTCGGTATAATCGGATAAATGAAGATTTGCAAAAACACTATAAAAGCCGTAGGTAATATCGGCAAAATATGATTTTCTGCCGTTAGCTCCGTATGCCATAAAAGCAAAGTTTAAAATATCATCGGACCCGTTTGCAAGAAAAACCTGTGTAGTGCTTACACCGTAGTAGTCTGCAAGCTTTTTAGTAATCACCTTGCCGTCGGGGTCGGGGTAAAGCCTTAAAAGCTCTGTTTGACTACCGTTTATTGCTTCAATAACTGCAGCGCTTGGTGGGTACGGTGATTCATTTGTGTTAAGCTTTATATATTTTTTATCTTGCGGCTGTTCACCGGGAACATATGCTGCAAGGGTGCTGTATCTCTCATCGAGGAATTGACTCATTTTATTTCTCCGTTCTAATACTTACACTGTTTGCGTGGGCATCAAGGCCTTCCTCCTTAGCAAAACGAACAACCTTACTGCCAATTTCGCAAAGTGCTTCTCTGCTAAAATATGAAAACTGTGTTTTCTTAACAAAATCATCCACGGAAAGCGGGCTTGAAAACCTTGCAGTACCACTTGTTGGTAGGGTGTGGTTTGGCCCTGCAAAATAATCGCCAAGCGCTTCGGGACAGTTTTTGCCGAGGAATACAGAGCCTGCATTTTTAACAAGGCCTAAATACTCGAATGGATTATCTACACAGATTTCAAGGTGCTCGGGAGCAAGAATATTTGAAACCTCCATAGCCTTTTTAAGTGAATCT
>JAZSGB010000020.1:0-47141 GCA_045532505.1 Acutalibacteraceae bacterium | reverse complement strand
CCCTTACAAGCTTCGCAAAATAGCAAATATCTGCTAACCTATCGGCTCAATATATCATATCTGCTGTTGACCAGCTTTTAAGCACCTCAAGCTGGTCGGCAGCTTCTTTTTTTGCGCCCTCTAAGTCGTGGTCACGGTAGTTTCCGCATTCTACAGCGCTCACGCCCGGCACATCACCCTCAAAGCCTGCAGTAAACTCTAAGGCATCCTTGGTAAGAGCAAGAGCCTCTGCGTGTGTAATGCCTGTTGTAAGGAAATAAAAGCCTGTTCTGCAGCCCATAGGACCAAAGTAAATAATATTATCTTTAAACTTACTGTTTCTTACAAAGGTCGCAAAAAGGTGTTCAAGGGTGTGGATTGCTCCGTTTTCCATAACCTCTTCAACATTTGGACGCCGTGTTCTTATATCGTATGTAACTACATCGCCATCAATACGAGAAATGTACATACCTCTCATAAGCTTTGTGTGGTCAACTGTAAAGCTTGCAATTTTTTCCATATTTCCGTTCTCCTTAATCGGTGTTTTGTTTTGTCTTTTGCTTCTTAGCTTTTCAAAAAAGGCTGTAAGCACCTGCGCACATTCTTGTTGCATAACGCCACCCTCATATTTGGGGGTGTAGCTGAAATTACCTTCAAAAAGGTTTGTAACAGAGCCACAGGCACCGTTTTTTGCATCGTATGCGCCAAAGTAAACATTTTTAAAGCGTGCATTTATTATAGCGCCTGCACACATGGGGCAGGGCTCAAGCGTAACATATATGTCGCATTCCCAAAGGCGCCAACCACCAAGGCGCTTGCAGGCCTGGTCTATTGCTTGTATTTCTGCGTGGTGCAAGGCGTTTTTGCCTTTTTCACGGCCGTTTACGCCTCTGCCTATAATTTTATTTCCTATAGTAACTACTGCGCCAACAGGTACCTCGCCGTTTTGTGCTGCCTCCTGCGAAAGGCGCAGAGCCTCAAGCATAAATTCTTTATTCATTTTAGCTTAATTGCTGAGTTGTTAATGTTAAAAGAGCCTGTAAGAAATAAAGTCCTAAAGCAACTATCATAAGTGGGCTTGTAAGGAATTTGCCTACCTTTTGTCCCAAAGTAAGCTCAATAGCATCACCCTGGAATTTAAGCACGCCGTCGTCCTTGAACAGGTTACGGTATATCAGCAAGCACGCGCCACCAAGCACGATGCCTGCAATAGATACTACATAAAAGAACATATTTGCAGTTTCTTCGTCTGCCACCTGCATAAGCACAGAGGATATGCAGGAAAGTGAGTTGTTCATTGCGTGTATAATAATACCCGGCCACAGGCTATCTGTAGCAATTACGGTGTATGCAAAGAAAAGTCCGCAAATAAATGCAAACGGTATTTGTGCTGCATCACCGTGGAACACGCCAAAGAATATAGCAGATGTAATAATTGCAAAGCCGTTTCCGTAGCGGCGCAGGTGAGACAATAAAATGCCACGGACTGCAAACTCCTCAATAAGTGCAGGCATTACTGCAACAGAGAGGCAAAAAACAATTAAATCTGAAATAGTTTTTGGGTCCTGTATAGAATTATATGTGGAGTAAAGCCCAAAGCTCTCTAATATGGTAAGCAAAATAGATGAAACATAGTTTGCCAGCATACATCCACCAAAGCTTATAAGAATAAGAAGAACAGCCTGAAGCTTGTTTTTAGGTGCAGTGAATTTTGTTGTAAATTCATACACGTTTACGCCACCGTATTCTTTAGCCTGGGCTTGAGCGTGGCGCTTAAAGAATATGCCGAAAACTGCCATTGTTCCACCCACAACAACAAGGGTGTAGAACATATTAATAAGTGATTTTGCGCTGAAGTTGCTGTCGTATAAATCTAACAATGGTGGGATTACCAATGCAACGGAAAACATAAGCGCAACAATCATACAGCCTATCATAGCAGCACCTGCAATATTGCCTACGCCTCGGATTTTTCTTTCGGCATTCTTTTTCTTGTTATATGCTTCTCTTTGCTCGGTGTAGTAGTCATTATTAAAAGCAATACCGGGTGTTGGTGCACCGTAGTGGTATTGTGGCGCACCGTTTTGCCGTGAATAATATATTTGCGAAGGGGATGGGCCACCTTGGTTTGTGTAGCCACTGTTGTATGGCTGTGCAGGTGGTGTGTAGTATGGTGCACCCGGTGTATATGAAGGTGCCTGCCCATACGGTGAAGCTTGTCCGTTATAATGTGGTGTGTATGTAGGGCTGCTGCCCTGTGTTGTGCCTGTAGGCGCAGCACCTGTGTTTACAGGAGTGTTTTCGTTATTCTCCTGTGGTGGGGTAGGTATATAGCTGTTTGGTTGATTATCCATAATTTTTCCTTTCGGTTAAAATTGATTACAGTAATACGTTCTATACTTGAATTATAACAACTATCACAATAAATATCAACAGATAAATTGTGTACTATCTGTTAATTTTCACAATATGTAGTAGTTGTAAAAATAGGGAAAATATTATATAATTTTGGTGTGTAAATTAATTAAATTAAAGGATGGTCCGTATGGATAAACAGGTTCATAAGCTTATAATTGCAGGGGAGGATTACAGAATTGTATCCGAAGAAGCTCCTGATTATATGCAAGCCCTTGCCAAGGATGTAGACGCTAAAATTTCAGCAATTGTTAAAGGCTCACGTGTTTCCGTAACACAGGCAGCAGTACTTGTTGCATTACAGTATGCAGATGTTGCTGAAAAAAACAGTGGAAATGCAGATTCATTAAGAGCACAAATGAAGGAATACCTTGAGGATGCAGCTAAGGCAAAGAGTGAGCGTGATTTTTACAAGCGTGAGCTTGAAAGAATAAAAGCAACAAACCCACAGGGCAGTGCAGATACAGGTAGGCTTTGGTAATTATGGAAATTTTGCAAATTAAAAAATTAAAAGAAAACGCAAAGGTGCCAACAAGGGGCACAGCAGGTAGCGCAGGGCTTGACCTTTGCGCATGTATAGATGAGCCGATAACCCTTAATTGTGGCGATACTGCACTTATACCTACAGGTATTGCAATTGCTTTACCCTGTGCAGACTACGGCGCATTTGTTTTTCCCCGTAGTGGTATTGCAGTTAAGCACGGCATAGGCCTTCTTAACTCTGTAGGTGTTATAGATAGCGACTACAGAGGCGAAATTATGGTAGGTGTTATTAACCAAAAAAGAGATGCCTACACCATAGAGCCGGGCGAAAGAATTGCGCAAATGGTTATAATGCCTGTATCTATGATGCCTGTAGAGGAAGTAACACAATTAAGCGAAACTGACCGTGGAGACGGTGGCTTCGGTTCAACAGGGAAGAAATAATATGTCAACTATTGCAGCAATTGCTACTGCCCAGGCAGCAGCAGGTTTAGGAACAGTTAGAATATCAGGTGAAAATGCGCTGACCATTGGGGACAGCGTTTTTTCTGCTTTGTCGGGTAAAAAGCTTTCGGAGCTTAATGGCTACTCTGCTCTTTACGGCAAGGTCTACCACGGCAAAACGCCTATTGACGATGCAGTTGCTTTAGTTTTCAGAGCACCCAAAAGCTACACAGGTGAAGATGTTGTGGAGCTTAGCTGCCACGGTGGCCTTTTCCTAATGCAAAGGGTACTGCGTGCCGTGTTTGAGGCAGGTGCAGTGCCTGCCGAAGCAGGTGAATTTACAAAAAGAGCCTTTTTGAACGGTAAAATGGACCTTAACGAGGCAGAGGCAGTAATGTCTTTAATTTCAGCTTCCGGTGAGGAGGCAAGGGCAGCAACCCTGAATGCCCTTGACGGTGCTCTCAGCCGAGAAATAACTGCCTGCAGAGATGAGCTTGCCCGTACAGCGGCATTTATGGCTGCGTGGGTAGATTATCCCGATGATGAAATAGAGGAGCTTTCCGATGAGCAAATGCTGCTCACCCTTACAAATGCCAAGAAAGCACTCGAAAAGCTTCTTGATGGCTTTGATGCAGGTAAAGCAATTCTTGACGGTGTAGATACTGCTATTGTAGGCAGACCAAACGTAGGTAAATCCACACTTCTCAATGCTTTATCGGGTACAAACAGAGCTATTGTTACCTCTGTTGCAGGTACTACAAGAGATGTGCTGGAGGAAACCGTAAGGGTAGGCAATGTAACCTTGCGCCTTGCAGATACGGCAGGTATAAGAACCGAAACCGATGATGAAATAGAAAAAATCGGTGTATCCCGTGCAAGGGAGCGCTTTGACAGGGCAACCCTTGTGCTTATGGTGCTTGATGCACAGGTAGCCCTTTCTCAAGACGATACAGAGCTCCTTAAAATGTGTAGCACCAAAAACTGTGTTGTTGTTATTAATAAAACAGACGGAGAAAAGCTTCTGGATATTGGTGAACTCAAAAAGCATACAGATAAAACGATTGTTGAAATCTCTGCTAAGGAAAATATGGGTATGCAAGAGCTTGTAAAAGCAATCGAAGAGGTTATCGGTACGGCAGGGTTTGACCCGTCTGCACCACTTATTACAACAGAACGCCAAAGAATTTGCGTTAAAAAGGCTGTTGACAGTATAGATGAGGCTTTAGAAGGTCTTGCTTTGGGTATCACACCCGATGCAATCAACGTCTGCATAGACTGTGCAATTGAAAACCTCTCCGTTCTCACAGGTGAAAGAGCAACGGAAACGGTAGTTAACGAAGTCTTTAAAAACTTCTGCGTAGGGAAATAATTTTGATATTTGGCGAATAGCTATTAGCAGATAGCAAATAGCAAATAGCAATCAGCGTGTGGTTGATGCAATAAATTACAATTAGTACAGGTGAAGAAATGGCAAAGCGAAAAAATTCAGAACCTCTTAATAGATGGGTTGCCTTGATTTTTTCTTTGGTAGCAATATTTTTAGGCACACTATTTACCTCGCAACTGATTTTTGATAAACCAATATCAAGAGAAGAAGCAACTGAGGTAATCGGTACATTCAAAGACTTTGAAGGTCAACAAAAATTAAAAGGCGGATTCTCAGAAGTATCACTCTTTTTTACAGATGAACACTGTCAATATATTGATAGAAGTTGTGTTTCCGAAGAGTTACTCCAATCATTTGAAAAAATACCAAAAGGAACCGAAATGTACTTATTGGTAAATCCTAATAATGGTTATGTCGTTGAACTGGTTGCAGATGGCAATGTTTTACTTGAATTTAATTATGCCCAAAAAGCCATTGAGAGAGATAGCATCTTGGGCTTATATTTAGGTTTTTTTCTATATGCCTCAGCAATAGCGTTTATTGTTCAGGCAGTACTCGATTTTAAAAAGAAAATTAAACGAGAGAAGATAAAAAAGGAACGCTTAAATAGCAAGCAATAATTAGTTTTGTATAACTATCAAGGTTTCGCTATTCATCCAAATCTCAAAATTATTATATTTCAAAGAATTTTTAAGAGAACAGAAAACAGGCAATGTGTTTTAACACATTGCCTGTTTTGTTACAGCTTTATTTTATTCTTTTCAAAGAACCCTATAAGAGTCAAACCGATTATGATACCGGCCACGCCTTGCAAAAGGTTTGGTATGATATTTACTGCAGAGGGGCCGAAGCCGTAAAGAAAACCCTCGTATACGAAATAGCCAAGCACCATTATGATTTCAGCTACCAATGCAGGTATGATTTTTAAGATACCTTTGCTGTTGCTCTCCTTAAGATTTTTTATAATCAAGGCAGCTACAAGTGCCATAAGTCCTTTAATAATAAAGGTTGCAGGGGCATAGGAGCTGTAGCCGGACAGTATATCTGCCAATGCAGAGCCAAGTCCACCTGCAAGAAAAGCATACGTGGGGGAAAGTAAGGCTGCGCCTAAAAGAATAAATCCATCGCCTGCATTTACATAGCCCTTTAAGGGTGTGGGGATTTTTATAACCATTGTTGCTACACATATAAGAGCAGAAAGTAATGCTGCAACAACCACCTTTTGTACCTTGTTTTTCATAAAATCACCTTAAATTCAACAAAATCATTCTTTGCGAAGCTCCGGCAGCTGACGGCCGGTAGCTTTACAATCGCAACGCAGTTCCGAAATTTTAAATTTTCAATTTTAAATTTTCAATTTCCAAGGTATGCGCTGTTTCTTGTTTCTTTAATAAATGTATCAAACTCTTCTGCAGTCAAAAGCTTTGGGTAGCTTAATATTTTTAAGGGTACACCCTTACCACCGTGGTATGAGGGCTGCTCATAGTAAAAATCATTTACCTTAAAGCCTAACCTGTCATAAAAAGCAATTCTTTTTATTTGCTGCTGTGTTACAGGGGCCTCTGCCTCTAAAATAACAGGCTTTTTGTAGGTTTCCTTTAAAAGCTCAACAGCCTTTGAGCCGTATCCACCCGAGCGCTTTTGCTCATCAATGGCAAGGTGCTCTAAAAAAACAAAGCCACAAAGGTTCCACACACCAATAAAGCCGACAGGTGAGTCCTCATCCATTATTTCAAAAAAATTAAAGCGTTCATCCTCAATACATTTCAGCTGGTCTGTGTAAGTGCGGCGCTCCTCTAAAGGGAACGCCGCTTCCATTTTTTCATAGACAGCCGAAAATGTGTTTTTTGTTACATTTTCAAATCTAATCATAATTATTTAATCTGTGTACCTGCAGGAACGCAGTCCGGAAGGAATACTACCTGGCAACCACAAGCACCGTTTGTTGCAGCAAGGAGCATACCTTGGCTTTCAACACCTGTAAGTCTTGCAGGCTCAAGGTTTGCAATAACAATAATTTTTTTGCCCACAAGCTGTTCGCAGGTGTATTCGCTCTTAATTGAAGAAACAATTGTTCTTGGCTTGTCGCTGCCGTCGTTAAGTGTAAGCTTAAGGCAGCTGTGAGATTTTCTGATTTCCTGTGCTTTAACAATTTCGCAAACACGAAGGTCAAGCTTTTCAAAATAATCTATAGAAACAAGCTCTTCTTTGAACGGAACGAAAGCATCTGCCTCGCCGTAAACGTGCTTATCTGCATTTTCTTCAACAACCTCAGCCTTTGCAGCCTCCTCTGCCTGTGCCTCAGCCTCGGTTTTTTCGTATGAGAAATCAAGCAGACCAACATATTTTTGAGGGTCGATAGCATAAAGGAAAAGGTAAAGACGTGGGCCCTTTTCTTTATCTATAAGAAGCTTGTAAATGTTCTTAAAGAATGTGCCCTGTAAGGCCTTAAGAGCCTTTTCGTCCATATCCTCGCCGTGAATTTCCTTAGGAATAGCGTAAAGCTTTTTGTTAAGGTCATCAAGGCTGTAGCCACCCTCCTTGATGTAGTTGAAGAGTAATTTAACCTCTTCCTTTTCAGCATCAGAAAGGGTTGAATAAACATCCCAGTTACGGAACTCTCTTAAACGGTTAACCTGGTCAGGTGCGCAATTTTCCAGCCAGTATTTTGCCTTTGCCAATCTTTCTGCAAATTCAGCCTCTTTATATGGAGTGCCGATTTTTTCGAAAACAGTTTCAAGCATGGGAATATTAAAGTCAACAACACTGCCAAGCTGAACAAGAAGGCTCATAGGAACAGTATCAAGCACTCTGTCGCCAACTGTTGTGTTGTACATAATATCCTTTTGTGCCTCGTTTGCAGTACCATCTTTAATAGCGTTGTACATTTTATCAAACTCAAAGTACTGGCGAAGGATACCGTCATCAAAGCAGAAATCGAATGCCTTAAGTGGCTCTGTTTTTGAGTAGAGCCAAAGGATAATTTCAGGCTCATAAATTTTAAGGAGAGTTTCAGGTGTAAGGTTAAGACCTGATGAGCCGGACATTTTACCTGTTGTGCCCTTAATACCAATGAACTCGTAGCCCTGGAAAAGAGGTGGCTCATAGCCGAAAATCTTTTTAGCAATATCCTTACTTGTATCGTAGCTACCGTGTGGAGAAGCGTGGTCCTTTCCACCCGGTTCAAAGTCTACGCCCTCATACATCCAGCGCATAGGCCAGTCAATTTTCCAAGCAAGCTTGCAGTTGAAATCCTTTGTAAAATCAAAGCTGCCCTTGTGGCCGCATGCACAAGAATATTCTGCCTGTGTGCAGTCCTCGGAAAGGGATGTGATTTTTGTTGTATCCTTGCCACATTCTGCACAGTAAATGCTTACAGGGTAGTAGTTTTCTCTTTCACCCTCCTGTACAGGCTGTGTACGGTGGGATGCAAGTATATCAAAGATTTCGCCTCTCTTTTTAAGGGAGTGAAGAATGTGCTCTGTGTACTTACCGCTTCTGTACATTTCTGCCTGGTGGCGATAGTCCATATCAATGCCGAATTTTACAATTGAGCGCTCAAACTCGTGCTCAAAGTATTCAGCGTATGTTTTTTCTTCTGTATCAAATGGGTTTTTAACGTCAACATATGGGCAACCGATGAATTTTTCCATATCATCGTCAATAGCAGCAACGTTAACAGGCACCTTTCTCATACGGTCAAATTCATCCCAAGAGAAAAGGAGCTTTGCCTTTTTACCCTTTTTTCTGAGAGCTCTTACAACAAAGTAGCTTGTAGCAATATCACGGAAGTTACCGATATGAATTGAGCCTGAAGGGCTGATACCTGCAGCGCAAACATACTCTTCCTTATCGGGATTACGACGAATAATCTTGTCAGCAATCATTTCTGACCAATGCATAAAATCACACTCGTTTCAAAAATAATTAATATAATTAAAATACATAATTTAACAGTTTAACATTTTACAATAAACTCACATCTATGTCAAGAAAAACATATTATATGTATAAAAAACAAACATATATTGTTGATTATTGAATTTTCTTGTGATATAATTGTCAATTGATATGATAATTAAGCATCTGAAAGGATGGTAGGAATGAAAAATACAGATAAATCTATGGAAAAGCTTGTTGCTCTTTGCAAGGGCAGAGGCTTCGTTTACGCAGGTAGTGAAATTTACGGTGGCCTTGCAAACACTTGGGATTACGGCCCACTTGGTGTTGAGCTTAAAACAAACATTAAGGCTGCCTGGAGAAAGAAATTCATTCAGGAGAATCCATACAACGTTGGCCTTGACAGCGCAATACTTATGAACCCGCAGACCTGGGTCGCATCAGGACACCTTGGTGGTTTCTCAGACCCTCTTATGGACTGCCGTGACTGTAAAACACGCCACAGGGCAGATAACCTTATTGAGGATTTTGACGGCACAAACGTTGCAGGCTGGTCAAACGAGCAGATGATGGCTTACATTACCGAAAAGGGTATTGTTTGCCCTAACTGTGGTAAGCAGAATTTTACAGATATCCGTCAGTTTAACCTTATGTTTAAAACCTTCCAGGGCGTTACGGAGGATAGCAAAAATGAGCTTTACCTTCGTCCTGAAACTGCACAGGGTATTTTTGTTAACTTTGCAAATATTCAGCGTACATCAAGAAAGAAAATTCCTTTCGGTGTTGCACAGGTAGGTAAATCCTACCGTAACGAAATCACACCGGGTAACTTTATTTTCCGTGTGCGTGAGTTTGAGCAGATGGAGCTTGAATTCTTCTGTAAGCCGGGCACAGACCTTGAGTGGTTTGAGTATTGGAGAGCCTTCTGCCGTGATTGGCTCTACTCCTTAGGCATTAAGGAAGAAAACCTTCGCCTTCGTGACCACGACCCTGAGGAGCTTTGCTTCTACTCAAAGGCTACTACAGATTTTGAATACCTTTTCCCCTTCGGCTGGGGCGAGCTTTGGGGTATTGCCGACAGAACCGACTACGACCTTACACAGCACATTAATACATCAGGCAAGAGCCTTGATTACTTTGACCCTGAAACAAACGAGAGATATATTCCATATGTTGTTGAGCCATCTCTCGGTGTTGAAAGACTTTTCCTCACAATACTTACAGAGGCATACGATGAAGAGGTTGTAGATGCTGAAAAGAACGATACAAGAGTTGTTCTTCGCTTCCACCCAACACTTGCACCATTCAAGTGTGCAATTCTTCCGCTTTCAAAGAAGCTTAATGAACAGGCTACAGAAATTTTCACAAGCCTTTCAAAGAAGTTTAATGTGGATTATGACGATGCGGGCTCAATCGGTAAAAGGTATCGCCGTCAGGACGAAATCGGTACACCTTTCTGTATCACCTATGACTTTGAAAGTGTTGAAGACGGTTGCGTAACTGTTCGTGACAGAGATACTATGGAGCAGGTTCGTATTCCTATTGCAGACCTTGAAAAGTACATCGAAGAAAAAATTGCATTTTAAGTAAAAAAAGAGTTGTGTCCTTCGACACAACTCTTTTTTATAGCGTTACTCCGTCTTTAAATATTGCAATTTCTCGGTTGCCCGAAAGCTCATTTTTGGTTTGCTCACCGTTGCAAACCCGTTTAATTAATTCAAGCAATTCATTTGCTTTTTCATCTTTTTCGCCGTGTGCGCAAAAGTCTATCCAGTGTGGCTTTTTTTGTGTAATTACCTCGTTAGATGCAATTTTTATTGTAGGCACGGCGCCACCTAAGGGCGTACCCCTGCCTGTTGTAAAAAGCACAAGGTGGCACCCTACTGCACAAAGGTTTGTAACAGAAACAATGTCATTTCCGGGGCCGTTAAGCAGGTTAAGACCCTTGCGCCTTATAAAATCACCGTAGTCAAGCACGTCTGTTATAAGGGACTTGCCTCCCTTTTGTACACAGCCTAAGGATTTTTCCTCAAGGGTTGTTATACCACCCTCCTTGTTGCCGGGGGAGGGGTTTTCGTATACAGGCTGGTTGTGGTTTATAAAATATTGCTTGAAATCATTTATCAGCCTTACGCTTTTATCAAAAATTGTTTTATTTCCGCATCTTTTAAAAAGAATTGCTTCAGCACCAAACATTTCGGGTACCTCAGTAAGCACAGCTGTGCCACCCATAGAGCATATTTTGTCGGTAACTAAGCCAACAACAGGGTTTGCCGTAATGCCCGAATAACCGTCAGAGCCACCACACTTAAGGCCTATAACAAGCTCATCTGCCGAAACAGGCTGTCGTTTATCCCTTGATGCGTTTAGCTGTAGCTCTTCAATAATTTTAATGCCTTGGGCAATTTCGTCTGTACAATTCTGCACATTGAGAAAGCGTATTCGTTTTTCATTCCACCTTCCAAGCGCCTTTTTCATTTGGTCAATATTGTTGTTTTCGCAGCCAAGCCCTAAAACAAGCACGCCACCTGCATTGGGGTGCTTAATAAGTCCACAAAGAATTTTTTGTGTTATTGCCATATCATCACCCAGCTGGCTGCAGCCATATGGGTGGGCAAAATGTATAGCACCTGTTTTTTCGCTTAACTGCTTTGCGATGCTGTTTACACAGCCAACGGTAGGTATAATAAAAATATCGTTTCTAATACCGATTTGCTTGTTTTCACGCACAAAAGCATTTATAAAAAAGGGCTTTTCGTGTGGTATAGCTTCAAGCTCCCGTACATATTCATATTCAACAATATCACCAAGAGCAGTTTTCATATTGTGGGAGTGTACAGATTCACCACAGGCAATATCCTCTGTGGCAACGCCAATGGGATACCCGTATTTTATTACGCTTTCCCCCTTTTTTATGTTGCAAAGCGCAATTTTATGACCTGTGGCAAGGTCAACGCAAACGTTATCTTTTTCGTTTATTTTTACAGTATCCATTTCATTGCTTCCCTCGGACCGATTTCTTCTATTTTGCTGTAGCATTCTTCAATAAGCTCTGTTAAAGCAGAAATATCGCTCTGCCAAAGCTCCTTGTTTTTAAGTATGTCAGAAATTGGGTTGGATTTTATGTAGTCAATAGCCTCACGGGAATCCTGTGGGGTATTGTTTTTGTAGTAGTAAAGTAAATACGCAAGTGAAAGAGAAAGGCATTTTGGAAATTCCCCGAATTTCTCTTGGTACTCAAGCATTGTAGGTAAAACTCTTACAGAAAATTTGCTTACACTGTTAAGAGAAATTGACTCCCACCTGTGGTGAATATACGGGTTTTTGAATCTGTCAAAAACGCTTTCTGCAAAGGCTGTGCTTTCCTCATTTTCACCGATAGCAGGTAAAATTTCCTCTTGCATTGCCTTGCACAAAAAGCTACAGGCTACCTCGTCTGCCATTGCCTCACCAACGGTTTCAATACCCGAAAGGAGAGCTCCTGCCACAAGGGAGGTGTGTGCGCCGTTAAGAATTCGTACCTTTATTTTTTTGTAAGGGGCAGCGTTATCTGTCCAAATAACATTAAAGCCACATTTTTTTAGAGGAAGCTCATCTTCAAAATCACCCTCAATTACCCAAAGGTGAAAAAGCTCTGCAGTATCAATATATTTATCATCAGGGTGAAGCCTTGCAGCATCATCTGTAGGGAAGCCTGTTACAATTCTGTCTACAAGGGTGTTTGCAAAGTAGTTTTTACTATTTACCCAGTTAACAAAGTCATCTTCAAGTTCCCATAGTACAGCATACTTAAGCACACACGCCTTAAGTGCAGCACCGTTTGAATCTATAAGCTCACAGGGGAGAAAAACAAAGCCGTTTAGATTGTTTTTGTACCTTCTGTAAAGCAGCTGTGTTACCTTACCGGGGAAGGAAATGCAGGGCTTATCATCAAAAGAGCAGGAATCATCAAAGGCAATACCTGCCTCAGTTGTGTTAGATACAATAAACCTGAAATCAGGGTTATCTGCAAGAGCTATAAAGCTTTCAAAATCCTTATATGGGTCAACACAGCGTGAAACCGACTCAATTAGAGTATGCTCACACCTTGTCTTACCCTTTTCAATGCCCCTTAGGTAAAGGTTGTATTTACAACATTGCTCATTAAGGCCTTGTACCTTGCCACCTGCACGGGGCTGTACAATAACTGCCTTGCCCTTGTAAAGACCCTTTTCGTTCATTTCGTGAAGGAAATAGTCAAAAAATCCACGAAGAAAATTGCCCTCACCAAATTGAATTACTGTTTCTTTCATTCCTGTTCACCAATTTTTGTAATAAGCCCGGCAGGGTGTTTGTGTGATTTATTTTTCGAAGCTTTCCATAAGCTGAAGCACTGTTTCAAGCTCTTCAGGCTTAATAATATCTGCAGGCTTATCCTCGAGCACACAGTTAGCAAAGTAGCGAATTTCCTCGTAATATGCATCTGTTGCAGGCAGGTTAATAGCACCCTCTGTGCTTTCGGTTTCTTCCTTTACCTCAAAGGCATCTGCGCCAACAGGGTATACCATAAGTTTACCATCCTTAAGCTCAATAACACCGTTTTCAAAGGTGAAGCGATAGCCGAAGGTAAATGGGTAGTCGCTTGTAACCCACCAGGAATCGCAAGTGAGGAAGGAGCCGTCTGCAAACTCATAGGTAGCATTAATAATATCCTGGTCGTTGTGCTGTGCACGGTGTGTAATGCAGTTTACAGGGGCACCAAAGGTGTACACAATGTAGTCTAAATCGTGAATATGTAAATCAAACGGTACAAGACCACTGCACTCTTTACGTCTCATCCAGTTTTCCCAGCTCCACTTTGGAGTTGAGCCAAGGCGCACCATATGGCCTGTAAGCATTTTGCCGTAGGTTTTATTAACAACTGCATCTCTTAAGAAAACAAATTCGGGCCAGAAGCGAACAACGTGGGCAATCATAAACTTAACATTATTCTTTTCTGCTGTTGCGTAAACCTTATCTACATCTTCTTTGTTAAGGGATATAGGCTTTTCGCAAATAACATTTATGCCACGCTCCATTGCCTTAATAGCAAACTCTGCGTGTAAAAACGTAGGCAGGCAGATATCAAGAATATCAATCTGCTCTTTTTCAAGCATCTCATCACAGCTCTCGTAAAGTCGGGCACCTGTGTCCTTATACTTTTCAAGCCTGTCCGGCATAATGTCGCAAATAGCAACAAGCTCTGCCTCTTCAATTCTTTGCCAAGCCGGAACGTGGCATCCACTAATTCCACCGGCACCTAATACAGCAACTTTCATAACCTCATTCTCCTTTTTTGCTTGATTAAATTGCGAATATTGCAGATTTTGCCCCCTCGCAGTATTTATATACAGCTTCGGTGTCAAAATTGCAATCTTCATCAATTTTCTCAAAGCAATATTAATTTTTATTTTATAGCGCATAGCCTTGTCTTGACCCCTCGCAGTATCTGTATACAGCTTCGGTGTCAAGCCTGCGTCATCCATCCAAATCTCGAAAAAGTGATAGTTTTTTATTGTTTTAGCGAAACATAAAATGTTCGGAAGCGAAGCTTTGCAATTGCAACGCAGTTCCGAAATTTTTAATTTTTCATTTTGAATTTTTAATTTTAGCGAAGCTTCGGCAGCTTAATCCTTCCTCTTAATAGACTCAAAGAATTTATTATACTTTTCGTTCCAATCCAAAACGTCTTTTTTATCGTACTTATTAGGGAAGGAGGCTTGCAAAACAGCATATTTTGTAAGCCATACAGCTAAATTTCCTAAAATTCCTTTTAGCATAGGCTCATCGTTTACTTTACGTATTTTGTTCTTTAGTGCAGCAATACCCTTTGTATTAAAAATTGCCTCTGCCTTATTTGCAAACAATGCAGAAAGCTCCTCGGTTGTAACAATATTCATAGCAAAAAGCCTGCTAACATCATCTGCAGTCATATACGGCAGCATATTTTTTATAATTGCAATGCCACCTGCACCAACACCGATTTCTTTAAAAAATCTTTTTTGGTATTCCCAAAGAGTTTCTTGGTTGTAGCAGCAGTTTGTATCAGCAATAACTGCATCTGCAAGTATTTTACCTGCCTTTATGCTATATGCAATGCCGGAGCCTTTAAGAGCCACCGTCATAAATGCACTGTCGCCTACAGCAGCATATCCGTCTGCAACAAGCACGGCAAGGGGCTGGCAAACAGGTATAACATCGTGTATTCCACCGTAAACAAGGTTAAGCCCCATATGTGGATTTTCCTCGTGAAGAGTTTTTAATGTTGCTAATATCTCGGCATCATCAGGCTTATAAAACCTGCAAACAAGCACGTCAACACGGTCAAACTCAGTAACAAGCCAATGGAAGCCAACATTTCCGTCATCGCTAAAATGAATATTATAATCCGTTTCAGGTGCCGGCTCACCGTTTAGCCTGTTAAAATAACCTCTGTAGGAATAAACCACATCATATTTTCCAATGGGTCTGTTTACACCCATATACTCGGGCAAACCATTTCGCACAGGGGAATTAACGCCACAAGCATCAATAACAAGGTCTGCATAGTATTCGCCCTTTTCGGTTGCAATGCCTGCTACTCTGCTGCCTAAAAGCAAGGGCGAAATCACCTTTTCGCCGTAAATTATTTTTACACCTGCTTTTTCTGCCTGGGCAAAAAGGTAGGTTATAAGCTCTTTTCTGTCTACAAGCAGCGATAGCGCATCCTGCCCGGGTAGTGTTAATTTACCTGCTGATTTATCCTTGGGTAAAAATGTAATTTCGTTTCTGCCTCGTCTGAAATATTCGGGTACCTCTAAGTCTGCAAAAGCAAAAGAATCCATATCCAAAGCATCTGTTTGCGAAAGACCTAAGCACTCCTTCTCGGAAGCCTCAAAAACAGTAACATCAAATCCGTTTTTTGCAAGATTTATAGCGGCAACAATACCACCGTGGCCTCCGCCGGCAACGATGATTTTTGGCATAATATAACCCCCAAAACAAAAAATTTAATGTGTTAATTTTAGTATATCACAGCTATGTACACTTTACAAATAAAAAGTGGCAGAAAACGCGTAAATTTTAAATTATAAAAAAGCCTTGATTTTTTTAATATTATATGGTATATTGTCGGTGTAAGAATATTGGTTTGAGTGAGAGCAGGGCAACCTGCTCTCAATTTATTGTATTCAGATTAATACAAAAACTTTAAAAAGAGGTGCAGCTTTGGCAAAAAATACAGTTTCACTTGTGTGGGATATTGCAGAGCCCATCGCAGAGGAGCTTGGCTTAGTGCTCTGGGATGTTGTTTTCGAAAAAGAGGGCGCTTGCTACTATCTCAAAATATTTATTGATAAAGACGGTGGCGTGGGCATAGATGATTGTGTTAATATGAGCCACGCTCTCGACAAGCCTCTCGATGAGGCTGACCCTGTAGACCGTCAGTACAACCTGCAGGTATCATCCCCCGGTATAGAAAGAAAGCTTACAAGAGATTTTCATTTTGACTATGCTATGGATGAAAAGGTTATTTTAAGGCTCATAAGGCCATACGAAAATCAAAGAGAATTTAAAGGCGTTCTTATCGACTACAGCGAAACCGGTGCAGTTACAATTGAGTTCCCTGATGAAACTACAATGACTGCAGAGAAGAAAGAGATAGCCTGGATAAAGCTCGACGACTTTGAATTTTAAATATTTGGCGAATAGCTTTGTCTTGCCCCCTCGACGTATTTGTATACGCCTTCGGTGCCAAGCCTTTGTTCTTCATCCAAATCTTGGACAGTCCGTGAGCTATTTGCTATTCGCTATCTGCTGACAGCTAATTGCGAAGCTCCGGCAAATGACTTAGTTTATAATTTTATCACATATATTATCTTGAAAGGAATGGTTAGAAAAATGGCACGTAAATCCACAAAACCAACCAACAAAAATGTAGAATTTTTCGATGCGATTGCATTGATTGAGCAGGAAAGAGGCATCCCTGCCGATTACCTTCTTGAAAAGGTGTGTGCAGCGATCATCACATCCTTAAGAAGAGAGTACGGCGGAGAGGACGTAGTTTTTGTTGACTGCGACCCTGAGAAGAAGGAGCTTAGAGTTTACCTCAGAAAGCTGGTTTGCGAACAGGTAGAAAACAGCTTTACAGAAATCCTTCCTGAGGAAGCAAAAAAGTACAAGAAAAATGCTCTTGTAGGCGACTATGTTGAAATTCCTCTTGATGCAAGCAAGTTCGGCAGAATTGCAGCAACTACTGCAAAGAACGTTATTCGTGGAGATATTCACGATGCAGAGCGTGGCCTTATGCTTAAGGATTTTGAGTCCAAGCAGGAGGAGCTCGTAACAGGTAAGGTACAAAACATCGACCCACAAACAGGTAATGCAACACTGGAAATCGGCAAGGCTGTTGTTGTTCTTCCAAAGAGCAGACAGATTCCTGATGAGGTTATTACAGAGGGTCAGCACCTTGAGGTTTACATTGAGGGTATTAAGGATACACCTAAGGGACCAAAGGCAATGATTTCAAGAACACATCCGGGTCTTGTAAAAAGACTTTTCGAGAGAGAGGTTTCAGAGATTTACGATGGTATCGTAGAAATCAAATCAATTGCTCGTGATGCAGGCTCAAGAACAAAAATTGCAGTTTTCTCTAAGGATGAAAACGTTGATCCAATCGGTGCATGTATCGGTCCTAAGGGTAGCCGTGTAGGTACAATCGTAGAGCTTCTTGGTGGCGAAAAGATTGATATCGTTGTATACAACGAGGATCCAAAGCTTTTTATTGCAGCAGCACTTGCTCCTGCAGATGTTCTCGAGGTTGAAATAGACGAAGAGAAGGAAAAAGCTTGCCACGTAACAGTACCTGATACACAGCTTTCACTTGCAATCGGTAACAAGGGTCAGAATGCACGCCTTGCTGCAAAGCTTACAGGCTGGAAGATAGATATCAAGCCTGAAAGTGGTTTCTACATTCCTCAGAATTCGTGAGGTAGGCTATGGCAGAAAAGAAAATACCAATGAGAAAGTGCTTGGGCTGCAATGAAATGAAGCCTAAGAGGGAGCTTGTTCGTGTGGTAAAAAGTCCC
This sequence comes from Acutalibacteraceae bacterium, assembly GCA_045532505.1. GTDB lineage: Bacteria > Bacillota > Clostridia > Oscillospirales > Acutalibacteraceae > DTU089. The sequence goes on along the minus strand of JAZSGB010000020.1, from coordinate 29,450 downwards.
GAGGGAGAAATCAGCATTGATTTAATCGGTAAAAAGTCAGGCAGAGGCGCATATATCTGCCCCGATAAAAAGTGCTTCGATAAGGCTCGTAAGGGCAAGCGCTTCGAAAGAGCTCTTGAAACACAAATTCCCGAAGAAATATACGAGGCTATGGCCGGTGAGCTTAAGTAAAAAGCTCCGAAATAGCATATTACGAAAGGACTGTGGCAGAATTGAATATGAAGGATGCAATGGGCTTTTTAGGTCTGTGCAGAAGGGCAAACAAGCTTTTATGCGGGCGCGATGTTGTAAAAGAGTCCATTGTTAAATCAACGGCGTTTCTCGTAATGCTCTCTTCAGATGCATCCGAAAGGCTTGAAAGAGAGATGCGCCACGCCTGTACTTATAACGGCAAAAGCATTCCTGTTATAAGAACAGCCTGTTCAATGGATGATTTTGCTACAGGAATCGGTAAACATTCTGCAGTGTTTTCGGTATCAGATGCCGGATTTGCTGCCAAAATACAAGAGAAATTCATGGAGGAATCAGATGGTAACTAAATATAAAGTTAGCGAGGTTGCAAAAGACTTCGGTTTACAAAGCAAAGCAGTTATAGACCTTCTTGCAAAATATTTTGAGGAGCCTAAAAAATCATCATCTACTCTTGATACAGAAGAATTAGATGTGATTTTTGATGTGCTTACACAGGAAAATTCCGTTGAAAACTTTAATGCATATTTTGCTATGCAAAAGCAGGAGGAGAAGAAGCCTGAGCCTAAAAAGGAAGCTCCTAAAAAGGCGGAGCCAAAGAAGGAGGAGCCAAAGAAGGCAGAGCAGAAGAAGGATTCTCCTAAAAAAGGTGAGCCAAAGAAGGGTGAGGGCAAGAAGGGTGCTCCTGTACAGGAGAAAAAGCCCGGCGTAAGCACTCCAAACCCATTTAAAAAGCACGAAAAGAAATCCGATGCTCCTATGCAGTCAAGAACAAAGGGCGAAATGCGTACAGTTGATACAAGAGCAGATAACGTTGAGCTTGATAAGTACAATGAAAGGTACGAAAATATTGCTCCTGCTCACTCAATGAACGAAAACGGACCAACAAAGCAAAAGCTTAAACAAAAGAGCCAGCAGTACAGAAAGCAGCAGGGTATGCGCTCCAAGCGTAAAGAGAGCGAGGCAGAGCGTTTAAGAAGACTCGAGGCAGAGCGTGCTAAGAGAACACTTGTTATCACCGTGCCCGAAGAAATTACAGTTGGCGAGCTTGCTGCAATGCTTAAAAGAACTGCAGCAGAGGTTATCAAAGCGCTCTTCTCACTTGGTATGATGGCTACAGTTAACCAGGTTATAGACTTTGAAACAGCAGAAATTGTTGCTACAGAAATGGGCGCAAAGGTTAAAAAAGAGGTTGTTGTTACTATCGAGGATAGAATTATTGACGACCACGAGGACGAGGAAGAAGACCTTATTCCGAGAAGTCCTGTTGTTTGCGTTATGGGCCACGTTGACCACGGTAAAACATCACTTCTTGATGCTATTAAGAACACCTCTGTTACAGAAACAGAGGCAGGTGGTATTACACAGCACTTAGGCGCTTACAGAGTACACATCAACGATCAGGATATTACATTCCTTGATACCCCCGGCCACGCAGCATTTACAGCTATGCGAGCAAGAGGTGCAATGGCTACAGACGTAGCAATTCTTGTTGTTGCAGCAGATGACGGTATTATGCCACAGACAATTGAGGCGATTAACCACGCAAAGGCTGCAGGTGTAGCAATTGTTGTTGCAATCAACAAAATGGATAAGCCGGATGCTTCTCCCGATAAAATTATGCAGCAGCTCACAGAGCACGAGCTCATTCCTGAGGAATGGGGTGGCGATGTAATCTGTGTTCCTGTTTCAGCAAAAACAAAAATGAATATAGATACTCTTCTTGAGTCAGTTCTTCTTGTTGCAGAAATGAGAGAGCTTAAGGCTAACCCTAACAGAGCAGGTAAGGGTATTGTTATTGAAGCACGTCTTGATAAGGGTCGTGGCCCTGTTGCAACCTTACTTGTACAGAACGGTACACTTAAAACAGGCGATATTATCGTTGCAGGTACAGCAGTTGGTAGAGTTCGTGTTATGACAGATGATAAGGGTAAAAAGGTAAAAGAGGCAGGCCCGTCAGTGCCTGTTGAAATTACAGGTCTTGCAGAGGTACCTGTTGGTGGCGATGCATTTGACTGTGTAAGCGATGAAAGACTTGCCCGTGAGCTTGTTGAACAGAGAAAGACTTCACAGAAGGAAGAAACCTTCCGTTCAATGCAGAAGGTTACTCTTGATACCCTGTTTGACTCAATCAGCGAGGGCGAGCTTAAGGACCTTAACATTATCGTTAAGGCAGACGTTCAGGGCTCAGTTGAGGCAGTTCGCCAAAGCCTTGAAAAGCTCTCAAACGAAGAGGTTCGTGTAAGAGTTATTCACGGTGGTGTTGGTGCTATCAATGAATCTGACGTTATGCTTGCAAACGCTTCAAACGCTCTTATTGTCGGCTTTAACGTTCGTCCTGACCCTGTTGCACAGCAGAACGCAGAGCGTGATGGCGTTGAAATGAGAATGTACAGAGTTATTTACGATTGTATCGAAGAGGTTGAGGCTGCTATTAAGGGTATGCTTGCACCTAAATACCGTGATGTTGAAATGGGTAAGGCTGAGGTCAGAAACGTATTTAAGCTTTCAAGCTCAGGCACAATTGCAGGCTCATATGTTCTTGAAGGTAAAATTACACGTAACAGCAAAATCCGTGTTGTTCGCGACGGTATTGTTGTTGCCGAGGATGAAATTGCATCTCTTAAGAGATTTAAGGATGACCAGCGTGAGGTAGCTGCAGGCTACGAATGTGGTATCGGTCTTCAGAAATTCAACGATATTAAAGAGGGCGATATCCTCGAGGCATATATTGTAGAGGAGTATAGAGATTAATCTATGGGAACATACAAGCAAAACAGAACAGCTGAGGATATCAGACGCGAGATTTCTGCAATAGTAAGAGAGCTTAAGGATCCACGTGTAGCAGATCACATTATAAGCGTTTCAAGGGCAGAGGTTTCATCAGATTCATCATATGTTAAGGTATATGTAAGCGCTGTTGAGGGTATGGAGGTTGCAAAGGCTGCAACTAAAGCCCTCACCGGTGCAACCGGATTTATCAGAAGAGAAATTGGTAAAAGGTTAGGTCTTAGAAAAACTCCTGAAATCAAATTTGTTGCTGATAATTCCATAGAATACGGTATGACTATTGTTAAAAAGCTTGAACAAATATCAAGCGAAGCAAAAGATACTGAAGATGCAGAAGAGGAATAAGCCTCTTAGGATGTTGTTATGATTATTGAAAAGAAAGAATGCTTAAGACTGCTACAAGAAAATGAAGAGTTTTTGGTGCTCTCCCACGAGCATCCCGATGGTGATACCTTGGGGTGTGCATTTGCCTTGTGCGAAATCTTGCGCCTTATGGGTAAAAAGAGGGCTTTCCGTTGTGCAGATGAGGTTACAAAGGATTTTTACTATATGACAGACAGCTTTGTTAACGATGAGGTAACAGAGCCATTTGTAATTTGTGTAGATGTTGCCGATGAAGAGCTTTTAGGCCCGCTTGCAGAGGAGTTTGGTGGTAAAGCAGACCTTTGTATTGACCACCATATGTCAAACACATACTTTGCAAAGGCAACCTACCTTGTGGATGAGGCTGCAGCTTGTGAAATCATTTACGACCTTGCAAGGTCTTTGCCTGTTGAAATGAACAGATATATAAGAAACTGCCTTTACACAGGTATTTCTACAGATACAGGCTGCTTCAGGTATATGAACACCACAGCAAGGACCTTTACTATTGTTGCTTCACTTATGGAGCAGGGTATAGATTCTGTAATGATAAACAAGCTTATGTTTGAAACAAAAACAAAAAGCTTTTTAACCCTGGAAATGCTTGCAAGAGAAACACTTCAATATTTCTTTGACGGCCGTTGTGCTATGATTACAATTACCCAGGATATGTATAAGCAAAGTGGCTCTACGGAGCATGAGTGCTACCCTATTACTGCATTACCAAGGCAGATAGAGGGTGTGCTTGTAGGCGTAGTCATCAAGCAAAAGGCAGATGGCAGCTATGGTATATCAGTTAGAACAGACTCGGAAATAGATGCATCTCAAATATGCGGCAGAATGGGTGGTGGTGGCCACAGAGGTGCTGCAGGCTGCCGTTCTAATGGCAATATTGAGGATATAAAAGCACAGATTCTTGATTCTGTAAAAATATCTTTGGAAGGTATTAATCAATGACAGGAATTATTCCGCTTTATAAGGGTGAAAATATAACATCCTTTTTTGCTGTGGCAAAGGTAAGGCGTATAGCAGGCGAAAAAAAGGCAGGGCATACAGGCACACTTGACCCTAACGCAACAGGAGTTTTGCCTATTGCTTTAGGTGGTGCTACAAGATTTATAGAGCTTTTGCCTACCCACAAAAAAGCGTACAAGGCTACCTTTAAAACAGGCATAAAAACCGATACCCTTGATATTTGGGGGCGGGTTTCAGCTACAAACGACAAAAAGGTAAGCTTGCAAGAGCTTTTGAGTGCAGCAGAGAGCTTTCGTGGAGATATTATGCAGCTTCCACCAATGTTTTCTGCATTAAAAAAAGATGGCGTGCGCCTTTACGAGCTTGCTCGCCGTGGTGAAGAGGTAGAGCGAGAGGAGCGCAAGTGCCATATATACACTCTCGAAATAGGTGAGCAGGGCGAGGAGTTTACCCTTTACTGCGAATGCTCTGCAGGTACATATATCCGTACCCTTATAAGCGATATATGTGAAGCAGCAGGCGTGTACGGAGTAATGACCTCCTTAGAGCGCACCTATGCTTGCGGCGTTTGTATTGAAGCTTGCTATACATTAGAGCAGTTATCACAAATGGCTGAGCAAGGGCAAATAGAAAATGCAGTTATCCCTGTAGATAAGCTTTTGGAGGAATACCCTGCGTTAAATGTAAGCCCCGGCCAGGCAAAGCGTTTTAAAAACGGTGGCGACCTTTTAGCAAACAGGGTAAAGGGTCTTAAGGCCCCCGGGCTTTACAGAGTCTATGGGGAGAATAAATTTTTAGGCTTAGGTGAGCTTTTGGCAGAATCCGACAGCCTGACAGTAAAGCGAGTTTATGTAGAAAGATGAGTGAAAAGCTTCAAGGGGCATTTATTGCTCTTGGTACCTTTGATGGCCTTCACACAGGCCACAAGGCAGTAATAACAGCAGAAAAAACTGAATATTCAAAGAAGCTTGCGCTTATGTTTAGTGAGCATCCTCAGCTTTCGCTTACAGGTAAGCATCCGGGCATCCTTACAATGCCACAAAAGGAGAAGGAGCTTCTTTCTTCTTGGGGTGTACAGGCAGAGTATATTGATTTCCCATCTGTTGCACAGCTTTCACCGGAGCAGTTTGTGGATGAAATTCTTGTTGGTCGCTACGGGGCAAGCTCAATTGCCTGTGGCTTTAATTACCGATTTGGCAAGGGCGCAACGGGGGATGTACAGCTTCTCAGGTTACTTTGTGCCGAAAGAGAAATCAAGCTGACCGTTGTTGCTGAGGTTGATTACCTTGGTGAGCCTGTAAGCTCCACAAGGATAAGGAGTGCTATCACGCAGGGCGATATGCAAAATGCAAACGCTATGCTGGGCAGATTTTTCTCTTACGATTTTGAGGTCAAGCACGGCGATGAGCGTGGCAGAATTCTTGGCTCGCCCACAATAAACCAGTTTTTTGTAAAGGATTTTTGTGTGCCGGCGTTTGGCGTATACGCATCCGTTACAAAAATAGATGGTGTAGAATATCCGTCTGTAACAAATATAGGCGTGCGCCCCACAATAGAGGGCACAAGCGAAAAGCGTAGCGAAACAAATATTATAGGCTTCCAAGGTGATTTGTACGGCAAGCACCCCGAGGTCTTTGTTGTTGAAAAAATCAGGGGTGAGCTTAAGTTTAATTCCCTTGATGAATTAAGTGAGCAAATTGCTAAAGACAGAGAGCAAGCCCTAAACATATTAAGAAAGGTGCAAGGCTATGGAATTTAAAAATAGAATCAAGGTTTCACCTTCAATACTTTCAGCAGATTACGCCTCCTTGAGAGAAGATATTGAAAAGGTTAAGCTGGCAGGAGCAGATATGCTCCACGTGGATGTTATGGACGGCCATTTTGTGCCTAATATTTCCATAGGACCACCTGTTGTAAAATCAATAAACAAGGCAACCGATATGTTTCTCGATTGCCACCTTATGATAAGTAATCCGTACGATTACATAGATGCATTCGCAAGCAGTGGGGCAGACCTTATTGCCTTCCATATTGAAAGCAACAGCGATGTGCAAAAAACAATAGATAAAATAAAAAGCACCGGAGCTTTACCGGCACTTGTTTTAAAGCCCAATACCCCTGCTCAAGAGGTTTTTCCATACCTTTCACAGCTTGCAATGTTGCTTGTTATGACAGTTGAACCGGGCTTTGGTGGTCAGTCCTTTATGGAAAATATGCTCCCGAAAATCAAAGCTATCCGTGAAGAGGCAAACAAGGTTAACCCACAGCTTATGATTCAGGTTGATGGTGGTATTGTACCTCGCACAGCAAAGCTTTGTGTTGAAGCCGGTGCAGATGTGCTTGTTTCGGGCAGCTTTATTTTCGGTGCAGAAAACATTAAACAGGCAATAGATGCTTTAAGATAATCTTTTACCACCCTCGCATATTTCGGCAATTGATTTTGGTGGAGCATGGCTTATTTCACCATATTCGCAAAGCTGAAACAACAGGCTTTTTGAGTGCTGTGCCTCGGGGTATATAATTATGTAATAAGCATTTTCGTATATGTAGGAGCTTACCTCCTTTACCCTTTGAGAATCAAGGTTGACCTGCTTAATGCAGTCTAAAAAGGCGTTTAAATCAAAGCTGCAAAAAAGAATAGGCTCATCATCCTTTTTTAAAACGGTTTTTCCGTTGGTGTTATCCACCTCTTGGAGAAGCTGTGTAAATTCAAGGCAACACCCTCCATCGCTAATAGGCATTGCGTTAATAAGCAGCTTGTTATCAAGGGTTATGCTTTTACCTAAAATCTTTCTTGCTCTGTCAAGAATAGTCCAAATAACACGGCGTGTTTCTATATTGGAGTAGTCAAGCTCATCGTATGTTATATCTAAATCCTGTAAATCCTTTTTGGTTAAGGTAACAGAGATTTTTCCGTTTGTACCGGCTTGAATTTCCATAAGTATCGCCTCCCGTTTATATCTACTATCATAATACTCAAATAACTTATCCACAATGATAAAATATTGGAAGGAGATTTCAAAATGAAATTTGCAATTTGTAGCTACAGCCTGTCATCTTTGGTTAGAGACGGCGAAAAAACAGAGCTTGAGCTTATTAGCGTTGCTGCAGAATTAGGCTTTGAGGCCTTCGAATTTTCAGAAATTAATCCTCCTGAGGGTGAAAACAAGTCGGACTATGCTAAAAGGCTTAAGGCAGAGGCAGACAGAGTGGGTATTCCGATTGTGCAGTATTCTATTGGTGCAGATTTTTTATACGGTAGTAATGGTGATTTACAGGCAGAAATTGAACGCCTTAAGGGTGAAGTAGATGTAGCCAAGGCTTTAGGCGTAGTGGGTATGCGCCACGATACTACAGGTGGCTACAAGGGTGAGGATGCAGAGAAATACACCTTCTCAGATGCACTTCCTCGTATAATTGAGGGCTGTAGGGCAGTAACAGAATATGCTGCTACACTTGGTATTAAGACTATGACAGAAAATCACGGCTATTTTAGCCAGGATAGTGAGCGAGTAAAATCAATAGTTGAGGGCGTAAACCATCCTAACTTCGGTACACTTGTAGATATAGGTAACTTCCTTTGTGTTGATGAATATCCTGTTGATGCAGTAAAAAGCACATCACCATATGCTTTTTATGTACACGCAAAGGATTTTTGCTACAGAAAAGCAGACGAAATTCTTTCTGCAGACGGCTTTTTCAAAACACGCAACGGTAATTTCCTTAAGGGCGTAATATTAGGCCACGGCGATGTGCCTGTGCTTGAGGCTCTTTCTATTGTAAAAGACAACGGCTACAACGGTTTTGTAACATTAGAATTTGAAGGCATAGAGGATGCAAAGCTTGGCTGTGCCTACGGCCTTAATACATTAAAGGCTGTTAAAGAAAAGCTTAGTTGGTGAATATAATGCTTGAAAACAAAAAAATTATATTAGCATCTGCCTCGCCACGCAGAAAAGAGCTTATAGGACTTTTCTGCAGTCAGGTTGAAATTCGCCCTGCACAGTGCGATGAAACACTACCTGAGGGTATAGGTGCAAGGCAGGCAGTAGAGTATCTTTCCAAAATAAAAAATGATGCTGCAAGAGCTGTTTGTGCAGAGGGCGAAATTATAATCTCTGCCGATACGGTTGTTGCAGTTGAAGATAAAATTTTAGGCAAGCCTACAGATAAAGAGGATGCCCGTGGAATGATAAGCCTTTTAAGTGGTAAAACACACCAGGTTTATACGGGGGTAACAATCTCTTTGGGCGATAGCTTCCTTACCTTCAGCGAAAAAACAGATGTTACCTTTTTTGAGCTTACAGCTGAAGAAATTGAGGAGTACGTATCCTCCTCAGAGCCATATGACAAGGCAGGCGCTTATGGCATACAAGGTAAGGCAAGCTTGCTTGTAAAATGTATAAACGGTGATTATTTCAATGTGGTAGGCTTACCTGTTGCAAGGTTAAACAGAGAGCTTACAGCATTTATTTCAAATTAAAGGTGGTGCTTTTGTGGCAGAGAAAAAAACAAAAACCTTTGTTCAGCCTGAGGTTACTCAGGAGGAAATCGACAGACAAAGAAAACAGCAGGAAAAGGAGTACCTTGGCCCACGTGAAATGGCAGCCTATATTATTTCGGGTATAGGTGATAAAAACTGGGAAACCTTTAACGGTAACAACGAGTTTTTCTATACAACTACCTTCCAGCACGTCAGTCCCATTACTTTAAGTGTGGCGCAGTCTGTTTGCAGTATTCTTGATACCTTCGATAATGCTATTTCAGGACCTATTCTTGACAGAACACGTACCCGTTGGGGCAGAGTAAGGCCCTACCTTGTTCTTACACTTCCGTTTTGGCTTTTTTCTGCTGCAATGCCATATTTGTTGCCCGATGGTCTTTCACAAGCAACACTTCTTTTAATGTTTTTAATTATACGTTATGTAGGGTCAATATCTAACTCTTTTTACACCCCTGCATACCAAGCCGTGCTTTACAACCTTACACCAAATGTAAATGAACGAAACAAGCTTATTGCAGCAGATACATATGTTGACCTGTTAGGCGTGTGGCTGCCGTCTTTGTTCCCGTTCTTTGTAGACTATTTGCCACGAACCATACCTACAAGAAGTATCTATTTAGGTGGCGCAATTGTGTTTATGGTGCTTGTTGTTATTTTCCGTGTATACGGCTTCTTTAGTCTGCGTGAAAGAGTACCACTCGCCTCAAGAGAGGAAATGAAAAGCACAAGCGTTTTCAAGTCAGTTATTCAGGTTGCTTCCTGCCGACCTATGTGGGTGCTTATGATTAAGAATTTCTTTGGCGTAGGTAAGGGCACAGGCCAAAGCGTTGCAAACTACTTCTGGCTTAACTGTACAGGTAAGCTTTCAAATGCTGCATTTGCAGGTATTTTTACAGGTCTTCCAAGCTACTTTGTGTTGCCCTTTGCAACAAAAATGACAAAGAAAATCGGTCTTAAAAACCTGGCAGTTTTATCCTACGGCTACTGTGGTATAGTTTACCTCATTATGTATTTTGTAGGCTTCAGGCCAACAGAAAGTAATATAGTAAATATTGTAATTATTGTTATATTCCTTACCCTTGCAGGTGCTATGAACAGTGTTCAGCGCTACTGCAATACAGCTCTTCAGGGCGACCTTTACGATTATGTTGAGTGGAAAACAGGTATCAGAAACGAGGGTATGATGAGTGCAGCAATGGGTTACATAACACTCGTTTCAAATAACATTTCTACAATTTTAAGTGGTATTATTATTGCTGCAATTAAGTACGAGCCACTTCTTAACTCTTACGGTGTTGTTATTCCTCAAACTGACCCTGTTATGCTTAAGGCTATTTGGACAGTATTTACGCTTGCCCCTGCCCTTGGCAGAATAGGTAAGGCTGTTTCACTTATGTTCTTTAATGTAGATGGCAAGGTGAAGGAACAGATGATGGAGGATTTAGCCGTTACAAGAGCACAAAAGCTTAAATCAAGAACAGAAGCTACAGACTCTCAGGATAATTAATTTAATGGTGATTTAAATGCGTATAGTTGTTAAGGTGGGCACATCTACACTTGCCCACAGTACAGGATGTTTAAATATAAGGCACGTTGAGGAGCTTTGCAAGGTGCTTTCCGACCTTAAAAATGCAGGGCACGAGGTAATACTTGTTTCCTCAGGTGCTATCGGTATGGGTGTAGGTAAGCTCTCCCTTAAAGAAAAGCCAACAGATATGGCAACAAAGCAGGCTGCAGCTGCAGTAGGTCAATGTGAGCTTATGTACACATACGATAAGCTTTTTTCCGAATACAATCACACTGTGGCACAGATTTTGCTTACAGGCCTTGATTTGGAGGACCCTACAAGGTACCACAACATTAAAACCACAATGAACAGGCTGCTTGAATTAAAGGTACTGCCGATTATCAATGAAAATGATACTGTAAATACAGATGAAATTTCTGTTGGTGATAACGATACCTTAGGCGCTATTGTGGCTGTAAGCATGCACGCAGATTTGCTTGTACTGCTTTCAGATATAGATGGACTTTATACGGCTGACCCACACACAAACAGCGATGCAAGGATTATAGAAGAAATTACAGAAATTACACCTGAGGTTGAAGCCCTTGGAGGTAAGAGCCAAAGTGGACTTGGTACAGGTGGTATGGCAACAAAGATTTCGGCAGCTAAAAGATGTGTGGCAAGGGGTACAGATGTTATAATAGCAAACGGCTCAGCCCCTGCTGTGCTTTATAAAATAATTGATGGGGAAAAGGTCGGCACAAGATTTAAAGCGGTGAAAAAATGAAAACAACATTAGAAATATTAAAGGAAGCAAAGGCTGTTAAGCGTGTGCTTTGCTCCCTTTCAACTGAAGAAAAAAATAAAGCTCTGCTGTATATGGCAGAGGCTTTGCTGGAAAATGCAGAAGAAATCCTTGAAGAAAACAAAAAGGATTTAGAGAATGCAAGGGGCACAATATCCGAGGTTATGCTTGATAGGTTAGCACTATCTCAGGAGCGCATAGAGGGCATGGCAGAGGGCATTCGTCAGGTTGCTGAGCTTCCCGACCCTGTAGGCGAGGTGCTTGAAACTGTTATAAGGCCAAGTGGTATTGTTGTAGAAAAAACAGCTGTGCCTATGGGCGTTGTTGCAATTATTTACGAAAGCAGACCTAATGTTACCTCCGATGCAGCAGCACTTGCTGTAAAAAGTGGTAATGTTTGTGTGCTGCGTGGTGGTAAGGAGGCTTTCCTTTCTGCAAATGCTATTGTTAAGGCAATGCGCAAGGGCTTAAAGAAAGCAGAATTACCGGAAAACCTTATTAATCTTGTGCAGAATACTACAAGGCAGAGTGCAAACGAGCTTATGAATGCTGTTGGGTATGTAGATTTGCTTATACCCAGAGGTGGCGCAGGTCTTATTAAGGCTTGTACAGAAAATGCAAAGGTGCCTTGTATACAAACAGGCACAGGTATTTGCCACATTTATGTAGATAAAACGGCAGATTACGAAAAGGTGCTTAATATTATAGAAAATGCAAAAGTGAGCAGACCTTCTGTGTGTAATGCTTGCGAGGTTGTGCTTGTGCACGAAAGCCTTGCAGACCGGATTTTGCCACTTATTCAAGAGAGGCTTTGTGGCTTAAGAGTGGCAAAGGGCCTTACACCTGTTGAATTACGGCTTGATGAAAAGGCATTAAAAATTATTGACGGTACACCTGCAGGTGAAAGTGATTTTAATACAGAGTTTTTGGATTATAAGCTTGCAATAAAGGTTGTTGATGATATTGATGAAGCAATTGAGCATATTGCTTTACATTCTACAGGCCATAGCGAAGCAATTATTACCGAAAACAGAAAAAATGCAAAGCGCTTTACTATGGAGGTAGACAGCGCAGCTGTTTATGTTAATGCCTCTACACGCTTTACCGATGGTGGAGAGTTTGGCTTAGGCTGTGAAATGGGTATTTCAACACAAAAGCTCCACGCAAGGGGACCTATGGGCCTTAAGGAGCTTACAACCTATAAATATATAATTAAAGGTACAGGTCAAGTAAGATAACTAACATTACAAAATCTGCTTTGGAGATGATTTTTTGAGTAAAATTGGGTTTTTAGGCTGCGGAAATATGGGTGGTGCACTTGCAAAGGCTGCTTTGAAGGCTGAGGGTGCAGAAAATATATTTGTATATGATGTTGATACAAAAAAAATAAAAGCATTTGCAGAGGAATACGAGGTTAATGTGGCAGATGCAGAATATATCGTAATGAATTGCGATTATATTTTCCTCGGTGTTAAGCCACAAATGCTTAAGGCTCTTTTTGAAAAAATCGCCCCCTTGCTTGAGGACAGAACAACAGATTTTACCCTTGTTTCTATGGCAGCAGGAGTATCCCTTGCAGCAATAAGTACAATGGCGCAGGTGGATTGCCCTATTATAAGAATTATGCCTAATATGCCTGTTGCAGTAGGCGAGGGAATGATTCTTTATACAGTAAACGATTTTGTTTCAAAAGAGGACCTTGACGGCTTTATTGCTTCAATGCAGTATGCAGGTATACTCGACAGAATTGATGAAGATAAAATTGATGCAGCATCCTGTGTTTCGGGCTGTGGCCCTGCATTTGTGTTTATGTTTTGCGAGGCTCTTGCCGATGGTGCAGTAGAGTGTGGCCTTCCAAGGGATAAGGCGCTCCTTTATGCAGCGCAAACGCTTATAGGCTCTGCTACAATGCTGGTGCAAACAGGTGAGCATCCGGGCAAATTAAAGGATGCCGTTTGCAGCCCTGCAGGCAGCACAATTGAGGGCGTAAAAGCCCTTGAGGAGGGCGCCTTCAGAGCAAGCGCAATGAACGCAGTTAAAGCAGCATATAAAAGAACCCTGGAGCTTGGAAAATAAATTAGTCTGTTTTGCGCATAACTTGTTTTAGTTTACTCGGCGTATCTTAATACGCCGTCGCTCAATAAAACTGCGCTCTGCATCAAAACATTCTCAATTTATAAGTTCACATTCCAAATACCTAATAACAAAAAAGCTTGTGCCTTCTGGCACAAGCTTTTTCTTTTATTCAATTATATTCTTAAACTCCTGCAAGGCTTCATCGTTGTATTGCTTGTAGTCGCTCGTCATAAGTGGCACCTTGCCGTCAATAAGCATTTTAAAGCCGTCTTCAACGCCCTTAAGTGTATTTGGAACAAGTGTACCGTTGTTCTTTTGCATAAAGGTTCTCGGGCCTGTAATATCTGTTGAAACTGCAGGTAAGCCGAGAATATCCGCCTCTACAATTACAAGGCCAAAGCCCTCGTAGTGTGATGCAAGTATAAAGCCATCGCAAGCCTTTACTATAGGCAACGGATTTGTCATAGACAAAATAAGCACAACATTGTTGCCACAGGGGAGAGTTTTTACATATTCGCAAAGGTCATCGTAAATACCATCACGCTGTATACCACCAATTATAATAAAGTAGGTGTTTTTGTTGTTTTTCCATACATTATTAAAGGCGTCAATCATTCTCTTGTGGTCCTTCTCAGGTGAGAAACGGCCAACGCTGATTATAACCTTTGCATCGCTTTCAAGAATTTCCTTTACTTCCTCAAGAGTTTTGTTGCTCTGTGTAACGCCCTCGTCAAATGCGATTTCGCCGTTGCCACGTTCAACGATTTCATCATAAGCAATAATGTTCCTTGCAAGTACAAAATTCTTTTTCTTTTTAACAAAGGATGCTGTAGATTCTTCAATATCCTCAGTAACAAGGGCAACCTTATCGTAATGCTTATATGCATAGCGTAAAACAGAGTTTCTTTGGTTAGCCTTAAGCTCAATCTCTTTAACCATATCGCTGTGCACGTATATTGCGTTGTTGCACTTAAATTGTGAGAAAAGGAGAATCATTTTTGTTTCGTATCCGTTAAACTGAATAGCACTATCAAAGGGGGCGCCACCAAAGGTACGCTCAATTTCAAGCTGCCATTCCTTTTTTAACAATGCCATCATAGGCTTAATCGGAAAATGCTTTTTATTAAAGCCGAGCCAGATTTTCTTTTTTAAGTAGCTTAAGTTGAAAACACCTTGAATCGGGAAATAGGTAACGCCCTCGGGAAGTCCTGCAATAGTATCCTGGTGGAGCTTTCCTTTTTCTGCAGGGAAGGAAACAATATAATTGTTTTCTTTTGTATCAAGGTTTTTAAGAAGATTTATTCCTGATGAGGTAATGCCGTTCTGGTCAAGGTTACCTAAATACATAAGTATATTTTTTTTGCCGTTTTTAGCAATAGGCACCTCTGTAACATATTCGCTGCCCTTGCGATTAATAACAAAGTCGAGAATTGCTGCTGTAGCCTGTGGGCAGTCGAAGGTGCAGTATTCCTCTAAGAATGCAGCATCGTCATACTCCTTAGGTGAGCGCATTTCTTTAAGTAAATCCTCCAATGTTTTAACATTAGGGAAGGGAAGGTCTGAAAGTGGCTTGTACACACCACGGTCTGCAAAATAATCCTCTTGGTCAAAGGTGAAAAGAATTATCTTTTTGCCTGTGTTTGCATAATCATAAAAAACGCTTGAATAGTCTGTTACAAGGCACTCTGCACAGTTAAGGAAATCGTATGTTTCGTATTCCTCGGGGAAGTTACGAATGTGCTTAAAGGTATTAAAATCTACATCCTTTTTTGCAATAGGGTGCAGGTTGAGGTAAACGATTTCATCTTCATCAAGAATTTTATCTAACTCATAAAGATAATACTGGAAATATGCGTTTGCCTTTGCATCTATGTTACCGACAGAGCCTCTCCAGGTAGGCATATATGCATAAATTCTTTTACCCTCAAGCTCAAGCTCTTTAATAATCTCTTGCCCTCTGTTTTTATTAAAGAAGGCTGTGTTTCTTGGGTAGCCTGCAAGCACACACTCACCCAGGGCAATATTTTCAAGCATATAGTCCTCAACCATATGCTCCATTGTGTAACGGTTAGGGTAAAGCAAGTAATCTGCACAAACAAAGTTTTTTTGTGCGTTACCAATACCGTGCATAGCATTTTTAATGCCCTTACCTAAGGTCTTAAGTGGTGTGCCGTGCCAAGTGTTAAGGTATACCTGCCCCTTTTTCTTCAGGTAGAATGGTAAGAAGGTGTTATCGTTAAAAAGATACTTAGCAGACGCCAAAACCTTCATATATTCTGTTGTGGAAAGCACAACAGGAATAACGCCTTTAATGTTGTATTTTTCGAGAATTGCCTCAAATTTAGGCTTAGTACCTACACGGCAGCTAAGGTAAACCTTATAGTCCTTGTACAAGGGGTTTGTTGCAAGCTCCTGTACTAAGTAAAAGATATTACCACTTATTTCTGTACCGTGCTGTGATTCCAAAAGAATAGCGTGTTCGTCTATTTTAAGCTTTCTGAACCACTTAACATAGCGAAGCTTTGGAAGGGTGTAAAGGAACCACTTGTAAAAGGGGAGTTTCTTTAAGAATTTTTCAAGCTTTTCTTTCATAGTTTCCTCCAAGAAATGGAATTTACCGCAATTTATTCCGTCCTCAACTTATTTCATTCGCATTGAAATATCAAATGCTTCAACCGAGTGGGTAAGTGCACCAATGGAAAGTATATCTACACCAAGCTCTGCAACGCTGCGTAGTCTTTCCTTTGTAAGGTTACCCGAAGCCTCAAGCAGTGCTTTGCCACCAACAATTTCCACAGCCTGTGCCATAGTTTGGTTATCCATATTATCAAGCATAATAATATCTGCACCGGCTGCAAGCGCCTCTCTTACCTCGTCAAGTGTGCGAGTTTCAACCTCTATCTTAACGGTGTGGCCGATTTTTTCTCGGAGCGCCATAACAGCAGGGGTAATGCCACCCTTTGCATCTATGTGGTTATCCTTAAGCATTGCACAGTCCGAAAGGTTGTATCGGTGGTTTTTGCCACCACCACAGGTTACGGCATACTTTTGCAAGGAACGAAGTCCGGGCAGGGTTTTTCTTGTATCGGCAATTGTTCCCGGTGTGCCTGCAATTTCTTTAACACAAGCATTTGTAACAGTTGCAATACCACTCATATGCTGTATAAGGTTGAGGGCAGTTCTTTCACCCTTTAAAAGCTTAACGGTTTTACCTTTAAGCTCAGCAATAAGGTCGCCTTTTTTTATTTCATCGCCATCTTTTTTGTGAATAACACATGTAAAGGTGTCATCTAAAAGGGTGAACACCCTCATAGCAACGTCTATACCACACAAAACGCCGTCTGCCTTGGCAATAAAAACAGCCTCGCTTGTGTGATTTTCGTCAAGAAGATAATCTGTAGCTACGTCAATGTAGTTAATATCCTCCTTGATGGCGTTTTTAATAAGGTCATCAATGTAAAATTGGGGTAAAATCATTTGTCTACCTCCTTAAGTATAATATAGGCTACCGTTGCAAGGGATAAAGCTTCGCAATAATCGGCTGTAACGGCAAATTTACTGTTTTTAAGTCTTTGCAAAATGCTTTCAATTCTTAATTTTGCACTGTGTATAGCTCCCTCATCGGGTATAACAAAGTACGCCCTTTGCAGAGTTTCGCGAATCTCTGTACGTGTGCCCTTTGGCAACGGCGCACCTGTGTAAACTGTTTTTTCCTCGTTTTCAGGGATAGAAACACTGAAAAAGCCTGCCTGTATGCACCTTGTAATATCCTCGGCAGCCTTTCTGCCGAATACAAGCGCCTCTAAAAGAGAGTTGCTTGCAAGCCTGTTTTTACCGTGTACACCTGTGCAGGAGCATTCACCTGCAGCGTATAAACGGGGGAGAGTAGTTCTTGCGTTAAGGTCTACCTCAATACCACCCATAAGGTAGTGCTGGCAGGGGAAAACAGGGATTAAATCCTTTGAAATATCAACGCTCTGCTTAAGGCACCCTGCATATATGCCGGGGAAGCGCTTTTTTAAATACTCCTCGCCCTTGTATCGGATGTCAAGGTAAAAGCTGTTGCTGCCTAAACGCCTTGACTCCATAATTATAGAGCGTGAAACTACATCTCGTGGGGCAAGCTCCAGACGCTCATCGTACCTGTCCATAAAGCGCTCCTTGTTGCAGTTAAGAAGGTATGCGCCCTCACCACGTACAGCCTCGCTTATAAGGAATTGCTCACGGTTTGCGCCGTTAAAGGCCGTGGGGTGGAACTGAACGTAGCTTAGATTTTTTATTGCTGCACCCATTTCGTAGGCAAGGCGTATGCCGTCGCCTGTAGCAACAGACGGATTAGTTGTGTATTTGTAAACTCTGCCTATGCCACCTGAGGCTAAAAGGCAGAAATCGGCATAAACAGTTTTATGCTCGTTGCCACTCATAATTTCTACCTTAAAGCCGTTTTTAATTCGGCTCATAGAGGTAACCATAGTTTCATCGGCAAGGGTTACATTTGGCAAGGCCTCAACCTTAAGCATAAGCTTGTCTACCATTTCCTTACCTGATGTATCCTTGTGGTGAACAATTCGCCTTCTACAGTGGCCACCCTCAAGGGTTTTAATAAGCTCACCGTTTTCATCACGGTCGTACTCTACACCGTATTCAATTGTTTTTAAAACATCAGCAGGTCCCTCTTGGCACAAAACAGTTACAGCATCAAGGTCATTTTCTCTTTTACCTGCAATAAGTGTATCCTCAATGTGAAGGTCGTAGCTGTCATTTTCTAAATCAAGCACGCAGGCAACACCCCCCTGTGCAAGGGAGCTGTTTGACTGGTGGCGTTCTTTTTTAGAAAGCAAAAGCACATCTACATCTTTTGGAAAATTAAGTGCTGCATATAGCCCTGCAATACCTGTGCCGACTATGACAACGGTGTATTTTTTATTTAATTCGGAAAGGTTCATCTGATTACCCCAATTCCAACATACGATTTATACTGATTAAAGCCTTTTCTCTTAAATCCTCAGGGAGTTGAATTTCTTCGCCACCCTCACCGATAAGGGATTTGTATACATCCTCTAAGGATATCTTCTTCATATCCTCACAGCAAAGCTTTTCGGGAGAAAGCTGAATAAATCTTTCGCCTTGTGGCTCGTGCAGGGCAAGGTAGTCTACCACACCACGCTCGGTACCTATAATAATTTCGCCGGGGGTTTCTTTTGCGTATTTTATAATTTCACTTGTTGCGCCCACCATATCTGCAAGCTCAACAACCTCTTTAGGTGATTCGGGATGAACTGCAAATTTAGCTGTAGGGTGAGCCTTTTTACATTCCCAAACATCCTCTTTGGTAAGCTGTGCGTGTACAGGGCAGTAGCCATCCCAAAGCACAATGTTTTTGTGTGGAAGCCTTGCCTTTACAAAGGAGCCTAAGTGCCGGTCAGGAATAAAAAGTATTTCCGGAGCATCAAGCTTTTCAACGATTTTTATTGCAGAGGAGCTTGTTACACAAACATCGCACTCTGCCTTAAGGGCAGCAGTTGTGTTAATGTAAGCAACAACCTGTGCCTGTGGATTTTGCTCTTTATATTTCCTTACCCTTGCAGGTGCAATTTGCTCTGCCATAGGGCAGGTAGCAGAGGGTACAGGTAAAATTGTTTCTGTTTCGGGCGAAAGGATTTTAACGCTCTCTGCCATAAAACGCACACCACACATAATTACCCTTTTCGCCTTAAGCTCTGCAGCCTTTTTGCTGAGGAAAAAGCTGTCGCCTGTAATATCGGCAATATCTATAATATCAGGCTCCTGGTAGGTGTGGGCAAGTATTACCGTGCCCGTTTCTTTTTTTAGCTGTTCAATTTTGTTTTTTAATTCAATAGTGTTCAAAAAACCACCTCTGCAGACATACATTTCCACATTAATATACATAGTAATTATAACATTATTTTGCAGTTAATCAATATAAAAATACTAAAAATGTTTATTACATTAGATAAATATATAAATAATTAGCAATGAGTATTGAAATGTTTTCAGAATTAGTGTATCATTATTATGATTTGTGTCTAATTAGTTTTTAGGGGGATGAAAATGAACTCATATCTTGAAAAGAATTTTGAATTTCTTAAAAGTGCCGATAGTGAGCTTTTTGAGGCATTTAGCCTTGAGCAGGTTCGCCAGAGCAGAAATATTGAGCTTATAGCAAGCGAAAACTATGCTTCTGCAGCTGTTATGGCAGCAAGTGGCAGTATTTTTACAAACAAGTATGCAGAGGGCTATCCGTCAAAAAGATATTACGGTGGCTGCGAATATGTAGATATTGCAGAAAGCCTTGCTATTGAAAGACTTAAAAAGCTTTTTGGCTGTGAATATGCCAACGTTCAGCCACACTCAGGCTCACAGGCAAACTTTGGTGTATATTTTGCACTTCTTCAGCCGGGCGATACAGTGCTTGGTATGAGCCTTGCAGACGGTGGACACCTTACCCACGGCTCACCTGTAAACGTAAGTGGCTCATATTTTAACTTTGAAAGCTACGGCGTTGATGATAACGGCTTTTTGGATTACGATGCCCTCGAAAGGAAGGCTGTTGAGTGTAAGCCAAAAATGATTGTTGCAGGTGCATCAGCATACCCAAGAACAATTGATTTTAAGCGTATTCGTGAAATTGCAGATAAGGTTAATGCTTTGTTTATGGTTGATATGGCGCATATTGCAGGTCTTGTTGCTGCAGGTGTGCACCCATCACCTGTGCCACACGCACACGTAGTAACCTCAACAACACACAAAACTCTTCGTGGACCTCGTGGTGGTATTATACTTACAAACGATGAGGAAATTGCTAAAAAGGTTAACAAGGCAATATTCCCGGGCATACAGGGTGGCCCGCTTATGCACATTATTGCAGCAAAGGCAATATGCTTTGGTGAGGCACTTAAGCCTGAGTTTAAGGAATACGGCAAAAAGGTTATATCAAACTGCAAGGCGCTTGAAAACGCACTTGCAGCACAGGGTGTAAATATGGTATCGGGTGGCTCCGATAACCACCTTTTGCTTCTCGATTTAAGAAGCCTTGGTATTACAGGTAAAGAGCTTGAGCGCCGCCTTGATGAGGTTTATATTACAGTAAACAAAAATTCAATTCCGAGAGAGCCTGAAAAACCGTTTGTAACAAGTGGTATCAGAATTGGTACTGCAGCAGTTACAACACGTGGCTTTGAGGCGCAGGATATGGTAGATATAGCTGAATATATTAAGCTTGCTGCTACTGATTTTGAAAACAGTGCAGACTATATCCGTGAGGGTGTTACAAGAATTTGTGATAAATACCCTCTTTACAACGATTGATAAAATATTTAACTGCCACCGGGTAGTGAATGTAATTAAAGCATTCGTTTCCACATCGTTAGGTCTTTGAAGATGTGGAGCGAATGCTTGTTTTTTAGGAGAGCTTATGCAAAAATATTTATCTTATTTTACAAAATGGGAGAAAGCCCTGTGGCTGTGCTCTGTTGGTGTTATATTTGTATTCTTTGTGCTTTTTGACGGTGAGGGGTGGTTAAATCTCATAGCCTCTCTTATAGGGGTTACATCCTTAATATTCCTCGCAAAGGGCAACCCGTTCGGTAATGTGCTTATGATTGTTTTCAGCTTGCTTTATGCAGTAATATCCTTTAGCTTTTTGTACTACGGCGAGATGATTACATATCTGGGAATGACAGCACCTATGGCTGTTTTTTCTCTGGTTTCGTGGCTGAAAAACCCATACGGGAAAAGCAAAACGCAGGTTAAAGTAAGAGAAATGACGTCAAAAATATTTATGGGTGGAGCAGTACTTTCTGTAATTGTAACGGTAATATTTTATTTTATATTAAAGGCTTTAAATACAGCAAATATTGTGCCAAGCACGGTTTCTGTGCTTACCTCATTTTTTGCTGCGTACCTTACATTTATGCGCACACCTTATTTTCCGCTTGCGTATGCCTTTAATGATATGGTGCTTATTGTTATGTGGATTATGGCAGCAAAAGAGGATACCTCGTATATATCCGTAATAGTGTGCTTCTGCGTGTTTTTGGTAAATGATTTATACGGATTTATAAATTGGTGTAAAATGAGAAAGCAGCAAAAAGCACATCTGTAAACAATAAAACGAGGCTGTAAAAGCGTGTGTGCGTTTTTTTACAGCCTCGTTTATCTTTATTTATTTTTATCTTTTTCGTAATTCCATACATACTCAAATTCGTTGCGATAAAGCTCAAATTGGTAGTCTGTAGGGGAGAACTCCTCGATATAATTTCTGTCTATCTGTGAAACGCCGTGTGTATAGTATTTTATACGCATAACATCGTTTGCAGAATCCTTCATACGGAAGGTATATTGGATTCTGAACATAGGTATATCAGTAACAACAACATTTACATTTTTATACATAGACTCAATGTTTCGCCACAAAGAAATAGCCTCGTCAAATGGCAGGTATCGTTTTAATTTGTGGCGCATATGCTTGCCCATGAGTGTGGCAATCTCGGGAGTGTTGAGAATAACACGAATTTCTGTTCCTGCCTCTGCAAGTGCTGTTATAATATCAAGTCGGTTAACATTCTGGAGCCACACAGAGCCTGCATGGAATGCCAGGTCAACACCCTGAATATTCTCTATATCACCCATGTTGTCAGAAAAGAAATCCTCAATGTCATCTCTGTCTCTTGCTTCGCTTTTCAAGCTCGCTGCAGTAACGGCATTGTCGCCGTGTATGTAGGTTACAAGCTTATCTATAACAGCATTCATATAATTAAAATCCATTACAACACTATTGTAGGTAGAAAGCTTGTGTATTTTTTCAGGGATGTTTTCGGGCCACTTTTTAGGCCAGGTAAATCCGTCGCACAACACAGGGATTATGTTTCTGTCGGCTTCGATGGCAGCGACTATTTCTCTTGTGAGCCAGTCGCCCTCCTCACAGCACCTGTCTAATGCTCCGGGAAATAGAATTAAAATGAAGGCAGGGGTTTCTTTTATGGCAGCAAGTAGCTTCTCATCAAAAACGCCACTACCTAACTCTTCTAAATCTACGTAAGCAGAAACATTTCTCAGCTTTAACAGCTCAAGGAGCATTTTAGCAAATGCAAAGCCACCGTTTCTTCTGTAGCTTATGAAAGCATCATGCACGACAATCACATCCTTAAAAATCTTTAGTATAGTTTAACATAGATAATTGTAGATGTAAATAAATTAAAAAGCCTTTTGTCATTTTCACCATAATAAAGCTTAAATTTTTTACTATATGATAATTGAAAAGAATATTATTTGTGATATACTATTAAATGTAATATTTTGTACTTTGTACATATGAAAGGATGATAAACAATGGCAGAGAACAGATTTCTCGGTGAATATCCGGTAATCGGTATCCGTCCTATTATCGATGGTAGACGTGGTCCGCTTAAGGTTCGTGAATCTCTCGAAGAGCAAACAATGAATATGGCTAAATCAGCAGCAAAGCTCTTCACAGAAAATCTTAAATATTCTAACGGTGAGCCGGTTAAGGTTGTTATTGCTGACACCACAATTGGTAGAGTAGCAGAGGCAGCAGCTTGTGCAAACAAATTCCAGAAGGAAGGCGTGCAGATTACGCTTTCTGTTACACCTTGCTGGTGCTACGGCTCTGAAACAATGGATATGGACCCAACAACAATTAAGGGCGTTTGGGGCTTTAACGCTACTGAAAGACCGGGTGCAGTTTACCTTGCAGCAGTTCTTGCAGCACATGCACAAAAGGGTCTTCCTGCATTCGGTATCTATGGTAAGGATGTTCAGGATGCAGACGACACAACTATCCCTGCAGACGTTGAAGAAAAGCTTCTTCGCTTTGCAAGAGCAGCAGTTGCAGCAGCAACAATGAAGGGCAAATCATACCTTCAGATTGGTTCAATTTGTATGGGTATTGCAGGCTCATCAATTGATACAGACTTCTTTGAGGAATACCTGGGTATGCGTGTTGAGTCAGTAGACGAGGTTGAAATCATCCGTCGAATGAGCGAAGGCATCTACGATGAAGAAGAGTATAAGAAGGCATACGCTTGGGTTAAGGAGTACTGTAAAGAAGGCTTCGATAAGAACCCTGAGTTTGTTAGAAAGAGCGACGAGCAGAAGGAAAAGGATTGGGAGTTCACAGTTAAGATGATGTGTATCATCAAGGACCTTATGAACGGCAACAAGAACCTTCCTGAAGGTCGTGAAGAAGAAATGGTTGGCCACAATGCTATTGCAGCAGGCTTCCAGGGTCAAAGACAGTGGACAGACTTCTATCCAAACGCTGACTTTGCAGAAGCAATGCTTAACACAAGCTTTGACTGGAACGGTGCTCGTGAGCCATACATCCTTGCAACAGAGAACGATACTCTTAACGGCGTGAGCATGCTCCTTATGAAACTCCTTACAAACCGTCCACAGATGTTTGCAGACGTTCGTACATACTGGAGCCCTGAAGCTACTAAGAGAGTTACAGGCTATGACCTTGAGGGTAAGGCTGCAGAGGCAAAGGGCTTTATTCACCTTATTAACTCAGGCGCTTGCTGTCTTGATGCTTGTGGTGAGGTTAAGGATGAAAACGGCAACGGTATCATTAAAGAATGGTACAACGTTACTGATGAAGATGTTAAAACAATCAGTGCTGCAACAGAGTGGTGCGCAGCCGATAACGGCTACTTCCGTGGTGGCGGATATTCAAGCCGTTTCTTAACAAGAGCAGAAATGCCTGCTACAATGATCAGACTTAACCTTGTTAAAGGCCTTGGACCAACACTCCAGATTTGCGAAGGCTACACAGTAGCGCTTCCTGATGAGGTTTCAGATATTATCTGGAAGAGAACAGACTACACATGGCCTTGCACATGGTTTGCTCCAAAGCTTACAGGTAAGGGTCCATTCACTTCAGCATATGAGGTAATGAATCATTGGGGCGCAAACCACGGCGCAATTTCATACGGCCACATCGGTGCAGATATCATTACTCTTGCATCAATGCTTCGTATCCCTGTTTCAATGCACAACGTAGACGAGGATAAGATTTTCCGTCCTGCCTGCTGGAATGCATTTGGCACACAGGAGCTTGAAAGCGCAGACTTCCGTGCTTGCCAGGCTTACGGCCCGTTATATAAATAATTAAAATAAAAAAATAAAATAAAAGCTCTCCATCGCAAAGATGGAGAGCTTTTATTAGTGTAATATTAATCAGATAACAGCGAGAACGTCGTCTGTGTTAACTGTTGTGCCCTTTGGAGCGTTTATTGATTTAACTACACCGTCGCAAGGAGCAACAATGTCGTTTTCCATTTTCATAGCTTCAAGAACAACAATAACCTCACCGGCTTTAACTGTATCGCCAACACTTTTCTTAACAGCAAGTACAGAGCCCGGCATTGGAGCTTTAATCTGTGTACCATCTGCAGTAACAGGTGCAGGAGCAGCAGGTGCTGCAGGAGCCTCAGCAACAGGGGCAGCCTCAGCAGGAGCAGCAACAGGAGCAGCAGGTGCTGCAGGAACAGCTGCAACAAATGGAACCTGTGAAACGCCTGTAACGATAGCATCGCTTTCTGTAACATCTACTTCATATACTTTACCGTTTAATGTAACATTGTATTTCATAACTTAATCCTCCGTTTTAGTGTGGGCTTTTACTTATCCCACTAATTTAATTGAATTAAATGCAAGTTTTTCTAAAGGAATACCTGTTTTGTTGGAAACAATAGCCATTAATACGGCAGCGTCTTGCTCCTCAACATTTTCAAGCACAGGGTCCTGGTTGAGTCTTTTAATTGACTTGAAATCAAGTCTTTCAAGTGGGATGCCTGTTTTGTGTGCAGTAATTGCCATCAATACAGCAGCATCTTGCTCGGAAACACCATCAAGAACAACAAAACCGGGAATATGTGGAATTGTGTCCTCGGAAGCTTCAGGTGCGCTCTCAGTAGCATCGTCGGCAGGAGCAACATCAGTTGTAGCTGTTTGTGTTTCGGTAGCTTCGTTTTCGGCTGTGCTCTTTTTACGAGAGTTGAGAATTTTTGAAAGAATAAGCACTGCTGCTGCAAGCACTGCAAGTATAAGAAGCCATGTTTTTGAGCTGATACCCATATATGATGCTTCAGTTGCTAAAGGAAGAAATATCATTTTAAATCCTCCTTAATCAACAGCTTCAAATTCATAGGTGTATATTTTGCCTTCCATTTCATCACGGTAGTCAAAATATTTCTCTGCCTGCGCAGGGAATGCGATGTATGAAAGCACATCCTCGTCGCTGTGAGCTTTTTCACCGATTTCTGCCTTAGCAGCTTCAAATGCAGGTGCAAGTGTATCTGCAAATCTGCCTTCGATTGGTGCTACATCACCGAGAATTAACTTTCTGACATCTTCGTTAATTTCGCCCGGAGCCTTGCCGTATTCACCCATAAGGTAAGATTTAACCTCTTTTGAAACGTTTTTGTAGCGTTCGCCTGAAAGCACGTTGTTTGTAGCCTGTACACCAACCATCTGGCTCATAGGAGTAACAAGTGGTGGGTAACCTAAGTCAGCACGAACACGTGGAGTTTCAAGAAGAACCTCATCAAACTTATCCATTTTGCCCTGAGCAGTAAGCTGTGCAACAAGGTTTGAAAGCATACCACCCGGTACCTGGTAATCGAGAGCCTTTGCATCTGTACAAAGAACTGTTGGGTTAAGAAGACCACTTTCGAGAGCCACTGCTCTGATTGGCTTAAAGAAGTCTGCAATATCACGAAGTGCATCTGAGTTAAGACCTGTGTCGTAGCCAAGCTCTGCAAGTGTGTAGTTAAGAGTTTCTGTTGCAGGCTGTGCAGTACCACCCGACATTGTTGAAATAGCAGTATCTATAACGTCAACACCTGCTTCTACAGCTTTAAGGCAAGTCATAAAGCCAAGACCTGTGGTGCAGTGTGTGTGGAGCACAATGGGAAGGTCAACGGCCTCTTTGAGGGATGAAACAAGCTTGTGTGCCTCTGCAGGGCTGAGAATACCTGCCATATCCTTAATTGCAATTGTTTGGCAACCAAGGGACTGCATATTCTTTGCAAGCTCAACGTATGATTGGAGGGTGTGTATAGGGCTGATTGTGTAGCAAATAGCACCCGATGCAATAGCGCCGTTTTTGATTGTTTCATCAACAGCAACCTCGATGTTTTTAACGTCGTTAAGAGCGTCAAATATTCTGATAATATCAATGCCGTTTTCGATGCTCTTTTTAACGAACATACGAACAACATCATCAGGATAGTGGCGATAGCCTAAAAGGTTTTGTCCTCTTAAAAGCATTTGGAGCTTTGTATTAGGGCAAGCCTTTTTAATTCTTCTGAGTCTTTCCCATGGATCCTCGTTAAGGTAACGAAGGCAAGAGTCGAAGGTAGCGCCACCCCAGCATTCAAGGGAATAGTAGCCTGCCTTATCCAGCTTTTTGAGTATTGGCTCAAAATCGCTGAATTTCATTCGTGTAGCAATAAGTGATTGGTTAGCATCACGCAACACGGTTTCGGTAAAACGAACTTTTTGCATAGTCTTTTCTCCTTCTTCGGGTTTTAAGTAAACTTAAGGTATATCATTATGGTACATACATTTTATAAAAAAACGCCTACCAATTTTCCCCAATTTATCATACTATAATTTAAGCTTTAATTCAAGCATTTTAGAATATTTTGTTTATAACAATAATCAAGGCAGTTTGACATTTGTGCATATAAGCATTAGAATATTAGTGTATTAATTGTGCATTAAAAAGGAGCTGCTTATGGAAAATAAATGGGTGCAGGTGTGGGGTCAGGCTCACTCTGCGTTATCGTATTTCTATTATCCGTCTTGCCAAAAAACCTTCAGGCTTGTTATGAGGGCTACGGTTTCCGGTGAGAAGCTTCGCTTTGAGCTTTCTAATGAATGCGCAAAGGAAGATGTGTATATAGGGGCGTTATCCGTTGCCAAATGCGATGAAAAGGGTTGCTTCGTTGGTGACTGCATAACAGCAACTGTAAATTCGCAAAAAGCCTTTTGCCTTAAAAAAGGCGAGGTGGTTTTAAGCGATGAGGTTGAAATGCACATAGAGGTTGGAGAATATTTCTGTATAAGCACCTTCGTTGAAAAAGGCCACCTGCGTAGTGGCAACCTTCTCGATAATGTTAACCTTATTACAGTTAAGGGTAATGCTTCACATACACCTGCAATAGAGAATCAGCGAAGAACACGAGATTCTGTAAGGGAGTTTGCTTCATCTTTACTGAAAATGTATTTCCATAAGCCTATACCGCTTTTTCAGTCTGTGCAGCTTTTAAACTCTATAGGTGCAACAAGTATTATTGTGTATGGCGACTCCATAAGTCAGCAGGGCTATTGGACAAATGCTTTTATAAAGAGGATAGAGGAAGCTTATCCCGGTAAGTATTCCGTTATTAATAAGTCTATTATGGGCACAAGGCTTTTGACCGATTACAGCACAAGGTTTTTCTGCAAGGGTCTTTTCGGTAAAAGTGGCTTAAACCGTATACAAAGGGATATCCTCAATTACCCTGATACCGAGTATGTTGTAATTGCTTTAGGAACAAACGATTTTTTACAGCCCGGCACAATTCAAGCGCCCAAAACAGAAAAGGTTACACCTGAAGAGTTTGTTGACGGTATGCTGAAATTAACAGGTGAATTGAAGAAGCAAGGCATAAAGCCTATTGTTTTTAACATACTTAATTTTGGCGAGAATATAGATTCCCGCCCTGAAAAGGAAGCCTTTGTTATACGCACAAATCAGCTTCTGTGGGAAAACAGGGAGCATTTTCACGCCTTTTATGATCAGGCAACCCTTTGTGTTAACCCTCATAAGCCTACCTGCTCAAAATTAGAGCTGTTGGGTGGCGATAAGGTTCACCCAAACAAAACAGGTGGTCAGCTTGTTGCAGATAATGTGGATTTAGAATGGTTTAATAAATAATACATTACATAATAGTATGTAGATGGTGTGGGTTTACCACACCATTTCTATTTGCAGAATAAATGCCTGCCAATTGTTGTAATAACAGGGCGTGAACGAATCCATCTGTTGGAGGTCTTTGCAGGGTTATAATAGTACAGTGCTCCGCCGGATGGGTCCCAGCCGTTTATGGCATCCTGGGCAGCTTTTCTTGCAGAGCTGTCAGGTGCAACGCTCCAGTTGCTGTCTGTTACAGCAGAAAAAGCACCTTTTTGGTAAACAACTCCCGAAATAGTGTCGGGGAAGGAGGAAGAGTCTACTCTGTTGAGCACAACTGCACCAACGGCAACCTGACCTGTGTAGCTTTCGCCTCGTGCTTCTGCTGCGATAACCTTGGCAAGCAAATAAATATCCGAAGAACTATACCCACCGTTGTTTGAAGAGGAGCCTGAGCCAAGCCCTAAATACAAAAGTGTTTTTTTCCCTGCAACACCGTCTGCAGTAATTCCTACAGATTTTTGAAACTGCCTGACGGCTCGTTGAGTTTTAACCCCGTAAATACCGTCAACTGCCCCATCAAAAAACCCTAAGGACTTAAGCTTTTTTTGTATGCTTCTTACCTCATCACCTCGGGAGCCTAATCTTGAAAGCACCTCTTGAGCCTGTAAAGAGTCATTTTTAACCTTTACGGTTGCAGATACACCGATTAAAATTGCAAAGCTTAAAAGAATACATAATGTTTTACCTGCTGTTGTACAAATAAATTTACGTATGTTGTTTTTGCTGATTTGCATATTTACACCTCACTATAGTTTTAAAATATGTTTTGCCATAAATGGTGAAATATGCATTTGTGCATAATTTCTCCATACTATTATATAATATATAGCAAATGTCAGTTTGGGGTGTTTTTGTTTTCTACAAGCTTTCTACACGCTTTCTACAAATATTTAAACATCAAAATTGTGGTATTTATGTACTATAAACACAACATATTGTTGCTGAAAAAATAATTTAAAAAATATTAAAAAATTTTTAAAAAAGGTGTTGACATTTGCATTTCGATTTAGTATAATTCAAACCCGTTGGCGCCCGAAAGGGAGCGAACGCGAACCTAAAAAGAAGACATCGAGAAGAGCCGGAAACGGGCTTAGGGGACGAGGGAATCGAAACACCCGGGTCGGTGGAAAAGTTCTGAAAAAAGTTTGAAAAAAACTAAAAAAAGATGTTGACAAGGGCAAGAGATTGTGATATTATCTTTGGGCACCCTTGAGAGAGGGACGCAAACGAACCTTGA
>JAZSGB010000060.1:0-57212 GCA_045532505.1 Acutalibacteraceae bacterium | reverse complement strand
AAATATTACTGTTTGGCACCGTTGTCAAACATTTCTAATGCCTTTATACTTGCTGCAAGGCAGTCTGCAAGGCAGTTTTTATTGAGGGCATCAGGTGTATCACGCCTTGTGTGGTAAAAATCGGGAAGTGCATGATTAAGGGCTGTAATACCTGTTGAGCGCATACCGGCCTGTGCAAACGCTGCAGAGTCTGTTGCACCACCAAGGGGTGGAACCATACCCTTACCACAAGGTATACCGAGCTCCTGGCAAGCTTCATAGAAAAGGTCGGAAACATCTTCATCAACCTTAACGGTAGCATTAAGGTCACGGTAGTTTACGCTAAGGTGTTCAGGCTGTGCAATTGTATCGTAAGAAATAACAAATGTTGGAACGTCGTTAAACTCGTGAGCGTGTGCTTCGCACCAAGCCTTAGCGCCACGAAGGCCTGCCTCCTCAGAGCCGGAGTGAACAACGCCGATTTCTGTATTTTCAAACTCAATACCCTCATCGTGAAGCATTTTAAGTATTGCCATACCCATATAGCAGCCGGAAAGGTTGTCGTTTGCGCCATCAACAGTTTTGTTTCTGTTCCACATAAAGTAAAGACCTACCCAAAAAGGAACAAACACAAGAGCGCCTAAGCCAAGCTTAACTGCAAGCTCTTCGTTAATACCACAAAGGCTTGCTATAGAAACACCTAAAACATAGAATGCACCAATAAAACAAACAATCATATGTATATCAAAGCCCAGGTATGAAAACTTTTCTTTAATAGGCCATTCCCAAGCAGCATCGGGGTGTCCGTTAAAAATAATTCTACGCTTTACCTCGCCTGTAGGTTTTTTAAAGCCTGCTGCATTGTGGCCGATTTTTTCTTTAAAAAATTTATCTACAACCTTTTTGTAAAGACCAAATTGCAAAACACAAAGTGTAAGGCCAAGTATAACAAAAACAATTGAAAGTGCAGGAATAAAGAAATATAAAATAAATGCTATGAGCACAAAAGTAATTGTGAAATTAATCCAACCAAAGAATGAACCGGGATTCTCTTTAAATTCATCAACATACACTGTGTCGCAACCAAATTTTTTCATTTCATCTGCAAGGTATTCGCAGCAAACCTTTTCGCCCTCTGAGCCGGGGCCACGTTTAGGAAAATCTTTACAAATGTGGGTAATATCATCAATAATATATTGAGCATACTCGTTTTTCTTTGCAATAAGCTTACTTAAATCCATTGTTATTACTCCTCGTCAAAATTACTATATTTTTAACAAAAGCTTAATATTATTTTACTACTTTTACAAATATTGTCAATAACATTTTATAAAAAAAACAAAGAGTATATTCCAAACACGGAATATACTCTCTTAGATTAAATGATATTATTTACTTCTTTTTGCTTTTTTATAATTTTTTTCAAGCTTCATAAGAAGTGCTGTTGCACATACTCCCGAAAGCATAATTACTGCAAATGAAGCAATACCCTCAGCTCTGATTGATTCATCAAGCGCATATTGAGCTACAACCACAACCGGCTTAAGTGCAGTTCTTACAATAGCCTTAAGTGGTTCACTTTCACTGATAAGCTCAGCAATCGGAGGCGAAACTGTGTAGTATGCCTTAATAAAGGCTCTGCCAAGTGGGTTAGCTTTAAGGCATTCATCACGGAATGCACAAAGTGCACCAACCTCACCGGAATCAAGTCCGTAGGATGCTGTAGCAATAAAGCACATTGAAGGAACGGAAACTGCTGCCTCTTTATTATCTGTACCCAGAATAGAGTCGCAATAAACCCTGAGCACTATGCCCTTTTTACCGGGGCAAGCACAGGTGCAAACATTACACTCATGTGATGTATCGTAGCAACCACAATGATTATACGAGCATTTTTCTTCACAATGTACTGCTGTTACCTCGTCATTTAACTTAGCGCCTGTTTCTTGATTAAATAAAGGGGCAGTAGAGTATTCATCCCTTGATTTGTGGTTAACCAAGCAAAAATCTTTGCTTGTTGCCATATTAGGGAAGTGGTAAGCAACATCTATGCTGTAATACTTATCGTCTGATGTTGGTGGATTGCCACTTGAATAGTCGTAGTCATCCTCCAAAGCAGAAAGGGTAATTGTAACAGCATTATACTGCTCAGCATATATAACATCAAGCTTGGATTTTGTTTCAATATACGGTTTAATTTCAACATAAATCGGTGTTTCCGAAAGCTTTACTGCACTATTACGGTCCTCGCCCTTATCTTGAATGTAAAGGAAATAACCGTTAGGGTTGCCTTTATCGTCATAGCTTGGGGTTGCAAACAGGTACGAGAAGGAATCATCCTTATTTGAACCTGCAGGCACAACCTCGCTTGTATCGAAAATATCGGCAGTTTTTGCAGAAGCAACACCTGTTTTGGTTTTATCTGCACCTGATTGAAGCAAAAGCGCAACCTCTTTAACTGCCTCCTGCTTAAGGTAGCGTTCCTCACTCTTATTATAAGAACGGTACGCCACGCTAAACAGGTTCATTAAGGCAACCGCACCTAAAGTAAGCAGTGCAAGAACTATCATAAGCTCTACAAGTGTATAACCTTTTTTTGATGTTAAATATTTAAACATCACACTGCCTCCTTTATCATGCAGTATCTCTACCGGCAACTGCGTAAAGCTTTACGCTTGTGTTACACCATAGAAGCTGATTTGGGTCTGTTGATTTTGAACCTATCGTATCGTCAGTAAGCGAAGGTGTTGTAAGTGCAGTTACGCTTGTATCTCTAAGAACATCAATAGAAACACCTGCAAGCCAACCATCACCAACAATGTAGTAGTAACCGCCAACGATTGTAGCATCGTTAATAATACTTGTGAAGCCACAGTTAGCAACAAGACGATATGTCCAGTTGTTTGTATTAGGGTCTTTAGTACCAACAACAATATACTCCTGGCCACCGTTTCTCATTTTACCTGTAATGACTATAAGGTCATCCATAGCGTCAATTGTAACTATTTCAGAGAAGTAGTTATCAAGAGTTTTATCGTTAACGGTAATTTCAATCATTTGTGCAGGCTCACCTGCGCCCATAAGTGCTGCAGTTGTAGGAACATCGTTAATATACTGAACAAGGCTTGCACCTGCCTCGTTAGCATCCATTTCACCCTCGGTACTTGAGTTACCCGAGCCTGCTGCTACAAGTGAACGGAACACTCTGCCCTTATTATCGCCATAGTAAGCGTAGTAGTTAATTTCGTATGCGCTTGATGTTTCTGAGGCCTTAATATTTTCAACAATAAGGTCAACAGCTGTAAACTGAACACTATCTCGGCTGTGAGTACCGTAGCCGACATTACCATAAGCTGCATACTGACCAAGTCTTAATGAATCGTCACTCGCATTTGTGCTATATAATGAATAATCATCAAAGGTCTCGTTATCTTTGTAGTAAAGAAGGTTAACAAAAGCCTCATCCTTACCCTCAATCATAGCAGCAAGCACACCATCGTTATAAACACCACCAAGTGCAGTAGATGTTACACTGTTATCACTTGGATGAGAATATTGG
Source organism: Acutalibacteraceae bacterium (assembly GCA_045532505.1). Lineage (GTDB taxonomy): Bacteria > Bacillota > Clostridia > Oscillospirales > Acutalibacteraceae > DTU089. The sequence goes on along the minus strand of JAZSGB010000060.1, from coordinate 53,674 downwards.
TAAGATGAACCTGATACTGCATAACCAACTGCAACGGTTACACCGTCTTTAGATGCAATCTTGTTAAGATTATACATCTCACCGGGGAACCATACATTGTAGTAGTCATTATCTACATGATTAAGATATGTCTGGTTTGTCTGAAGATTACCATTACCATCACTAACAGCTCTATTCTGTTGGTGAATCGGAAGAGCAGCTCCGGAGTATGCTGATTGATTGGCATTAACATAATCCCATTCCAAGCCATCTCCCTTCTCTTTTGTATACTGGGCATCTTGACCGTAGTGAGAACGCCAGTATAAACGCTCGAAGGAACGAGTATACTCAACTGTACCATCGTAGGTAATATTTGTGTAAACTCTTTCACGGTTTGAAGCAAAGCCAAATGTGAAGGAAACGTCACCGAGATATAAATATTCCCAGTTATTAGATTGGTTAGGAAGGAAGAATGCTGCTCTGCCCTTTGCTGTCTGGCCGGAAGCAAGGCCGCCTGTATTTGCATAACTGATATTTTTATCGTTAGCGTTGATGTAATCGTTAGCAAAGCAGAACTGCATACCACGTCCGCTTACATCACCCGGATCATTAATATTACCGGTGTATCCACCAAGCCATTCAGCATCACGGCTGTAGTCATTATCATTATGCTTACAAATGTAGGTAGCCGTACCATCCTTGTTTGAAATAACAAGGTAGTCTGTAATAACACCTTTGGGATAAGAGCAAGCGTTACTTTCAATACCCTGTGAGTTATTCCTATACCATCTACCTACCATGCTACCACCGGATTTCCATCCGTTAGTATCTTCTATAGGGTCCCAGCTTCTCCACCACAAATCAATGTATTTGGTTTCAGATTCATGCTGTGCATGCTGTGCGGCATCGGCTTGAATTTTATCTGTCTGTATAATATTAGCATATGCATGAACCTTACCTACATAGAAGGTTGAACCGGGAGTATCACCTGCACCGGGGATATATATAACGTCGGTAATATTAACATCGTTTGCATATCCGTAAAGCAAATCTTCGCTTGTTTTTTGAACATGCTTAATTTTTGTCATACTCGTTGTGTTTTCGTAGTCTTCAGCACCGTCGAAGTAGTCTTCACGAGTATCTCTCATACCTAATGTAATAGGATATGAAGCAAGTGTTTTCAATCTGATACCTGCATATACATAGTCATCCTGCCAACCCTTTTCATTTTTATGCTTATAGTGGAAGGTAAGGGTTTCTGCAGAGTTTTTATAAATAGTTTCTGTACGAATATTAACTGTAGTATTAGCAAGATCCCATACAGCTGCAAAGTCTTCATAATAGTCCTCATCCGGGTCAGCAGGGCCAATAATACCGTAAAGACGAAGTGGCCAGCCACGTTCTGTAAGAACATATGAAATAGGCTTTGCATTTTTGTAATTAAATTTGTGGTTTGTACCACTACCATTGTAGTAATAGCAGAACTGTGCTCTCGCACTCATTGTATTATATGCAGGGTCGCCTGTAAGACCGGCTCTTTCAAGGTTACCCACCTTAGCTGATGTTGCCCATGTCTGGTCATTAGCAAAGTTTGCTGAGCCACCGTATGCAACACGCTTTTCAGCGGATGTATACTCAAATATATGGCTCTTATCAGCTCCCCAGAAGGCCGGGTAAATTCTTCTGCCTGTTGTGGTTGTGTAAACTCTGTCTATATAAGTTCGTGCAGAGTTGAAAAAGCCTGTTGATGTATTTGCAATGGTTTTACCCATTGATTCATCAAATATATCACTCTTATCGGAAGAGAAGGAGTACATACGGTAAATAGCGCCGTTTGTACCTGTCATAACATAGTAAGGGTTAAGTCCGTGTGTTTCATCGTTATCTATCCAACGAATAGAACGGATTATTGTATTGTTTTGACCGGGAGCACCAACCATAGGCTCATTATACTGACCTGCCTGGCTAAGATATGCGCTGTTTGAAATACGCATTTTACGTGCCTCAGCAGTAAGCTGGTACTCAATCTGACGGTCATTAGAGTCATCGCTTTCACTTATATCTACAGCCTCAACACCTGCAGAGGTATAGTAATCTATAAGGCTAGTTGTTTCACCTGCCATAAGGAGTGTAGCAGGCTCGATATACAAATACTCCGAAACTGTTTTAAGGTAACCACGGCTGTTAATGTAGTAAACCTTAATTTTAAGTGGGGAATATGTAAAGTCTAATTTATCGCCGGAAGCAGGGCTTTTAATTTTAAGCTTAATACGGCCTGCATTATCGCTGTTGGAAATTTCAAGACCTGCTGCCTGAATTGGCTTAGAAGTGAATTTTGATGTATAGTACTCAACATCGCAGAATCTGCCTGTGTTATATACTAAATCATCATCGGTACCTATCATATCCTCGTCTGCAGTACCGGTATCCTTCTTGGCTGCCTTGTTAGGTGCAATAACCTGAATATGAATCTGGTCTGCAGGCATTTTATTTGCTGCACCCGGCTCATTAGTGGTATCGTATGTAAATGTACCAAATGTTATTTTTTTATACTCCATACCAAAGGTTTGAAGAATAACGTCGTGGCTTGTAGCATCATCATATACCGTTGAGGGTGAAACAATTTCGATACGGGCACGAATTTGGCCGAAAACTGTTTCAAGTCCTTCCTGGAAGGTAGAAATAATCTTTCTGCCGGTAACATTAATCTGGCTAAATACTGCATCGGCATTAACCTTCATATTAAGCTGAATAGATGCGCTGTTTTCAGAGTCACGCCTTGCGAGACCCTCTTCAATTTCTTCTTTTGAGTCATATACATCTTGCACCTTAACACCTGCATCATACAGGGTTTCGTAAGATGAAAGAAGCATTGGAGTAAAGGAGGTAACGATAAGCGCAAGAAGAGCTAATGCTGTAAGAAGCTCAACATAGGTCATACCAAGCCTGTTCTTAACAACACGGTTTTTGAAAAAGCTTTTTTTGTTTTTGTTTGCTTTAAAAAAACATTTCTTCATGCTGTTCATTCCTTTCGTGAAAATTAATAGAGTGGGGTTTTAGCTTTCCCAAACAACGTAGAAGTCATCAACATTAGGGGCGCCCTGTGAACCACTATTCATATTACCAACCCACTGTAAATCTTGTGCCTCGTAGGTTTTTGGCCTTGCACCACTTACAGCAGAATCAAAAATAAGGCTTTGAATACCTGACCACAATTGCCACCATTCAACATTGTTTGTATCAGTTGTATCTTTACTGTAAATAACATCCATAAAGTAGCTGGTCATTGAAAAACCTGCTTTAACAGTTTTACCGTTTATCACAGTCTCTTTTTCTGCATTAAATAGGAAAACGTCACCGGCATTTGCAAACTTATAAAGAATAACATCTTTACCTTTATAGTAAACCGTCTGTGTTTTATAGTTAGAGCCGTTTTCTGTAAACGGTACAAGCCACACGTAAGCATCCTCAGCAAAGTAAACCTTACCTGCTTTTACCGTTTTAATACCATTACTACCACGAATTTCCATTGTGTACGGTGTGCTTTCAGGTGCAGCAAGAATTATTGTTGACATTCTGTATGCATTATAGTCAAACAACAAAGCAAGTGCAGATGTTTTTGTGTAAAGGGAAATAAAGCTGTTAACAGACTCGTTAAATACTATAGTAGGAGCCTGTAAGTAAAGCACCTTATAAAGAGACTTGTTTCTTGAAATACCGTCGCCAATACGGCCGGTACGGCAAGGGTTCATAATAACATTAACAGGCATATCAAATTGTATACCGTTTGTTGAAGTAAAGGCAACAAAGTTATCTCTTTGAGCAGATGAAGCCCATGTACGCATATTATTTGTTTTAAGGCAGCTAAAGCTTGGGTCACGCTCAGGATTAACTGTAGTAGTTTCAGGGTGTAAGCCTAATGAGAAATCAGAAAGGTTACTGCTTATACGCTCCTTATAGTCGCTACGGTATGGCTTTTGTGTCTCCTTAGGGTGAGCATCGTTCCATGCCTTAGCCTCAGCATTCTCTTTCTCAATTTGTGCGTTCCACTCATCAACCTTATCATTATAGGCAATAATGTAATCGCTATAATCCATTGTAGCACCTTCAGCAAGGCCTAAAAAGTCGTTTGCGACTGCTTTATATTTAATGTTTTTGGTGGAAACAACCATATTACCAATACAAGAATAGCCATAAACCGGCTGTCCTTTTACTGCTTCATCATCAATAAAGTAGCTGTTATTTTTCAATGAAAGTGCAGAAACACCACTACACTGTGTTGTATCAGGGAAAATCTGGTTAGATTCAATATTTGCAGGAACAATCCAGCTATTTTCGGCAGGCTTTGTGGGGAGCACAAGTATACACTTACGCTGTGCGCCTCTGCCGTTTACAACTGCATTTGAAGAGAATACAACATTCCTGTTTTGTACCTTAAATATTTGTGGCTCACTTTCAGGAATCTCATTATTAGCCTCAAGTGCCAGCTTAGCCTTTGCTAAATATTGGTCATACTGGTCTTTCGCATTGGCATCAGTAATTTTTTCTGTTTCCCATGCGCCGGTTTCTGAATCCTTCCAGGTTTTGAAATACTCAGTTTTATCATCAAAAACAACTGAACACCTTGCATAACCTACATATTCAGCTAATGTATTTAAGTTATTACCGTCACGGTCTATATAAGATACTGTTGCAAGAGTTCCTTCGGGAATCTTACCTGCAAGGGCATCTTCCTGGGTGTAGCCTGCGGGAACAGTAGTGGAATAAATTACACCTTTTTCCATATAGTCCTTATATGCAACAAGGCATCTTTTACGGTAATCTGCATCACTTTCGTTAGCATCTCTTGCCGGAGCGTCAATTTTTGGATATGTAACCGAAGGATCTCTATACATATACATTACACTGACATCCATAGCCTTGCTAACTTTATAGAACTGGTTAAGCTTATACAGTGCAGTACCTTTGAGCTCATCAGTTACCTTAGATGGGTCATCGGGTATTTTGTAGCCCTTAGATTCATCCTCTTCGGCATCATCATAAACGCCCTGGAAAGCACCAACAGTAAACTCAATCATAGTACGAGCAAGGTATGATGCTCTTTGCTCATCCGTTCCTGTCATTGCAGCCTCCATTGCCCTTTCGGACATAGAGAACATAACGGGTAATAAAAGAGTTAGAACAAGCAAAATTGACAGCACGGCAACAAGAGCCACACCATTCCTTTTTGTTAAAATGTTCATAATCTCAACTCCTTTTAATTAAGCGCAAAATACATAGCGCAAGGCTTTTTATACGAGAACACGAAGTACTTCTTCTATAGAGCTTGTGCCTTCAAGCACTTTATCAATACCCTCTTGGCGAAGGGTGTGCATACCTTGTGCAACAGCAAGTTCTTTAATTTCTTGAACGCCTGAACGTTTAAGAATAAGCTGTTTAATTTCGTTTGTAACCTGAAGGAATTCGAAAACACCTTGACGACCCTTATAGCCTGTGTTTGAACAAGCCATACAGCCCTTAGGCTCGTAAACTGTAGTAGTATCGTCGAGAGTTTTACCCTCAGGGATTGGGAAATCATCGATTCTTTCACGAATCTCACGATATGTGAGTTCAACTGCTTCCTTACAACGTGGGCAAAGCACACGAATAAGACGCTGAGCAAGAACACCAACAAGTGATGATGCTGTAAGGAATGGTTCAACACCCATTTCATCAAGACGAGTAATTGCTGAAGGAGCATCGTTTGTATGAAGTGTAGAGAAAACCATATGACCTGTAAGAGCTGATTCAACGGCGATTTTTGCAGTTTCACTGTCACGAATTTCACCGACCATGACAATATCCGGGTCGGCACGAAGAACTGAACGAAGAGCAGCTGCAAATGTCATACCTGCACGGTTATTCATTTGCACCTGGCAAATACCGGGCATACGGCGCTCAACAGGGTCTTCAAGTGTTATAACGTGCTTGGTTATATTAGAAACCTCTGCAAGAGTTGCATAAAGTGTAGTAGATTTACCTGAACCGGTAGGACCTGTAACAAGCAAGAAGCCATAAGGCAAAAAAATTGTTTTTGTAAAGCGATCAACCTGCTCCGGTGAAAACTTAATATCCTTAAGCTGAACTGATTTAGCACCACGCTCAAGAAGACGCATAACGATTTTTTCGCCGTAAACGGATGGAAGAACAGCAATACGAATATCGAAGGTTCTGTCATCTACCTTAACTGTTGTACGACCGTCCTGTGGAATACGTCTTTCGGCAATATCCATACCACCGATAACCTTAACACGGGATGCTACAGAGCTATGGAGCTTAATTGGGTTTTGCAAAACCTCATGAAGAACACCGTCTATACGAAGACGAATTCTCATAGTTTTTTCCATAGGCTCAATATGAATATCGGATGCGCCCGATTTAACTGCATTAGTAATAACCTGGTTAACGAGCTGAACTGCAGGCTTTTCGTCATTTGCAAGCTCGTCAAGTGCTGCAAGCTCTTCTTCGTTTACAGCCTCTTCCTCATCATATGTATCAATGCTATTTGCGTTATTAATTATTGTATCAATAGCTGCATTAAGCTCTGATTCTGTAGCAATAAGAGGAACAATTTCAAGGCCACCTGTACGAACTGAAAGGTTATCTCGCACACCCAAGTCATCAGGGTTGTGCATTACAACAAATAACTTCTTTTCGTCCTGGTAAAGAGGTAATATTCTTCTTTTTGCAATAAGCTCTGCCGGTATTATGTTTGCAACAGCAAAGTTTATACCTGTTTCTTCAATAGAAACTAACTTATATCCGGTTTTTCTTTCTAAAGCACGAGCAACATCAAACTCTGTACAGTAACCAAGAGCTACAAGCTCTGATGTTACCTCAGCCTTTGTATCCTGAACGTTTAACTGTGCTTCTCTCACCTGTTCCTCGGTAACCTTGCCCTCATTAATAAGGAAAAACTCCACGCTACCGGGAATGATTACATTTATATCTGCCAAAGTGAATAACCCCTTTTTAGCCTTTAATCTATTTTAAAGATATTTTTTGTATTTTTATTAAGATACTGCTTCTTGAACAGCATCGCCAACAGCTGCCTGAACAGCACCCTCTGCACCCTGCTCTGAAAGGAAAGCAAGAGCAAATGTTACGCTGTATGTACCGTCAGCATTTCTTGTGAGTGAAATTGAATCAAATCTATGTACCTGTTCGAGATTTGAATAATAGTTCATATAATCGTAAATTGCCTGGTAAGATGCTGTTGCAGAAATTGTGAAAACAACCTCTTGTGTTTCATTAACTGCAACTACATGGCCAATAGTCATAACATCTAAACCGAAAAGCTTGCATTTTTCGAGGACCTTTTCTTCCAACACATAAACATCACCTAATTTTTCGGGAAGAATGTTGTTGCAAGCAGCGAGCTTTTCCTGAGCTGCTTCACTTTTGATTTTAAGCTCTTCAAGTAAAGCTACCTCACGCACGTTTTCTTCGTAAACCACACGTGCATCCTGAATTTCTTTTTTAGTGTTATCTATGTCAAGCATAATAAACACCACTGCAACTGTAATAAGTACACACACTAAGCCCATCAAACCAATAACAAAAAAGGGATTACTTGTGATATCTTTTATTTCGATTTTTTTACCTTTCATAGATATACTCCTCCCTTTAATTTGTTGCTTCTGCTGTGGTTGTTTCTGTTGGTGCTTGTGTTATAACAGCTGAGCCACCACTACAGGTTACAGTAATTGAAAATGTTGCTGTAGGTTTACCATCTGTAAGGGTTACAGTATATGCTGTGCTTGTTGCACTTTTAACATTTTCTATTGCCTGAAGCTTTTCAAGGTATATAACAAATGCTTCTCTTGATATTGCTGTACCTGTTAATGTGCAAACTCTGGATGTTTTCCAATCTACACAGGAAATATTTGTAATAGAAACACCGGGATGCTTAGTGTTACCGAGTGTTGCTATAAAATTGTAAAGCTGTGGCTCATCCACCTGAATATTTTCAATAAGGTTAATTTTATTTTGAAGAGTATTATTAATCTCTCTGTACTGCTGAAGCTGAGCAACCTTTTGCTCGTACTCAGCATTCATACATCTGATTTCTTCAAGCTTTGAATCAGCATACACCTTACCGATAAGCGAAATTAAAACTGCTGCAAGAACCATAAGCAAAACAACGTTTGCAACACTTCTGCCTTTTTCAGCTTTCTTTTTACCAACTAAACGCTTTCTGTTTTTCTCAGGAAGCAAACTAACTCTGTATTTCATTATTATGCCTCCAATCCAACTTTTGCAAGACTAATACAGCCTGCATATTCTTTTGGTGAAAAACTGCCATTTGCATATTCACTACAATATGATGGTACTGAAAGCGGAACATAACATCTTTCAGCAATCTGTGAAGCTAACTGCTCCTCAAGTGGAGATGCTGTTGTAAACACAACAGATTCAAGAATAATATTTGTTTGCATTTGGAAATAGTTCATTGATGATGTAAGCTCTGATTGAAGAAGCTCAACTATCATATCCATTTCGACTGAAGTAATCTCTTCGGGAGAATGGAATGCCTTTTTCACCTCAACAGTTACTCTATCGGGAATATTAATTGAACGAACCATTTTAATATCACCCTCAGATATTGCAACAAAGTTGAGCACATCATCTGTAAGTGAAAGGAACGCAAAGGTTGATGAAGAATTTCCCTCTTCAATTGCCACACGGCACCATGCAAGGAATGAGCTATCGATATCTACTACTTGATATTTAGCTGACTCAAAGTTCTGTATAAGGTTTGTAAGCATTGTGTTTCTTGCACCAACAAGAATCATATTAAGTGCAGGCTGGTCATCATCGTCTGTTGTTTCATCAACAATAACGTAGTCAAGACCTAATTCTGAAACCGGAACAGGAATGAAATCCTGGGCCTGCATTGTAACAACGCTCCTTAGCTTATCTTGAGGAACCTTAGGGAAGGTGGCATAACGCATAATAACATTTTCGTTGTTAACACCTATAACAATAGGTGCATTCTTGTCGAACTTTCCTTGTTCGAACAAATCGTTAAGAGCTGCTACAAACATAGGACTGTCTACAACAATACCTTCTCCAATAATGCCCTCTTGGAGCTTTACTGTAGCAAAGCCTGAAACCTGAGCTTTACCATCTGAACCCTTCAAAAGCTGAACGGCTTTGATTTCGTATGAATTATATTCAATGCCGATAGCACTGTTAACTTTTGCCATTTTATATCATTCTCCCTTGCAAAAGAATATGTTTTCGTTTTTTTAACCTTGATAGGATGTTGTTGCCTGGAAAACAGGAAGATAAAGAGCAATAATAAGGAAACCAACTACAGAACCAAGTAAAACAAGCATTATAGGCTCAAGCACGGAACCTAAGTTCTTAGCAATTGCATCAACGTCTTCCTCGTAGAATTCTGCAACCTTATCAAGCATGACAGGAAGCGAACCTGCTTCCTCACCGATTGCTATCATACTAATAACCATTGGTGGGAATATTTGAGGCTCATCGAGAGCTTCGTGAATTGTTCTACCGTTTTCAACATCGGCAATCGCCTTGTTTACAGCGTCTTCTACAAGCTTTGAACCGGAAGTAGGACCGGCAGTTTCAAGAGCTTTAACGGCTGTAACACCACCGGCAACAAGAGTTGCAAAAATACGGCAGAAACGTGCGAATATTGTTTTTGATATAAGCTCACCAACAATCGGAGCATTCATTTTATGGTTTTCCCAAAAATGCTGCACAGGTGGCGATTTTATAAGCTGAATTATAAGGAATATTGCAACTACAACAACAGGAATAACTATAAACCACTTTGTTCTGAGTAATGCAGATAAGTTATAGATAAATATCGTAATAATACTAAGGTCTGTTGCACCCTCTGTCATGCCCTGGAAAGTAGGTACCATAAATACAAGCATGAATATAACAATAACAATCGCAAGAGCACCAACCATTTTAGGGTATGATGTTGCTGATTTAATAGAGTCTTTAAGCTGTTTATCTTTATGTAACTGGTTAGACATAGCAAGAAGTGTCTTATCCAGCATACCACCCATTTCACCGGCAGCTATCATTGAACAGAAAAGGTCAGAGAAAATAGGCTTTTGTGCGCTGAATGCATCGGAGAGAGCTGCACCACCCTCAACATCGGCTGCAATTTCTTTGATTGCATTTGAAAGTGTAGGGTTAGTAGTCTGCGCAACAAGAGTGTTTAAAGCCTGAGTAACCGGAATACCTGCACCAATCATAGCTGCAAGCTGACGAGCGAACAAGGACATATCTGCAAGAGTAACCTTCTTGCCACCCCTTTTTTTCTTTTTCGCTGCTTCCTCTTTAAGGCTTGTAACAACAACACCTGCTTCACGAAGCTTTTCATAAGCTTCAGAAGTGGAATTGGCAACAACTCTACCGGTTATAGCCTCACCCTGTCGGTTAAGGGCTTCATATCTGAAATCCAAGAGTTATCCCCCTTTTGAGATTGTGTAGTATATATAATATGTATATAAAGTCTGTTGTCTTTTTTTCATCAGTACATTTGCATTTGGCGAAGAATTTCTGCTCTTTCAACACAGTTTTCAAGAACCGATTCTCTTGAAATCTTTTGCTCTCTAAGAAGCTTTAAAAGAGCCTGGTCCATTGTTTGCATACCCTCTTTTTGAGCAGTTTGCATTGTACTATAGATTTGGTGGTCTTTTCCTTCACGAATCATATTTCGTATAGCAGGTGTATCAACCATATACTCAACTGCAGATACACGGCCACCACCTAAACGAGGAAGAAGCTGCTGTGAAATAACAGCACGAAGTGTGTTGGAAAGCTGGCTTCTAACCTGGTTTTGCTGTTCGCTTGGGAAAGAGTCTATAATACGTGCAATTGTAAGTGGTGCTGTTTGTGTATGAAGTGTAGAAAGCACCAGGTGTCCTGTCTCGGCTGCAGTAAGAGCAATACTAATACTTTCAGCATCACGCATTTCACCGATCATAATAACATCAGGGTCGTGACGAAGAACCGTTCTTAACGCATTGTTAAAGCTTAAAGTATCTCCACCAAGCTCCCTCTGCCTTATAATTGAACGCTTGTGTGAGTGAAGGAACTCTATAGGGTCTTCAATAGTAACCATATTGTACTCAAAGTTTGTATTCATATGGTTAATCATCGCTGCAAGAGTTGTTGACTTACCTGAACCTGTAGGACCTGTAACAAGAATAAGTCCACGGGGCAGCGTACAAAGTCTTCTGACATCTGCAGGAAGGCCTAATTTATCAAGCGTAGGAATTTCGAACGGAATCGCTCTGAAAACAGCTGCAAGTGTTCCTCTTTGAACAATAACGTTTCCTCTGAAACGAGCACATTTCGGAACTGAATACGAAAGGTCTAACTCGAGGTTTGTACGTAAGTCGTTCTTGTTCTTCTCTGACATAATCTGCATAAGCATATTTTCGACATCAGCCGGCTTCATTGGGGGAAAATCCTGTTTAACGATGTCGCCGTCAATACGAATACAAGGTGGCATACCTACAACAATATGAAGGTCAGAACCTCTTTTTTCAACCGTAAGCCTGAGCAATTGCTCAAGCGTTACGGGATATTCACTTGGTTGATTAAGAAATTCCATTCAAATCACTCCAATTTAGTTACGTTAGATTTTTGCCCACATATCAATGATGAGGTCAATATTTTCGGGAGATTCAAGTACATAAAGGATGTGCTTAACGCCTTCGTCAGATGGATCGAGGTCGCCTGAAAGCTCAAATGATGTAACAGAGATTGTTGGGTTATTAATAAGCTTAACAACAAGCTCTTCCTTAGCAGCTAGTACCTGAAGCTCTGCAGCATCTGTAATTGTTGCAATCGGATAATACATATCACCCATATTGTTATCAAGAGAAGCGATAATTTCTTTTATCTCTTCAACCTTGTTTGTTGAGCAGTAAACCATAATTGACTTAGTAAGCTGTGGATATGAACCGAAGTAGAATTCTACATCTTCGATATCAATAAATCCAATCTTGCTCTGGAGCTCAGAAGCAACGATGTTCTTAAGCTCGTATACGAAGAAGGTTCTGTCTGTGTTGTTATCTGCTGTATCGTTTTCTTTGATTCTGTCAACAGCAGCGTTAACCTCTTCATTTACACCCTGAATCCAGATTCTCTTCTCGTAAAGATCAAGACCAAGAATCTTAACATCATAACCGAATGTATCGATAATTGACTTTGCAGCCTCTTTGTTGATATATGCAAGGTCAACTCTTACAAGTGATGTTTCACCATCGGAAATAACAACATCGCTTGAAGTACCATCATTGTTTGCATCGTTGTTAGCATCGCCGTTTGTACCGTTGTTTGTACCATCCTCAGTACCTTCGCCGTTGCCACCTTCTGCGTTGTTTTGTCCATTAGGATCATAGTAGTCTACTAATCTCTTAATGTTCATAATATCGTTGTATGCATCACCTGTTGCGTATACATAAAGCACCATTGGATGTGCAGCCATTGTAATACCGCTGTGAAGACCGAGTGAAGCAAGCAATCCACTGAATTCGGTAGCTGTAATATGCTCAAGCTCAATAGCTGTAAGGCTGGAGCTGATGCTTGCACTACCTACTGTAATATTCTTTTTATTATCGAGAGTTTCAATGAGCTCTGCCATTTTTGCAAGCTGCATTGGATAACCACTTACCCAGAACTCGCGAAGGTTAATATCAACCTTAACGATTTGTACTGTGATACCAAGTGCTGAAAGCTGAGATGTAAGTGTGTCAGTAGAAATGTACTGAAGAGAGAACTTAGTAAGAGCCTTGCTATCAATAAAGTTTGAGTTAAGTGCATCTGCTGTACCAACATAAATGAGGTTATCGTTCTTTATGTAGGTCATTTCAACCATACGAAGCACATAATCGATAGCTGTAAGGGGAGTTACATTTTCGAGCTCAATTGCAGGAACCTTTGCTGCAGCACCTTTGTAAATCATCTTGTAGCCTGTGTGTGCAAGTATTGTTTCGAGAACACCGATAAGGTCTGACTCAGCAGCAACACTAATTGAGATTGTGCTTGAAGAGCCGTAAACTGTTGTTGAGTCATCTTCAACAGATGTTGCTCCGGGAATAAGGAGCTTTTGACCTGCATATAGCTTTGAAGAAGCTGAAATGCCATTGTTGTCAACAATGCTTGATACTGTTACACCGTGAGCTGCTGCGATAGATGAAAGTGTATCGCCCGACTTAACAGTGTAGCTGCCCATAAGGTCATCTGATGAACCTGAGGCTGCAAGCGGTAAAATAATGCTTGTGAGCATCACGAACACAAGGGCAAATATACCGATTGACCTCATTCTGCTGTTTTTTGTTTTCATTGGAAAATCCCCCTAATATATGTAGAATACATAAATTATTTCTAAAATTATTTTCACCAGGCTACTTGGATTATTTATTTGTCATATCCAGTTTCTTGGTTACGTCGCCGGCTTTGAATACGACATAGTCTTTTGTAATTTCAATAAGCTCCCAGCTACCGATTGTTTCACCCTTTGAAAGGCTGAATGTATCACCCATTGAACCTATTTCAATCATAGCAATCTTAAGACCGCTGCTACCACTTGAGTAAGCCTTGTATTTAGCTGATGCAAGAACATCCTCGGAAAGTGGGTCGGATTCTATAAGCTCAACAATCTCTTTATCTTTTATGAGATTGTTGCCTAATATTTCAACCTGGTTTGAATTGGTGCCTGTATCTACCGAGCCTGTTGTGTGGTCGCTTGTTAAAACACCGTCGCCAAAAATTAAGACTAAAATTACACCTGCTAATATCAAGAATAAAACAACAGGGATGATAATCTTCATAATCGGGTTCTTGTCAAAGAAATCCATCACCTTAAGCATCGTATCGTTTTTAGGTGCTGCTTTCTTTTCTGTTTTGTTTTTGCTTCCGAACTTTGGTAACTCCAGAGCCATGTGATAACCTCCAAAAAATTCAAGTTTGAATTCAGAATTTACAATTGTAGAATTATGACTGAACAAATCATAAAAAGTTATTAAAATCTAAAATTGGGTATAATAACCCCATTTAGACTATTACACAGTATTAATATACTATATAAAAGAAAATTTTTCAATACTTTTTCAATGGGTTTCTTGCAAAAAACACACACAATTTTGCACAAAATATTACCCACATTTTTTACAAAACAAGCACACAAGAAAAATGGTCTGCTCAAAGCAACTTGAACAGACCATTTTTTATTTATTTTTTATATTTTCAAACACACTCGAAACCCTTATAAATCAAAGACTCAAGTCATTTTTGTGCTTTTTATGAGAGTTGCTTATTTTGCAACAATGTTTATTATCTTGCCGGGAACGTAGATTTCCTTAATAATTGACTTGCCGTCAAGGAACTCCTGCACCTTTTCATCTGCCTTAGCAGCGGCAATTGCATCCTCAGCAGAAGCATCCTTGGAAATCTTTATAATTGCACGAACCTTACCGCATACCTGTACAGGTACCTCTATGGTAGCATCAATGGTTTTAGCCTCATCATACTCCGGCCAGCTTGCTACTGCAAGTAAGCCTTCGCCACCGATTTGCTCCCAAATTTCCTCTGCTACGTGAGGCGCAAACGGAGCAAGAAGCTTAGCGTATGCCTTAAGTTCACACTTTGTAATTGTACCGGCATCATAAATCTCGTTAAGCAATGCCATAAGTGCAGCAATAGCTGTGTTGAACTTCATATTTTCGATGTCATCAGACACCTTTTTGATAGTCTTATGGAAGGCTACCTCAAGCTTACTTGAGAAGCCCTCACCGTCTGTAAGAAGCTCAAGAAGGTTCCAGCTTCTGTCAACAAATCTCTTACAGCCCTTAACGCTGCTTTCGCTCCAAGGAGCAGCCTTTTCATAGTCACCCATAAAGAGAACATAGGTACGTAATACGTCTGCACCCAATGAGTCAACAACCTCGTTAGGGTCAACAACATTACCCTTAGATTTACTCATTTTTTCGCCGTCAGGGCCAAGAATAAGACCTTGAGCAGTTCTCTTTTTATATGGCTCATCAAACGGCACCTCACCTATATCGTAAAGGAATTTGTGCCAGAACCTTGAGTAAATAAGATGACGTGTAACGTGCTCCATACCACCGTTATACCAGTCGATAGGGCCCCAATATGCAAGCTTTTCTTTATCAGCAAAGACCTCTGTGTTATGTGGGTCAATGTATCTGAGGAAATACCAAGAGGAGCCTGCCCACTGTGGCATAGTATCTGTTTCACGCTTCGCTGCAGCACCACACTTAGGGCAAGTGCAGTTAACAAAGCTGTCGATTTTTGCAAGAGGACTTTCACCGTCTGAACCGGGCTGGAAATTATCTACCTCAGGAAGCTTAAGAGGAAGCTCCTCGTATGGAACGGCAACAATACCACACTTTTCACAGTGAACAATCGGAATTGGTTCGCCCCAATATCTTTGACGGTTGAATGCCCAGTCCTTCATCTTGTACTGAACACCCTTTTCGCCTATGCCTTTTTCTGCAAGGAATTCAATCATTTTTTCAATTGAGGCTGCCTTCTTATCCATACCGTTAAGGAAATCAGAGTTAACCATTTCACCGTCACCGGTATAAGCTTCAACACTGATGTCGCCACCCTTAATAACCTCAATAATATCAATGCCGAATTTCTTTGCAAACTCATAGTCACGCTGGTCGTGTGCAGGCACAGCCATAATCGCACCTGTACCATAACCCATCATAACGTAGTCGGATATGTAAATAGGAATTTCCTTACCGTTAACAGGGTTAACAGCAGTAAGACCATCTATGCAAACGCCTGTTTTATCCTTAACGAGCTGTGTTCTTTCAAACTCTGTTTTCTTAGCACACTCTGCACGATAGCTTTCAATATCATCCATATTACCGATTTTTTCAGCATATTTGTCAATAAGTGGATGCTCCGGTGCCATTACCATAAATGTAACGCCGAAAAGAGTATCCGGACGGGTGGTATAAATCTTCATTTTCTCGTCAGTACCACTGATACTGAAGTTTACAAAAGCACCTGTTGATTTACCGATCCAGTTAACCTGCTGAAGCTTTATGTTAGGGAGATAATCAACATTGTCAAGACCCTGCAAAAGCTTATCTGCATACTCTGTAATTCTAAGATACCAAACATCCTTTGATTTTTGAACAATGTCGCTATGGCAAATATCGCACTTACCACCCTGTGAGTCCTCATTAGAAAGAACAACCTTACAGGATGGGCAGTAGTTAACAAGAGTCTTATCACGGAAAACAAGACCATTCTCAAACATTTTAAGAAAAATCCACTGTGTCCACTTATAGTAGCCCTCTTCTGTTGTATCAACAACTCTGTCCCAGTCGAAGGAGAAGCCTACTTTTTTAAGCTGAGAAGAAAATTTTTCAATATTCATATCGGTAACTTTACGTGGGTGGATACCTGTTTTAATAGCATAGTTTTCAGTAGGAAGACCATAAGCATCAAAGCCTATAGGGAACAAAACATTATAGCCCTGCATTCTTCTTTTTCTTGAAATTACCTCAAGACCTGAATATGCCTTAATATGGCCGACGTGCATACCTGCACCACTTGGATAAGGGAATTCTACAAGTCCATAGAATTTCGGCTTATCGGAGCCATCCTCTGCACGGAAAACTCCTGCCTCTTCCCATTTTTTTTGCCATTTTTGCTCTACGACGGAAAAATCGTATTTCATTCTTATCATACCTTTCTGTGTATAGAAAAAATAATTAACTAAACTAAAATTACTTGAGTAACTCTGCTACATCAAGCTTTGAGCCATCCTCCCAAAGGCGCTCAAGGTTGTAGTAGCTTCTTGTTTCCTCAAGAAAAATATGCACAATAACACCCGGATACTCTAAAAGCATCCAGCCTGTTGCTCTGCCCTCAACGTGGTCAGTAGGGATACCGGCCTCTTCAAGCTGAAATTCAACCTCATCGGCAAGGGCTCTTACATGGGTACTTGAGTTAGCAGTTGCTATAACAAAGTAGTCAGCAACAATTGTAAGCTCTTCAATTTTGATAACCTGTATATCGTTACCCTTTTTATCATCAAGAGCTTTAACTATCTTTTTTACTAAATCCAAACTCATTTTTTTCTCCTATTTCTTTTGATTTATAACAAAAACCGCAGCATTGTAGGCACCTAACGTATCAGAATGCACCACTCTGCCCGCATCTATTAAATCCTTAATTGTAAAGCTTAAGCCCTCTACAATAGCCTCATCTAATGAGAGCACAGCCTTTTGACGCATAATATCAACACCGTTATAATCTCTTTCGGCGCTTATAAAATCGGCTATAAAAACAATTTTTTCAAGAAGGCTCATATTTTCTCTACCTGTTGTGTGGTAGCGAATAGCGTTAAGCATATCTTCATCTTCAATGCCAAATTCCTTTTGAGCAAAAACCCTTCCACATATAGAGTGATAAAGCTTAGGCGTATTAATTTCAATGTCTGTAAGCTCAACCTTGTTTTCCAAAAGATAGGAAAGCTGCAACCCTGCAGGCATATCCTTACAAGCATCGTGAACAAGCCCTGCAGTATACGCTTTTTCCTCATCAGCACCGTAAATTGACGCCAATTCCTTGGCTGAATCTGCCACATTGAGCGAATGTATGTAGCGTTTTTCGGTTAATCGTTCTTTCAGGATAATCTTAAATTCCTCATTTTTGAACATCGTACAACCCCCTCAAAGAAATGTAGGCGTAAACACCCTCGTCTATACCGAAATCTTTACCGAGTTTTAAATTCTCCCTGATTTGAGTTGAAGAAATCTCAAAGGGCTCACAGGGGCAAAGCATAACCCTTTGCTCTCCCTGAGGTAAATTTTTTGCATACTCTCGCATTTGAGCAAGCTTATTGTTATCGTGCACTCTGCAGGCTGCAACTAAGGTGCACAGCTGCAAAATCTCATCGTGTTTATACCAGTGTTCAAACGACAAAAGCATATCATCACCCATAAAAAGATAAAGCTTACTATCGGGATAAAGCTCCTTAACCTGCTTAAGCGTATCTATTGTGTAGCTTTTGCCACCTCGTTTAATTTCTATATCACAAACCTGAAAAAGCTCTTCCGGAAATGCGATTTTACACATTTCAAGTCTGTCAAGCGAGGTTGCACCACTACTGCTTTTAAATGGTGACATAGCAGTAGGAATCACAAGCACCTTATCTGCCCCACAAAACGAAGCAAGATTTTCTGCAAGGCGCTTATGTCCTTTGTGTGGAGGGTCAAAGGACCCACCGTAAACAGCAATTTTTTTCATATAATTAATACATTACAAGGGAGCTTAACTCAAGCTCGCCACGGTACGAGGTAATTTTGATTTTTATACGCATTACCTCTGTAGGCGTAATTTTATGTATTCTCTTGTAGCCTATAATACCACCGTTATCAATCTTTTCGAACTGGCCATCACCTTTGTCAATATACAGCTCATAGCCTTCCACATGCTGTCCGTTTTTAATAAATTCCTGCATCATTACTCTATCAAACATATCCTTTTGAGAGAGTGTTATAGTTATTTCAGGCTGAGCATCACCTATAGCAGGGCGCCATGTAAGCTCTTCATCATCATTGAAAAGGTTTTCTACGCAATAATCCTCTGATAATGTACTGCTTGCCTCAATAGTACCGATTTGAGAAACCTTGTAGTTATAAGCACGTCTTAAATCGGAGCCGAGAGCTAACAGAATTTGGGTATCCATCTCAGCAAATTTACCGTTTTTCATAGGTGGAACACCAAGCATAAAGCAACAGTTTGCACCAACAGTCTGTAAGTAGAGCTTTAAAAGCTTGTCTTTTGTTTTTGCCGTGTATTCATCATCTTTGTGGTAGAACCACCTGTCTCTTATTGAGAGGGAAACCTCACAAGGGTACCATATAAATGAATTTTCTTTTTTTATAGCCTTACGCGAGCCCAAATCAAGCTCGTACTCTTTTTCTTTTTTAAACCAACGCCTTTTAACAGGCTGCTTGCTACGTTCTAAAGCACTGTAAATGCTATGCCTTTCAGGTATAACGCTCCACTCGTTTTCACGGATTACGCCCCACTCGTTACCGTACCAACGAACATCGGGGCCAACAAGGGCAATAACAGCATCAGGCTGACACTCTCTTACAACGTCATAGTAGCCTTCCCAATCGTACTCCTGCACAGCACCGTCTTTAGTAGGCTCATTTGCACCGTCAAAGCGCACGTAGAAAATATCACCGTAATTTGTAAGAAGCTCTCTTAAAAGCTTTTTGAAATACTCGTTGTAGGCTTCGCCGCTACCAAACAATTCAGAGTTTCTGTCAAGCGGAGAAATGGCGATACCGAATTTTATTCCCTGCTTTGCACATTCTAACGAAAGCTGCTCAACAATATCTCTGTTTTCCACATCCCATTCAATAGCATATGCTACGCTGTAGCGAGTATGCTGTGTGCACCAAAGGCAGAAGCCATCGTGATGCTTAACATTAAGCACCATACCCTTAAAGCCTGCAGATTTAAAGAAGGTAACCCATTCCTCTGCATTAAATTCTTCGGGACAGAAATTCAAGGGGCTGACAGTACCGTCTGTCCACTCTGTGTTTAAAAAAGTCGGCAAACCAAAGTTAATAAAACCGTAAAATTCAGTTTTCTGCCAATCAATTTGTCTTTGGCTAGGCCTTACCTTTGCCGCTATCTCGTATGCTTCCATAGAAAACCTCTCAAAATTATTTGCCGCTATCGCAATTTGTAGCAACAATATCCACACCTAAACCGAGTATGTTTTCAATAACAACATCACCGATTTTTACAGGCGCTTTAACACAAGCGTTATTTATAACCTTCATACAGTCAAACATTTTATCCTTAGGAATAGGACCTGCTGATTTAACAGGCACTACAGGGTGCACGCCACCCTCAACCTTAACGCTTGTTGTAAGGCTTCGCATAGGGTTTGTAATTTCTGTACGGGCATAGGCATCTCCCCTTTTACAGGTGTTACCTGTTACGGAAATAACCTTGCCATTTTCAATTTCTACCTCAATAGGACAACCTAAAGGACAGGATACACAAATAAGACCTTTTTTCATTTCAGCACCCTCCTTATTGCTCAATTCTGACAGTAATTTCACTGTCTTTTGTCATATTGTTCAGCATTTCTGCTGTAATTGTAACATTTTCCATCTCGCCGGGAGCAAGCTTAATTTTCTTTCGTGAAGAAAGAATACGGCCGTCGCACTCAACAACAACCTTAGCACCCTTATATACCTGGCCAACACGGAAATACAGCTTAAGATCTTCTTTACCCTCAATATTTACTCTTTGAGGAACAATGTAGCGCACACCATCAATACCCTTTGTATTTATGAATGTGCCACCCTTCTTTTTGCCGAAAATATAATCGGCAGCACCCTTACCTGCAATTTGGCTTTCCTCGGTAACATAGTCAACAAGGTCGTGCACCTGTAAAACGTTACCACAGGCAAAAATACCGGGCTGAAGGGTTTCTCTGTATTCATCAACAACAGGACCGTTTGTTACTCTGTCAAGAGCAACACCAACATCCTTAGAGAGCTCGTTTTCGGGAATAAGACCAACGGAAAGAAGAAGTGTATCACACTCAATATACTCCTCCGTACCGGGAATAGGCTGCAATCTTTCATCAACATTTGCAATTGTAACGCCCTCAAGCCTTTCCTTACCATGGGTTTTAACAACTGTACAGCTAAGGCGAAGCGGAATACCGAAGTCATCAAGGCATTGCACAATATTTCTCTGCAAGCCACCTGAATAAGGCATAAGCTCACAAACAACCTTAACCTCTGCACCCTCTAAGGTCATACGGCGCGCCATAATAAGGCCGATATCACCTGAGCCGAGTATAACAACCTTTTTACCGGGCATATATCCGTCAATATTAACATACTTTTGAGCTGTACCTGCAGTCATAATACCTGCAGGGCGTGAGCCTGCAATAGACAATGCTCCGCGAGGTCTTTCACGGCAGCCCATAGCAAGCACAACTGCAATTGCCTTAAACTGCATAAGACCTTCTTTATTATTTACTGCTGTTACGATATTATCCTCGGAAATATTAAGCACCATTGTGTCTGTGTAAACATCAATATCTGTTTTTTCAACCTGCTCAATAAATCTGCCTGCATATTCGGGACCTGACAGCTCTTCGCCAAAATAATGAAGACCGAAGCCTGTGTGAATACACTGCTCCAAAATACCACCTAAGGTTTCTGCTCTTTCGAGAATAACAACCTTTTCAACGCCCTCTTCTTTTGCTTTGAGAGCTGCAGCCATACCGGCAGGACCACCACCGACTACAACTAAATCATAATCAAACATTTTCCTGCCTCCTTATTTTGTCTTATGGTACATAATCTTCGACTGACTGCCGAATTTTGTAATTTCGTTCATTTCAACGCTTAATTCACGGGCAAGTATTTCTACAACCTTGCTGCCACAGAAGCCACCCTGGCATCTACCCATACCTGCTCTGGTTCTTCTCTTTACGCCGTCAACATCTCGTGCACCTGCCGGGGCGTGAATGGCATCTAAAATTTCGCCCTCTGTAATAGTTTCACAACGGCAAACAATTCTTCCGTAGGCTTTATTCTTTTCAATAAGCTTTGCTCTTTCCTCTGTAGACATATGTCTGAATCGAACAGGCTCAGGTCTTATTGGATTATAATCAGCCTTTTTCTCGAGCCCTCCTGTAAGCTCGAGAATAATGCCCTCTACCATTTCTGCAATAGCAGGAGCAGATGAAAGACCCGGGGATTCAATACCTGCAGCGTTTATGAAATTCTTGTTTACAGCAGATGAGCCTATAATAAAGTCATCACTTGTAGGATGTGCCCTGTTTCCACTGAAGGATGTGATTGCATTCCTCAAGGAAACTGCAGGCACGCTCTTAATTGCATTAGTGTAGATTTTATCAAGACCCACATTTGTTGTTGCAACATCATCACCATTGTCAATATCCTCTGCAGATGGACCTACAATAAGGTTACCGTCTACTGTAGGTGAAACAAGTACACCCTTACCCATTTTTGTGGGGCATTGGAATATGGTGTGTGAAACAAGTGTTCCCTGTGATTTATCAAGAAGATAGTAATCGCCGTGGCGCACAACAATTTCTATTGAGTTATCGCCAATAAGTGATGCAATTTTTCCCGAGTGAACACCTGCTGCATTGATTACATACTTTGCAGTAATTTCACCCTGAGTTGTAGAAAGCACAAACTCACCGTTTTTGTATTCAATTCCCTCAACGGCACAGTTTCTGATAAACTGCGCACCATTTGTAACAGCATTTTCAACACCTGCAATTGTAAGCTCATAAGGGCAAACGATTGAAGATGTTGGAGCAACAAGTGCGCCAACTGCTGTTTCGCCGATGTTTGGCTCCATGGCACAAAGCTCATCTCTTCTTATAACCTTAAGGTCCGGCACACCGTTTGCCTCACCCCTTGCAAGAAGCTCTTCAAGGTGTGGCATTTCATCCTCTGAAAATGCAACTACGAGAGCACCGTTATTTTGCAAAGGAACATTAAGCTCCTTGCAAAACCTTTTCATAAGCTCTACGCCTCTGACATTAAGCTTTGCTTTTAAAGAACCGGGCTTTGCATCAAAGCCTGCATGAACAATAGCACTATTTGCCTTTGTAGCACCCATAGCACAGTCGTTGTGTCTTTCAAGAAGAGCTATATTGATATTGTACTTTGAAAGCTCTCTTGTAATAAGTGAACCAACGACGCCGGCACCAATAACGGCAACATCGAATTTCATTAAATACATCTCCTCAAAATAGGCTTAAACTGCCACATTTTATAATTGCATATTATAACACAGTGTTTACGTAAAAATCAAGACTGTATGATTATATTATATTACATAAATGACCTTGTTTTTTTGGTAATTTTAGTGTATTATATTTTGTTGTAATATTTTTGAGAGGTAAACCTATGAAAAAACCTGAATTACTTGCCCCTGCAGGGGATATGAATTGCTTAATGGCAGCAGCCCGTTTTGGTGCTGATGCCGTATATATCGGCGGCCCCCTTCTTCAGCTCAGAGCAGAAAAATCAGCCTTTACTGAGGAGGATATTGCACACGCTGCAAGCTACCTTCACAAATTAGGCAAAAAGCTTTACGTTACAGTAAACAGCTTTACAAAAAACCACGAAATAGAGCCACTTAAAGGCTATGCCCGTACACTTTACGCTTTGGGTGTAGATGCTGTTATTGTTGCTGATTTGGGCGCTTTACGCACAATTAAGCAGGCAGAGCCTCGCCTTGAGGTACATATAAGCACACAGGCAAACTGCTGCAACTACGCAAGTGCTATGGCCTACTACGAAATGGGTGCATCACGAATAGTTGTTGCCCGTGAAATGACAATAGAAGAAATTGCTCAGATGCACGAAAATATTCCCGAGGATTTAGAAATTGAGGCATTTGTGCACGGGGCTATGTGTATGGCATATTCGGGCAGATGCCTTATTTCCTCATATCTTAACAACAGAAGTGGCAACAGAGGTGAATGTACACAGCCCTGCCGTTGGGAATATTATCTTGTTGAGCGTAATCGACCAAACGAGTATTTAAAATTGGAGGAATACCAGGACCATTCAGCGCTTCTCTCCTCTCACGATATGAAAGCAATCAGCTTTCTTGACAAGCTTGCCGAGGCAGGTGTAGACTCCTTTAAAATTGAAGGCAGAATGAAAACAGAATATTATGTTTCTCACGTCGTAAATGCATACAGAAGAGCAATAGACGGCACAGCACCTATGGAGCTTTTAGAGGATGAATTAGATGCTATCAGCCATCGCCCGTACAATAGTGGTTTCTACTTCGGCAACCTTGTATACGACCACAAAAACGACGGTCAATACCATTGGGACTGCACCTTTGCAGGTGTTGCACTTGAGGACTGCACAAACGGTATGTTAAAGATAGAACAGCGCAATTTCTTCAGATTAGGCGACACAATAGAGGTGCTTTCCCCCGATTCCATCGGTATGAAATTCACCTGCACCGAAATCATAAACGAAAAGGGCGAAGGCTGTGAAACTGCCTGCCACCCACAAGAAATTCTTACTCTCGCCTGCGATGCCGATGTAAAAAAAGGCGACATTTTGAGAGTACGCACAAAAAAAGAAAAAATAATTACAGATATCTGATATGAAAAATTTTGAAATTCTTGCACCTGTCGGTGCAGATGAACAGCTGAAAGCTGCCGTAAGGTGTGGTGCAAATGCCGTTTACTTAGGCACAAGTAATTTTAATGCACGCCGTAACGCAGATAATTTTGATGAAAGCTCATTAAAGGAAGCTGTCAAATACTGTCATTTAAGAAACGTTAAGGTTTACGTAGCGCTTAACACTCTTATTTTTGACAAGGAGCTTAACGAATTAAACAACACAATCACCCAAATTGCAAAAAGTGGTGCAGATGCAGTAATTGTACAAGATTTTGCCGTTGTTCAGGCAGTAAAAAAAATCTGTCCTCAGCTACCTTTACACGCTTCAACCCAAATGGCTGTACACAATGTTAGTGGTGCATTGCTTTTACAACAGCTCGGCTTTTCAAGAATTGTTGTAGCAAGGGAGCTTTCCCTTGATGAAATTAAAGCAATACGCGAAGCCGTTAAGGTTGAGCTTGAGGTATTTGTACACGGTGCACACTGTATGAGCACCTCGGGCAACTGCTACCTTTCGGCTATGCTTGGTGAAAGAAGCGGAAACCGTGGTCTTTGTGCTCAGGGCTGCAGACTTAACTGGGTTTCACAGCACGGCAGAGAGTACGCCCTTTCACTTAAGGATATGTCTTATTTAGATAGCATAAAAAGGCTTATGGATATAGGCGTTGTATCCTTTAAAATCGAAGGCAGAATGAAACGCCCTGAATACGTTGCTGCAGCTGTTACAAGCCTTAAAAATGCCATAAACGGTCAGCCTTATGATAAGGATACCTTGCGCTCTGTTTTTTCAAGAAGTGGATTTACAGACGGTTACCTTCAAGGCAAGCGAGATTTATCTATGTTCGGGTACAGAGTTAAAGATGATGTTACCTCTGCAGGTAACGTTTTAAAAGGTCTTGAGCAGCTTTATAAATGGGATATTCACCCTGCTAAAATAGATATTTCTCTCACCCTGCAACGGGGAAAGCCCTCTGTTTTAACAGCCAAATCAGGCAGCAAGGCAGTAACCGTAGAGGGCGCAGAGGGCGAGGCTCCTCGCACAGCACCACTATCCCAAGAAATTGCTCTCAGAAGCATAGCGAAGCTTGGTGATACGCCATTTTTTATGGGCGATTTCACTTTCAAAAACGAAGATATGCTTACTCTTTCAGCATCAGCAATCAACGCCATGCGAAGAGAGGCTTGCACCCTTTTAGAAAATGCCCTCACGGAAACTCACTATGAGATTCGTTCTGCAGAGCAACACTCAAAAGCCGTACCCTCAACTAAAAAATTGCTTTCATTTCGCATAAGATTACAGAGCATTTCTCAATACTCACCTGCTTTATCTGATGCCGAGTTTATAATTATTCCAATGGCACAGGCACTTGATGTGGATAAAGCTTTAATTCCCACGGATAAAATTATTATTGAGCTTCCTGCCCTTATTTATCCAAAGGAAGAAGCAGAAATTACAAAATCGCTAAAAAAAATAAAAGCAATGGGTATTACCCGTGCTTTTGTGAGCAATATAGGAGCAGTTAAGCTTTGTTCTGATTTGGGCTTTACCGTACACGGTGCACACGGCTTGAATATAACAAACTCCTTTGCTCTGAGCTACTACAAGGAGTTAGGCTTAGCAGATGCCACACTCTCTTTTGAATTAACACAAAAAGCTATGTTAGGTATAAATGCACGGCTACCTGTAGGCGCTTATATTTACGGCTATCTGCCCTTAATGCTTATGAGAGTCTGTCCTCAAAAAGATGCAAACGGCTGTGGTGTATGTAACGGCTTAACCCAATTCACCGACAGAAAGGGCGTTACCTTTCCTGCAATTTGCCACCAAAAGAAATACACCACACTTTATAACAGTGTACCCCTTTATATTGGCGATAAAGCTTTGAATATGCTTGATTTTGGTGTGCTTTATTTCACAACTGAGGATAAAGAAGCCTGCGCATATATTTACAAGCAGGCTCTTAAGGGCAAAACCTTAAACGGACCAAAAACCAACGGTCTTTTTAACAGAGAATTATTATAGAAAAGGATTTGAGACTTTGGCTAAAAAAACAGCATTAATTATAGGTGCAGGCCCCGCAGGCTTAACTGCTGCCTATGAGCTTTTAAAAAATACTGATGTTGTCCCACTTATTCTTGAGGAAAGCGAGTTTATCGGTGGTATTTCACGTACAGCCTGCCACAACGGCAACCGTATGGATATTGGTGGACACCGTTTCTTCTCAAAAAACGAGCAGGTCAATGAAATATGGCAGGAGCTTATGCCAATACAAGGCGCACCTTCTTATGACGACATAAAAACGGGCACCCGAAAAGAGCTTTCGTACGACGGACCAAACCCCGAAACAGACGAAAAGGTTTTACTTGTAAGAAACAGAGTTTCAAGAATTTTTTACTTGCGAAAATTCTTCGATTACCCTATATCTCTAAAACCCGAAACCTTTATTAATATGGGCCTTAAGCGCACCCTTCAGGCAGGCTTCGGCTACCTTCATTCCTGTGTTTTCAAGCTTGATGAAACATCATTGAGAAACTTCTACATCAACCGTTTCGGCAAGCCGCTTTATGAAATGTTTTTTGAAGATTACACCGAAAAGCTGTGGGGTATAAACCCAAGTGAAATTTCAGCTGATTGGGGTGCTCAAAGAGTAAAAGGGCTTTCCCTTACAAAAGCAATTTTTAACGTAATCACCAAGCCATTCAAAGGTAAAAAGCAAACAGAAACCTCACTTATTGAGCAGTTTTACTACCCTAAAAAAGGACCCGGTCAGCTTTGGGAAGCTATGGCTGAGGAAATTATAAAAAATGGTGGTTTAATACTTAAAAACAGCAAGGTCATTAAAATAAAAATGGATGGCAAAAAGGTAACCTCAGTTATTGCCCAAACTCCCGATGGTGAGCAGGAGTTTTTTGCTGATTACTACATTTCAACAATGCCAATTAAAGACCTTATTGAGGGAATGGAAGAAAATGTTCCGCAAAGCATCAGGGAGGTTGCAACAAGCCTTCCGTACCGTGATTTTATAACTGTTGGTATCCTTGCAGATAAGCTTCTTCTTGAAAACAAAACAAGCCACAAAACCTTGGGTAACATAGTGCCCGACTGTTGGATATATATCCAGGAGCGAGATGTAAAAATCGGCAGACTTCAAATTTTTAATAACTGGTCGCCGTACATGGTAAAAAATCCCGATGATACCGTATGGATTGGCCTTGAGTATTTCTGTACAGAAAACGATGAAATGTGGAATATGACCGATGAAGAATTTATCGCTTTCGCAATAGACGAGCTTCATAAAATCGATATTATTGATAAAAAAGACGTTAAGGATTCTGTCCGAATAAAAGTAAAAAAAGCCTACCCTGCTTACTTTGGCTCATACAAGGATTTTTCAATTGTCAGAGATTACCTTGACACCACCGAAAACCTTTACTGTATAGGCAGAAACGGTATGCACAGGTACAACAATATGGACCATTCTATGCTCACTGCAATTGAGGCCGTTAAGTGTATTACCGACAGCACCTACTCGAGGTCAAATATATGGAATGTCAACACCGAGCAGGAGTATCACGAAGAAAAAAGCGAATAATTTTTTCACCAAGGAGCTGTAAAAAACTTGCGTTTTTTACAGCTTTTTTTAAAATCTATTAAAAAACTTCAACAAACTTTTTTTAAAAGTGATGTAGAAAACATTTTCAGCCCTTAAAGCACCCTCAAAGCTACCGTTTCTCTTTGTGCAACATCAACAAAAACAGCAACTCGATTTTGAACATTTTGTTCATCACCTCAACAAAAATGAACATACATTCATTTGTGCATATTGCACAACCCAAGCGCTTGTTGTTTATGCATTATTACTTGACTTTTTGGAATTTTTTAATTATAATTTACTCGTAAATTAAAGGAAAGGAGTCCATAAAATGATAGATTTTAATGAAATCAGAAATCAGTTGTTCAAGGAAATCGAAGCAGAAAGGGGCTTTTCCTGGGGCAAACTTGTAAAGATTATTAAGCTTAACGGTCTTTACAACAACGAAGGTTTAAAATAAGCCTTATTAAACCTTTTTGGTATTACTCTTAAAAGCTACTGTCTTTCCCCTGCCAAGCGCAAAGATGGCCTTTTAAGATTTACATATAGTTTCATAAAGCCAAAACAAAGACACCTCATTGCGAGGTGTCTTTGTTTTTTTGTTATTTTAACTATTTTATGGAGCCTTTATTTGTCTTTTATTTATATTGAAATCGTTAAATAATTACATTATAATTATTGTATTACTTTATAGAATGGAATGGTGAAAAATGGCAAAATCAAAACCATTGCAACCGGGCTACGTTGTTCCGGGCAAAGAAAAACGAGCATATGCATTTGGCGCTATGGGTCAAGGTATGATTTACGCTATGATGTCAAGCTACATCAGCGACTACTACACCAATGTGCTTAAGCTCCCACTCATTTTTGTTTTACTTTTAATGTTAGGCGCCCGAGTATGGGATGCCATTAATGACCCACTTATGGGTATTTTAGCAGATAAGCACACAACAAAGCTTGGTAAGCTTAAGGGCTATATAGTTTATGCTTCACCACTTATTGCTATACTTACAATTGCAATGTATACAAATCCCGGCCTTTCAAAAACAGGCACAATGATTTACGCTGCAGTTACATATATTTGCTGGGGTATGGCATACACAATGGCAGACGTACCCTTCTGGAGTATTCCTAACGTTATGACAGGTCATTCAGAAGAAAGAGGCCAGGTAGTTTCATTTGCAAAAACTCTTAACGGTATCGGTACTGCTGTGCCTGAGGTGCTTCTCATTCTCGCTCCAACACTTATACCTCTGCTTTTCCCTAAAGCAGAGTACTACGAGGCAACATATATGTCAATGGCAGTTGTTTGTGTTGTAGTTGGTATCACAATGTATCTCAGCTCCTACAAAGGCATTACAGAAAGATACATTCCAAAGCCAAAGGAAAGAACACCCGGTGAGCCTTCTACACTTAAAAGAGTATTCACCTGCAAACCACTTATGCTTGTTGTAGCAATGGGTGTGCTTTCAAGTGGCCGTTATATGATTCAGGCTGCAGCTATCCATGTTGCAAGGTATGCCTTCTACATAGGACCTGAGCTTACCCCCGGTATGGACCCTGCACTTAAGGAGCAGTACATTAACGCAAGCGTAACCTCTGTTAAAACAGTTTTCCAGGTTTGTGCTATTGTGGGTATGTTTGGTGCTATGCTCCTTATGCCTTTACTTATGAAGAAGTTTGACTACAAAAAGCTTCTTATTACAACCTGCCTTGCAGGCTTTGTTGCAAGTATTTTCACAACAGTAATCGGTTGGAAAACAGCAAACTTCTACATTTGCACTCCATTTATTCTTATTTCTTGTATTCCATTAGGCGTTATCAACGTTATTTCTAATGCTATGATTTACGACTGTCTCGACTACATCGAGCTTAAAACAGGCTACCGTGATAACGGCTTAGGCTCCGCTTGCCAAGGCTTTATCAACAAAATCGGTAATGCTTTTGCAACCTGTGGCATTATCCTTATGTATATGTTTATTGATATCAACCCCGAAAATATGCTTGCAAACCAGGCAGTTGTTGCTGCTACAGAGCTTACAAGAATCCAGAACTTCGGTATGTTCTCACTTGTTTCTATTGTTCCCGGTCTTAGTATGCTCCTTTGCTCAATTCCAATGTTCTTCTACAAAATTTCAGGTAAAGAAAAACAGAGAATTATGGAAGAGCTTCAGGCAAAGCGTGAAGCAGAGGGCGTTGTTGTTAAGTAATTTGAAAGAGGAAAAATTATGGATTGTATTTTTTGTAAAATTGCAAACGGCGAAATTCCTTCAACAAAGGTTTATGAGGATGAAACTGTTGTTGCATTTAATGATTTAGAGCCACAGGCTCCTACCCACATACTTGTAATACCAAAGCAGCACATAACCTCTGCTGCAGATATTACCGAAGAAAACAGTACTGTTATCGCCCATATTTTTGAGGTTATAGCAGGACTTTCCAAGGAGCTTGGTATGAAGGATGGCTTCCGTGTTGTAAACAACTGTGGCGACAGCGCAGGTCAAACAGTTAAGCACATCCACTTCCACCTTATGGCCGGCAGAGATTTCACCTGGCCTGCAGGCTAATATATCCCCGAGGTTTAACAAATGAAAAGACCAATGCTGGTTTTCGGCACAACTGCTATAGCAATTTGCTCTGCTCTAATTCTTTTTAAAGGAGCAGCTGTAGTTGTACCAATAATTTCAGCATCGGTCTTATTTTTATACATTTTTAAAAGAAAACTCTTCAAGGGCAATATAATTATACCCACAGTATGTGTTGCAGCACTTATCTGTACCTTTTCATTTCTACTAATCAACCAAATTAAAATTGCTCCTGTTGTGGAGTTTAACAACACAAAGCAAGATATTCACGGTAAAATAATTTCTTTGCCACAATCAACAGAGGATAGCTCCGAATTCATTTTACAAGCCGACAAAATCGGTGATACAAAGGTGAAATTCAAAATAGAAATCACCTTATCGGGGAAACATAGCCACCAACTATATGATTATATTTCTGTAAGCAACGCCCAAATTTACATACCCACCAACAGTAACGGAGATTACGATTATTCGCAGATTGCCGATAGCACATTACTGTGCGCTACCTCAAGCAATGCCGATTTTCTTTGGAAAAGTGATTTAACACCCTACTACCATATACTAAATTTTAAAAGTATAGTTTGCCAAAAAGCAGATGATTATTTAAGTAAAGATTTAAGTGGTCTTTTTAAAGGAATGCTTTTTGGTGATAAAAGCGACCTTTCCCCAACAACCGAAAAAAGCTTCAGATCATCGGGTATATCTCACCTTCTTGCTGTTTCGGGACTCCACACCTCCCTTTGGTGTGGATTAATTCTATCACTATTTACGCTTTTAAAAATCCCACAAAAGGCAGGTAATGTTTTATGCATTGTCTTCCTTTTGATTTTCTGTATTGTTGCTTGCTTTACACCATCGGTTATAAGGGCAACTGTTATGGCAATCGCCGTGCTTATATCTCCGTTTTTCAAACGCACACCCGATAGTCTTAATTCCTTAGGGGCTGCTGTTGCTTTTATCCTTATAATCAACCCTTTCACTATAACAAGCATCAGCTTCCAATTATCAGCTGCAGCTACCTTAGGTGTATTAGTAGCAAATCATTTTAGCACTAAGCTTTTATCATTCATAAGAGAAAAATATCCCCCAAAGCTTATAAGAATTTTAAACTTTATATCATCATCTCTTATAATAAGCTGCTGTGCAGGTATTTTTACTTTACCCATATCTGCTTACCACTTCGGTGTTGTGAGCCTGGTAGCACCCTTAAGCAATATCCTTTGTATTCAGCTTGCCTTCTATGGCCTTATTGCAGGTGCCATAAGCGTAGCTCTTTCGTTTATTAAACTTTCTGTTTTTGCGCCGATAATCGTTATTTCTTTTAGGTGTACATCACTTTTATTAAGCATTGTAACAATACTTACAAATAAAATTTCAAGTCTAAAGCTTTGCTCGGTAGCAATTAATAAAGATACTCTTATAATTTACATTGTTATAATATCAATTCTCTTAAGCCTTGCTTACCTTATACACCGAAAAAGCAAGAGCAAAAGTATTGTCAAAGCAACTGCAATTGTGTGCGCTGTTGTAACATTACTTACCGTTGCAACACCGTTTATACCCTTTACACAAGCAAACAGCATAACTGTTTTCCGGACCTCAAACGGTATACACGTGCTTATAAAATCCGGTAATCACTATGCTTTTATTGAAAACGGTAACTCACGGTTATCCACTAACGCAAAGCTTTCCCTTCCGCAAGCAACAAGCGAAAGCCTTGACTACCACATTGTAAGCTACACGGGAAAACAGGCTATAGATAACCTTTCATATATCCACTCTGTGTATTCGCCACAAAATATTATGTTATCATCAAGTGCATATAAAAGTGCTGTAGACTTAGGTGCCACCATACCCCAAAGCGCACAAGAGCTAAGTAATTTCACATTTAATTTGAATAATGAAATAACTGTAGAAATTGTTGACACAGGCAGTATAAAATATGTTATAATAAAGGGTAACATAAAAAATGTTTACATACACTTACACGGCAACGCAAGCCATACCGATTTAATCAAACAAAACGATTGCGAAATTGCCGTCTTTAACGGCGTACCACAAAAGCCCTTATCAGTGTTTGTTCCAACTGTTATTATAAGCACCGGTACCAATATAGATTCAGGAAAATTATCAGAAATAGAGTCCACGTGTAAAGAGCTGTATGCTACAGCACAACACAACGATATAACTATAGAATTATAAAAGGAGTAAGCATGGCACAGTTCAATGAAGATGCTTTAAAAAAACAGATTAAAGCCGGCGAGTTTTCAAGGGTTTACTTCATCTATGGCGATGAAGGCTTCCTTAAACAGCACTATGCCAACTTAATTTGTGAAAAAACAGTTTCAAAGGATTTTGAGGATTTTAACCTTAAAAAGCTTGAAGGTAAAGACACCTCATTAAATGAAATATACGATTGCGTCTCATCATTCCCGATGATGAGCGATTACTCCTGCACTCTTGTTAAAGATTATAACCTAACAGAGTTTATTGGCGACAGAGGCAAGGTTGATGAAGAATTTTTATCGGTTATAACCGATATGCCCGAAACCTCAGTGCTCATTTTTTGGATGGACACTGTAGACGTAGACGATAAAAGCTCCAAGTGGTCAAAGGTAATTAAGCTTATCGACGATGTTGGTGTATGCGCTAAAATAGATAAACGCACACGACCTGCCCTTGAAAAGCTGCTTATTTCATCGGCAAGTAAAAAGGGGTGCGTGCTTTCTAAGGAGTGTGCTGCATATATAATAAACCTTGTAGGCGAAGATATGGCTACCTTGCAAAACGAGTTAAGCAAGGTTTGTGCATTTGTAAAAGCAGGCGAAATTTCAAAAAGTGATATAGATGCAACCGTTATAATATCCGTAGAGGCAAAAATCTTTCAGCTTTCTAAAATGGTTACAAAGGGTGAAGCAGATAATGCATACGAAAATCTGCAAAACCTTTTCAAATTACGCGAAGAGCCTATAGTAATACTTGCCGTGCTTTCTAAAGCTTATGTAGATATGTACAGGGTTAAAGCAGCAAAGGAGGCAGGCATACCCTACAAGCAGCTTGCAGATTGCTTTGCAGGAAACATTTACAAAACAAAAATGTTTACCCTTGATAACGCTGCAGCAGACGGCAACCGATACACTATGGCACAGCTTAAAAGCGCCATTGAGATACTCTCAAATGCCGATAGGCGAATGAAATCAACTAACGAGGATAAACGAATAATTTTAGAAGAAGTAATTTTAAGGTTGTTAAGATTATAATGATAAAAATTGATAAGGTAGTTATAGTTGAAGGCAAATACGATAAAATAAAGCTTTCCTCCATATTAGATGCCGTTATAATAGAAACCGACGGCTTCGGTATATTTAACGACAAAGAAAAGCAAATACTTATTCGCAGGCTTGCCCAAACAAAAGGCATATTAATACTTACCGATAGTGATTCTGCAGGTTTTACAATACGCTCGTTTATTCGTGGTATAGTGCCTTCAGAGCAAATTACCCACGCATATATACCTGATATATTCGGTAAAGAAAAACGCAAGGCAGAGCCTTCTAAGGAGGGCAAATTAGGTGTTGAGGGCGTAAGCGCTCAAATTATAATCGAAGCGCTGGAAAAAGCAGGTGTACTTTGTGAAACAACACAAGAAACACAAAAACGTCAAATTACAAAGCTCGATTTGTACGAGGATGGGCTTACAGGCAGAGAAAACAGCGAGCAGCTCAGAGGGAAGCTACTTAAGTACCTGCAGCTCCCTGCAAGGCTTACTACAAATGCGATGCTGCAGCTATTAAACACATTTTTAACCTACGATGATTATAAAAATGCAATTGAGGAAATAAAAAATGGTCAATAAAAACGATGATATAAAATTGCATATAACAGGCTATACTGCAGAGGGTGGTGGAGTCGGTAAATTTGACGGACAAGCCATTTTTGTAGAAAATACTGCCGTAGGCGATGAAATTCTTTGCCACATTATAAAAGCAAAGAAAACCTATGCCGTTGGCAAAATTGCAAAAATAATAAAGCCCTCAAAGTACAGAATAGAGCCTGAGTGTGAATGCTTTAAAAGCTGTGGTGGCTGCTCCTTCGGGCACATAAGCTACCGAGAGGAGCTAAGGCTAAAGGAACAAAAGGTTATAGATGCTTTTGAGCGCATAGGTGGGCTTTCACCTGAATTTATGCCCATTATTCCCTCCCCGTCAATTACACGCTATCGAAACAAGGCACAATACCCCGTCAAAAGAGAAAACGGTATTTTAAAAATCGGCTTTTACGCTAAAAAGAGCCACAGGGTAATTGATTGCGAGGACTGTCTTTTACAGCCTGCAGAATTCACTCAAATTATAGAAATTATAAAAAATTGGATAAACAAATTTAACATAACCGTATATAATGAAGAAATAGGAATCGGACTTATTCGCCACATTTACTTGCGCAAGGCATTTGCTACAGGCGAGCTTATGGTTTGCATTGTTGCAAACGGCAAAGAGCTACCCCATAGTGATACTCTTGTTGAGACTTTAAAGAGGGTAGAAGGCTTTAAAGCACTTTTACTCAACACCAACTGTTCTAACACCAATGTGGTGCTTGGTGAGGCTTGTGAGGCCATTTACGGCGAGCCTTATATTGTAGATGTGCTTTGTGGGGTAAAGGTTAAAATCTCTCCCCTTTCCTTTTACCAGGTTAACCACGACGGTGCAGAGCTTTTATACGGCAAGGCTGCAGAATACGCAGCGCCCTCAGGTAAAGAGGATGTACTTGACTTATACTGTGGCGCAGGCACAATCGGACTCTCTATGGCAAGCAAGGTAAAATCTCTTGTGGGTGTAGAAATTATACCCGAGGCAATAGAGGACGCTAAAGAAAATGCTCTGCTTAATAACATAAACAATGCACAATTTATTTGTGGTGATGCTGCCCTTGCAGCAGAAAAGCTTAAGGCTGATGGTATTGCACCACAAACTATTATATTGGACCCACCAAGAAAAGGCTGCGCTGCTTCACTTTTAAAAACTGTAGCAGAAATTGCACCACAAAGAATTGTTTATGTTTCCTGCGACCCTGCCACCCTCGCAAGAGATGCAAAGCTTTTAGAAGGCTTAGGCTACAGCGCAGTAGAGGTTACACCTGTAGATATGTTCCCAAGAACTGCACATGTCGAAAGTGTTTGTTTGTTCTGCAAACAAACAGCGATATAAATCCTGACTGATAAAACTATATACAAAAAAAGAACCACAATTCCTTTGGAATTGTGGTTCTTTAATTATTGTGTTAATTATTTTTTATGGCGACGGTGATGGCGTTTGCCACTTGAACCACTACCATAGTAGTAGCTGCTGCTACGGCTACCGTAGTAGTAAGATGAACCATAGTAGCCACCGTATCTGCCTGAGAAATAGCCACCTGACTTTGAGGAGCTTACTCTAAGTGTACCTGCACCTGCACGGTTGTAGATACAGCCAAAAATATCAGCCTTAGTAGTCATAATATCACTTAAAGCGTATTCAATCTGGCGAAGAGCAACTCTTTCCTCAGCAGCAACAAAAATCATTGTATCTGTGTAGTTTGCAACGATAGCAGCATCGGCAACAACACCTGCAGGAGGACAGTCGATAATAACATAATCAAAGTTAGCCTTTGCAGTTTCAATAATCTTTTCCATGCTTGCAGAAGCAAGTGTTTCACTTGGGTCAGGCACTGCTGCAGAAGCAACAAGGAGATAAAGGTTATATCTTTCGATGTACTTAACAGATTCCTCAAAGGATTTGTTGCCGTTAACTATATCGTAAACACCCTTTTCACCTTCAAGAGAAACACCAAGTGTTTTTAAAACAGCAGGCTTTCTAAGGTCAGCGTCTATAAGGAGAACGGACTTACCACTCTTAGCAAGTGAAAGCGCAATATTTGTAGAGCAGGTAGTTTTACCTTCATTCTCAGTTGAACTTGTAATGGAGAAAACGGAATAGCCTTTTTTGTGCTTTGCGTTTTCAATTTTTGTTCTTATAAGCTTAAAGGTTTCAATAAACGGCAAGCCTACGTTTTTATCGGTAATAAGCAGCTTTGTACGGTCGCCCTTAGTTTTTGACTTAATATCGGAAACAGTAGCAAGAATATCAACATTGAAATTGTTTTTAATATCCTCTGTTGAAAGAAGCTTGTTCTGAATCTTATCGGTAATAAGAATAATAACAATAGCAAGAGATGCACCCAAGATAAGACCGATAGCTGTATAAATAAGTACAGATGAATCGGGAGCAAGTGCAGCCTTTGAAGCACTGTCAGCAACAGTGATTTCAACTGCAGGCATAGCATCCTTAACTATATCCTGGTAAACGCTCTGTATTGCAGTAGCAACATCATAAGCAAGGTCAGGGTCTCCGCTGTTAACATAGATGATAATAAGTGTAGCATCCTGGCCGATAGTTACATCTATCATACCTCTGAGTTCATCTATAGAGCATTCACGGTTTTTAATTCTGACCTCTTCTTGTATTTTTGTAATAAAGTCATTACCTTCCTGTAAAAGGATTTTAAAGTTGTTTGCAATAAAGGTTGAAGCCTGAGCATCACTGGCAGTAAGCACCTGTGATGCAGTACCCTGCACCTCTCTGTCTTTATTGGAAACATTAAGCATTAATTTTGAGTTGTAGCTTTCTTTGTAGGTAACCTTTGCAACAGCAAAGCCTGTAGCCGCAAAAACAACCACAAAAATAACAATAAGCCACCATTTAGAAATAATTTGGCGCATAAATTTAAATATAAATTCAAGACCAATTTCTTCTTCGGTAGTCTTTTTTTCTTCGTAAGCCATCGAAATTCTCCTTTATAATTCATATATAGATTACTATATCATATTTTACAATTAACTACAATACTTTTTTATAATTTTACAAGCCGTTTTTTTGCATAAAACGGGCAAAAGCTTCTTTTTGCTCTTGGGTAACGGAGTCTGCATTATCTATTTCGGCAGAGTAGTCTTTTTTTGAAAACAGCGCGCTAACAATTCTGACCACCCATATAACAGGCAACAAAAAAGCAAACCTTTTTAAAACAGGGTATCTGTCCTGCATCTTGGCCCTTGACGGGAATAATCTTTTTAAGATAAAGGATGATTTTTTATCTCCGTAATCCCCTCTTAAAATTCCACCCATATAGTGGTTTACCTTATTACCAAAAACACCACCAAGTAAAATATAGTCGGATATTTCCTCAATATCCTCGTTACATTCGCCATTACCGAACCAGGCCTCTGCAAGTGCATCCATTCTTTGTGCAAAGGCTGTAAGACCTACAGCCTCAAGCCCTGCCTCAAGCACAGCATAATTGCAATTGGGCATGAGCTTATTTTTTAAGTAATAGTGGTCCAAAATATTACGTATACCTGTACCTGCAGTTTCAAAATGGTGCGCAGTATGTGAAAGAATATATACATAAAAATCCTCATCGGTCATATTAAGCTCACAGCTACCCTCTACACCCTGCAAGCGAGAGAAGGCACCCTTGTAATAATCGTAGCCTTTGTCGTAATCGTACTTTAACTCTCTATGCAATTCAACGTTATAAAAGGGCTTTTTAATGTATCCGACATCCTTATCATCAGCAAAGCTGTTAAGCTCATAGCCCTGCTCCTGCAGGATTTCTTCAGCTCTTTTAAAGCCGTTTTCTTCCACGTAAACATCCATATCAAGCATAAACCGAAGCTCGGGATTTTTATAAAACCTTGAAAGCTTATCACCCTTAAGAAAGCAATGCTTTATATTTGCTTCGCTAAAAAGAGCAGATAATTTCTTTTTCTCTTTAAGCTGAGCCTCATAGCGCATAGAAACCTTAAAAAGCTCACTTTTAAATTTCTTTTTCACCTCATCGGGTGCGTTAGGGCAATTAAGCACAGCCTCTGCTATAAGGGGCACAACCCTATGCATATCTGCTAACATATAAAGCTTTTTAAAATCAACATCAGCAGGTAACAAATAACTGTTACCTGCTAAATCATTTTTTATTATTTTAATAATAACTCTGCCAATTGTGGTAATTTCCTGTGCAGTAGCTTGGTTTTGCATCATTTTAACAACCTACTCAAATTATATCGCAATCTTCTTACGGGATATCGTCTGCCGACATTTTTCACATACTTTTCCTTATGCTTAATGTATTCGGCATCCTCTACACCAACGGCTTTACCGTCTATATTCATTTCACACACAACACCTATAATGTGGCTATCAAGCACACCGTGTTCAAGTACAAACTGGTTATCACCACATAAAATGTAGCCCCTATCGTCCTTGCCGACTATTCTGTGCAAAACAAACTCGCCTGTTCTGCGCCTGTAAAGTGGAATATCGCCTATCTCTAACGGAAGCTCAGCTTTTTTTATAAACACAAAATCACGCTTCTCAAAAAGAAGCGGATTCATACTTGTGCCTGTAATAGGTATTTTAAATGTGGTATTCCTTTCAAACGCCTCTTCTATAAAAGGAAGGAGCGCTTCGAGGTTAATTTTTTTATTTGACATATTTAATCCTTTGAATAAATTAAGGTTTCGCTAACCTCTCACTCAGAGAGTATGCCAAGGGATTTCAGCTTTTCTGTAAAGGCAATCAAATCTTTTTTTAGCAATTCCTCGGGGGCATCGTATTTTGCTTTTAGTGTAGCAAGAATAGTATCAAAATCATCGCCATTTTCAAGGCTTTTCCAAATAACCTCAGCAGGTCCGTTAAGGGTAATCATACCCTTAACCTGATTTACTGCCTCACCAACAGGCACTACAACAGGTGAGCCTGCAATTGTTTTTAAAATAAAGTTTTCGTTAAGCTTCATTGTTTCACCTAAAAGTTAATTAATTTTCGTGGCATTCCGGGCAGGAGCAAATTACGCTTCCATCCTCAAAAACATAATAATAGTAAAACTCTTTTTTATCGGGGTCCGAGAACGGACAAAGTGGAATCTCTGCATTAGCGAGGTATGTATAAAACTTTACATTTTCAAGTTTTTTCTTTTTAAGGAAATAGCCCTGGTCGCAGCCTTCTTTGTACTCGTTAAGATTTTGTGGCCTGTAGCCACCACGAAGGTCGCCGAGTGTAAATGCTATTTTACCCGGAATATCCTGGTCTTCAATAAGAACAAAGCACTCTTTACCACTGTAGTCATCATCAGCATTACCTGCAATACCATCATCAGTATATGTTGTTTTATGGTCGCCTTGCACCTTCGAAAAGTCGATTCTCAAGTTTTTTACTACTTTTTCGCCAACCTTTTCTTCCTTATACTGGGCAGCACCGTTATCCATCATACCGGTCATAGCCTCTTTAACCTGTGCCTTAATAACTGTGCACTGGGTCTTGCAATCCTTACGTGCTTGGGCATCAAATGCATTTATAAACATAGGTACGGAAACAGCTGTAAGAATACCTAAAATGGTAGCAACAATCACCAATTCAAAAAGTGTAAAACCTTTTTTAGATTTTAATATGTTAAAGTACATAATACCACCTCACCATATATCTAATTTAATATTATCACAGAAATGCCCGAATTGCAACATTTTAGCAAAATAAAAACCCTCTCGGATTTCCGAGAGGGTTAAGAGTTAAGTTAAATTAACTTATGCTACGTGGTCGTCGCCACCTGTACAATCCGTGATGCTAACCTTAACAGCGCCACCATCTTCAACCTTAACATTAACTGTTAAAACAGCGCCTTTAGTTGGGCAGAATGGCTTGTTGTCGTCATTGAACAAAGCTTCAAAATCGCCTGCTGTTGTACATACAGCAGAATCATCGATCTCCTCAATGCCGTCGCCATTAGCGTTTGTTGTGATAACGATATTTGCGCCTTCAGCACCTACTTTAAGGAAAGATGGCTGGCTCATAGCTGTATTTGTAATCTGAGAAATAATGTTTCTCTGGTTGCCCTGGCAAGTTTTCTTTCTTGCGTTAGCTGTAACTGCTGAGTAAATCGGAACAGCAACTGCTACAAGGATAGCCATGATAACAACAACGATCATTAATTCAACGAGGGTGAAACCCTTTTTGCTCTTTAAAAACTTAAACATTTAAAGAACCCCTTTCAAAAAAATAAATTATAATTGTTCATAACGTAACCGTTTCGGATATTTCCGTAACCGTTCCGTAACTTACAGCTACATATTAGCACACTAAATTGCGTTTGTAAACACTTTTTTTATAATTTTTTCCTGTTTTTTTAATCTTTGGTAATTTATCACAAATCCAACCTTTACCATTTGGTCAAAGTGCAAAACCATAGTATTACACCGATTTATTCTGCGTGTATTTTCTTTCGATTTTTTTAATTATAACAATAAATGCAGGTATAAGGAAAACATCAGCAGCAATCCACGCAACAGGGTTTGCAATACAAGCAGCATCGTACCCTAAGGTATTAACAAAGCCAAAGCCCATTATCGCCCTTGCTATAAGCTCAAACACACCTGCAAACATAGCTACCGAGCTATAGCCCAAGCCCTGTATAGAGTTCCTGAACAGGAATAGTACAGACAATACAAAATAGAAGTAGCTACCAACATTAATATATTGCTGCGCAAGGTTAATTATGCCCGACTCTGCACCACTAATAAATAAAAGTGAAATATACGGGCCTAAAAAACGAGCAACAAGGAAGCCAATAGCAGTATAGCAGCCTGCAAGCACAACGCCTCTGCCTACGCCTTTTTTAATTCTGTCAATTTTACCGGCACCAAGATTCTGACCACAAAAAACAGTCATTGTTGCGCCTATGGTTTCGGAAGGTAATGTAATCATAAGCTGTGTTTTACCACCAATTGTAACAGCTGCAATAGCATCTGCCCCAAGTCCGTTTACACAGGATTGCAGCATAACAGAACCAACTGCCGTTATGGAAAACTGCAATGCAAGGGGTATTCCGTTTTTTATAAGATTTCTTACGCATGAAAAATCCAACCCACGTGTTTCTTTTGAGGTATGTAAAACAGGAAATTTCTTTTTTACATAAAAAAGGCAAAACACACCTGAAACAGCCTGCGAAAACACAGTAGCAACTGCTGCTCCCCTAACACCCATATCAAACTGTGTTATAAGAAGTACATCAAGCCCAATATTTAAAATTGATGAAAATATAAGGAAATATAAAGGTGTTTTTGAATCGCCCAAGGCTCTTACAAGGCTTGCAAGAATATTGTAAAGCATGGTAGCACCGATACCTGCAAATATTATAACTATGTAATTGTATGCATCCTTATATATATCCTCAGGTGTATTAAGCAATCTCAATAACGGGTTAGTAAGGCACACGGCTGCTGCAGTAATAATAACTGCCAAAGCTATAGTAACATAGATAATGTTTGAAACGTACTTTTTAAGCGCCTTATAATCCTGCGCACCAAAGCGCTGGGCAACAGGCACGGTAAAGCCTGTGCAAAGACCTATAACAGAGCCAATAACAAGAAAGTTAAGCGAACCAACCGAGCCAACAGCCGAAAGTGCCGTTTTGCCGACAAACTGACCAACAATTATAATATCTGCCATATTATAAAATTGCTGAAAAAGGTTACCAAGCATTAACGGAAAGCAAAATGTAATAATGCTTTTCATAATTTTGCCGTTTGTCATATCCTTTGTCATAAGTCCACCACCTTAAAACTCAATAAATCAAGGCTCGCAAGCTATCACTTACGAGCCGTTAATATTATTTTATATCCTTTGCAGAAATAATGTTGCCCTCTGCTGTTTTATAGGTAACTGTTACCTTATCGCCAATATTGAGTATAACAATATTTTCTGCCTCTGCAGCAGCCATTGAATAGTAAACCTGCTTACCGTCAAGGGCAATGTAGTAAATGCTATTGCCGTTCACAACAGCTGTTCTTATGTCAGAAATTACACCTGTAACGGTTTTAATCTCTGCAGGTGCAGTTGTAGCATTGCCATCACCTGTGTTGTCAGAGCCACCAATTGAATCGGGGAGCACAGCATTATAGTCTACATTAAGAATTTTCTTTGTGCTGAGCTTAACCTTGTTTACATATGCCTTAAGGCAAGCCTCAAGGTCAGGGTTTGCATCATCCTCGCTTCTTACAGCATCCTGAACACGTTCAACGCTAACCATAGCATAGCTCTTAACCACGTTATTATCCTTAAGAGCCATAAAGTAGGTTGCTTCACCGTCAATATTAAGAAGAATCGGGAAGGTTGCATTCCAGCCCTTATCGGAAACTATACCCTGTGCAGAGGTCTGAGCACCACTTTCGGTTGTACCTGCAATTCTCTGGAAAACAGCTTCCTTTGTACGCTGGTTAATAATAGCAAAGCCTATAATAGAGTCGTCGTTTGTAACAGATGTAACACCTGTGTAAAGCCAAACGTCATCACCACTTGCAATACAGCTTGAGCCGTAGGTTGTGGAAACAACATTTTCCTGGCCGATGTAGCCGTTAATAAAGCCACCACTGTATTTACCGTAGTAGTTATACTGCTGAACAAGAAGGTCCTCAGAATAAATCTGGTCAATCCATTGAATATTCTCATTACCTCTGATTTGGTCAAGAGAATAGTATTTTATATTGTTCTTATCGCAAGCATCAACAAGCACAACGCCTATAACATCGCTACCACCTACAAGGCCGATAGTTTTATCTATACGCTCGCATACCCAGTACGGATGGCCACTTTCATCAATTTCCAATGACGGTGTACCAAACATATATGTTGGGAACTTAAAGCGAAGCACACGGTCAAGGCGCTCGTTAAGGTATTCACCTGTAGAAACCTTTAT
Organism: Acutalibacteraceae bacterium; assembly: GCA_045532505.1. Lineage (GTDB taxonomy): Bacteria > Bacillota > Clostridia > Oscillospirales > Acutalibacteraceae > DTU089. The sequence continues at coordinate 10,480 of JAZSGB010000060.1, read as the reverse complement.
GTTGGGCAAGCCATTCTTAGCAAGGTCAACAACATCTGCCTCTTGTGTGTACATATTAACAGCAACATAAGCAGGGAAGCCGTCTCTTGTGTTTTTAATCCATTTAAATACATCACCGTATTTAAGTGGGAAAATTCTGTATGGGTTACCCTTGTAGTTAATTTGGGTTGAATATTTATCATCAATAACAAACTGAGAAACCTTTTCAAGCTCACCAAGCTTTTTGTTTGCAAGAACAAGAGCTGCATCCTTATCAATCATAGGCACGCTCTTAAAATCCTCAAGGCTTGTAATTGTTGTAATACTCTTATCGCTTTCACCAAAGTTCTGTGTTTCAACAGAGATTATTTCACTATAATCCTTTGCTCTGAAAAGAGGAGCAGAAACAACATAACCAACACCTAAAACAAGTGCAAAAACAAGGGCAATAATAATAGGTGCCTTCAACTGCTTTTTTGCATACGGAATATACTCAGGCTTCATAAACGCTTGAGTGGTTAAAATAGTCATAACGCCATAGATTATAAGCACTACTGCAATATAATAATAAAGCTCAATTGCCTTAAAATTAAGAGCAGGCAGCATAAAATAGTAAGCTATAACGCCACCAATAACAGCAACAATAAGCGAAATGATTATTTTGAGAATTTTTTTCTCCGGTGGAATAACAACCTCTTTAGGTGCGCCCTTGCCGGAAAAATCTACTTTAATAGGGTCCATTAAGACAACTCCTTTTACTAATTAAGTCGGAATAAAATCCTACCATTAAATACCATATAATTATATACCATCAAATGATTAAATACAAGTATTATTTAATTACTTTCCAATCCGAAACAGTAGCATAGGTGTTTCCCTGCTCAAACCCTACAATATTAGGATTTACGGAAACAATAGCCTTCCTGTAAAACAGAGGTATAAACGGCACCTCTGTTTCAAAGCCTTCAACAAAGGTCATTGTAGAGGTTTCGCCCTTTTCGTAGGCTTCGTATTCTTTAAAAAACTCATCGTCTATACCGTACGAAAGCTCACCGTTTGTTGAAAAAAACTCTATTAAATCGTAATTAAGAGGTAGCTCTGTTTCACCAATGTAGAGAGTAAAATGACCCTCTTTTAGTGCAGCTACAAAATCCTCTGATGTTTTCTTTTGTGTAATGGTAACACCAAATCCTAAATCCTGCAAGGAGCTTTTTACAGCCTCTGCAACAGAAAGCTTATACTCATTCTCTGTGCATACAAGTATATTTACCCTGAGGGCGCTTGAGCCGTTTGTTCGCACGCCGTCATCGTTGAATTTTGTATAGCCGTTTCTTTCTAAAAGTGAAACTGCCTTTTGAAGCTCACCCTGAACAGATGGCAAATCATCCTTTTTAAGCTGATAAAAATCATCCTTAAAGGGTGTAATTGCAGGGGTTGCTTGCCCTAAAAATGACGCTGCTGCAATCTCTGCACGGCTGATACCTATATTCATAGCCTGGCGTACCCAATCAATAGAAGCAACAGACCCTGCCCACTTTGAGTTTACACCAATATATACCAAATTATTCATATTTTGGTAAACCGTGGTTGAAGAAAGATTTATATATTTAGTCTTACTTAAATCAGTTTTGTAAACGCTTATTTGGTTTGCCTTAAACGGGTAAATAGGCCCCGAAAGACCTGCCATATTATACAAGGCAATTTGCTTATGCCATACCGATGTATAATCTCTGTGCAAGTCATTCACCTGCAAATAAGGTGTTTCATCTAAGTAAGCAAGCTTATATTTACCACAACCGATATATTTTCCGTTTGATATTCTTATTATAGGGAATGTAAGCACATTAAAAGCAAACGGGTCTTGCCTTAAAAGAGTAAAGGAAACTGTATATGTATCAATTACTGCTACAGATGAAACATTAGCAAGAGATGGGCCGTAATACGGATTATTTTTAGCCCTTTCAAAAGACGCTTTAATATATGCAGAGTTAACCTCAACACCATCAGAAAATTTAACGTTGCTGTGTATTTTAACAGTGAGCTTGTTGCCGTTAGCCTCACTTTCCTTTGCTAACTGCATTGCGCCCTTGCCATCCTCTGTTGCAGTATAAAGGCTTTCGTAAATAACAGGAATTAAATCTCTGTTCATCGAGCTTTTTGCTGCGTATGGCTCAAGTGTATCTGCCTCGGTGTACGGCAAGGCTATATCGGCATCAATTATCTCGGTTGGAAGTATATAATCCTCTGTAGGCTTATTTTCATCCTTATCACAGGCAAAAAGAGTAATGCAAAATGATAAAATAAGTAATACGGCTATTATTTTTTTAATCACCTTACACTCACCCTTTCTATATTGAGAGCTTTGCCGTTTTTTTCGTCAATTTCTATAATTACGCCGTCCATAGCGTATTCACCCTTTGCATTTTCAAAGCGTACAGGCAAATTAGAACGAAACTTTTTAATAGTCAGCTCAGGCTCAATACCCAAAACAGACTGAACCGGTCCACACATACCTACATCTGTAATGTATGCTGTTCCCTTTGGCAAAAGCTGTTCATCTGCTGTTTGCACATGGGTATGTGTACCGAGCACTGCAGTAACCTTTCCATCTAAATAAAAGCCCATTGCCCTTTTTTCGGCTGTTGCTTCTGCGTGAAAATCAACAATTATAATATTACAGCCATCCGTTTGCGCAAGTGCCTTATCCATCTCTAAAAATGGGTTGCCCAATGGCTCAGCGTAAGCTGTGCCAAGCATATTTATAACAGCAATTCTGTATCGGCACTTATCAATTATGCCTACACCCTCACCGGGGGCACCTGCAGGGTAATTATATGGCCTTGCAACAGGCACGTTACCCTCAAGGTACTCCATAATTTCGGGTCTTTTGTATGTGTGATTGCCCAAGGTTACAAAATCAACACCACTATCAAGCAGCATATTTACAGAGCTTGGGGTAACCCCGTTCCCCTGTGCCGAGTTTTCTCCGTTTGCAATACACACATCTATATTGTTTTTTCGTTTAAACAACGGAAGCTGCTGCATTAAAAAGTCGCAACCACCCTTGCCTACAACATCACCTAAAAACAGTAAACGCATATTTCTACCGTCGTTTCTATATATAATTTAAAATATAATTTCAAAAGCGAAACCACCATAGTATGAAGGTTTCGCTTTTTTAGCTTATTTATTTTGCAAAGTCAATTGCTCGGCTTTCTCTGATTACATTAACCTTGATTTGACCAGGATACTCAAGCTCGTTTTCAATCTTTTGAACAATATCACGAGCAAGAAGAATCATTTGGTCATCGCTAACTGCATCAGGCTTAACCATAATACGAACCTCACGGCCTGCCTGTATAGCAAATGCACTATCAACACCTGCAAATGAGGTTGTAATCTCTTCAAGCTTTTGAAGACGCTGAATGTAAGATTCAATATTCTCACGTCTTGCACCCGGCCTTGCAGCAGAAATAGCATCGGCTGCCTGTACTATACAAGCAATAACTGTTTTTGCTTCAACATCACCATGGTGAGCCTGAATTGCGTGAATAACCTGCTCATTTTCTTTATGCTTACGAGCAACCTCAACACCAAGCTCAATGTGTGTACCCTCTTTTTCGTGGTCAAGAGCTTTACCGATATCGTGAAGAAGACCTGCTCTTTTTGCAAGCTTAACATCTGCACCGATTTCGGCAGCAATAAGACCTGAAAGGTAAGACACCTCAAGTGAGTGGTTAAGCACATTTTGACCGTAGCTGGTACGGTATTTAAGCTTACCGAGAAGCTTAATAATATCACCGTGCAAGCCGTTTACGCCTGCATCAATAACAGCCTTTTCACCTGTTTGGCGAATAGTATGCTCAACCTCACGCTTAGATTTTTCAAACATTTCTTCAATGCGTGCAGGGTGAATTCTGCCGTCTGCAACAAGCTTTTCAAGGGTGAGCCTTGCAATTTCACGGCGAACAGGCTCAAAGCAAGAAACTGTAATTGCCTCCGGTGTATCATCAATAATAAGGTCTACACCTGTAATTGTTTCGATTGTTCGGATATTTCTACCCTCACGGCCGATAATACGGCCCTTCATTTCATCATTCGGAATAGTAACTACAGAAACTGTAGCCTCTGCCGCGTGGTCGGCAGCACAACGCTGAATAGCACCGGATATAACCTCTGCAGCAAGCTTATCCATATCATCCTTAAGCTGCTGCTCGTAATCGTAAATTTTTGTAGCCTTTTCGTGCTGAAGCTGTTCTTCAAGTGTTTTAAGAAGCACATCCTTAGCCTGCTCTTTTGAATAGCCTGAAATTCTTTCAAGAATTTCGAGCTGACTTCTCTTAAGAGATTCAACCTCTGTCTCTTTATCTTCAAGAGCTTTAAGTCTTGATTGAATAAGCTCTTCCTTCTTTTCGAGTGTTTCAAGCTTTTTATCAAGGCTTTCTTCTTTTTGAATAATTCTTCTTTCCTGGCGCTGAACCTCTGCACGTCTTTCACGAAGCTCGTGCTCTGTTTCTGTTCTGAGCTTGTGGATTTCATCTTTAGCTTCGAGTATAGCTTCTTTTTTTCTCTGCTCGGCCTCTGTCATAGCGGCATTTACTATGCGAGCAGCCTCTTGTGTAGCAGAGCCAATAGCAGCCTCGGCAACCTTTTTACGGTGTGCCCCACCGGCAATAAAGCCAACTACGCCACCAAGCAGCAACGCAACAACGCCGATAATAATTTCTACCACGGTCTTTTAACCCCTTTCCTGAATAGTAAGTTAAATTTAATAATAAAAAAAGACGGAAGCACACTTCCGCCGATACTGTGGGAAACCCACATATAATAATAGTTTTGAAAAAAGCATATAATTATACTTAAATATCTATATAAATTGCACCCTTGTTACACAAAAATGCATTAAAATGTAAAAAAATAAATTATATATATAACTAAAACAAAACTAATATCATACCATACGGATAGTGCATTATTACCACAAATAATACATCATCTCGTATATTATAATAAATTTTAATATATTAGTCAAGAAAAAATATATTCAAAAAAAGAAATTTTTGTGTTTTTTTCACAATTATTAAATTAAAAAACTACAAAAACAAACTATTACGCTTTGTAAACTCGCTCAAGCTCATCAAGTATTTGGTCTGCCTGCTGCTTTTGTGCCGCATATTCAGATGAATTTCTTACAGACTTTTTCTTGTAAAGCATTAACAGCTGAGGGTATTGCAGCAGTGCTTCAAAGGTAAATTCACCACCGTAAAGCACCTTAAGAAGCTCAACTAACCCACAAGGGTCAGAATTATCGTTATCAAAAAGGTAGCCCTGCTGAATCGTATAAAGGCACATACGTCTTGCAGTAGCATCGTCTACCTCTTTTGCGCATTTCAAAATCGCATCAAGGCGCACCTCTACCTCCTCCACAGGAAGAAGAAAAGCTTTTGATAACACTATACCTATATCACTCTGAGTAAAGCCCCTTTTCATAAAAGCGCCAATATACCCTGCCACTACAAGGCCCACCTCATCATTTTGCTTTTCAATTCCGGTTGTGCTGTTTAAAATCCATTCAGGAACATTTTTATTTTCCATAAAATCACCAAAACAATTATAACATTATGAAACCAAAAAACAACATTAATATTTTAAATATTGTTTAAAATTTAACTTTCGTTGACAAAACATATGGCATAACTTATAATCAGAGTTGCAATCAGTAAGTGGTGGAGTCTGGCATAACTCAAATACGGGTTATTTATTGGATTGCATTATACATTCAGCCACACCACACCGTTTACACGCGTGTGGCATTTTTATTCCACCGGAACGGAGTTTTTTATGGCAAAAATTACAATTGTTGCATTAATTATTTTTGCAATTACTTATCTTTTGATGATGATTTTTCAAAAGATACGCCCACACGTTGTTGCAGTTTCGGCACTGATTTTTATTGGCTTAGGTGCAGTTGCAGCCCTTAAGCCCGACCTTTTCGGAGCAGGCTTTTTCAACCTGCCAAACGGTGTGTATCAATACGGTATAACTCAGGCCTTAAGCAACATCGACTGGAATGTTATTATGATGATAGCAGGTACTATGGGTACGGTTTACCTTTTTATTGAATCAAAAATGCCCCAGCTTTTATCTGATGTGCTTATTTCTAAAATGCCTAATATGAAATGGGTCGTTGTGGTTATATCCCTTTTTGCAGGTATAGTTTCAGCTTTTGTTGATAATGTTGCTACAGTGCTTATGATTGCTCCTGTTGCCCTTGCATTTTGCAAAAAGCTTGAGGTTTCACCCGTTCCTGCAATTATTTGTATTGCAGTTTCTTCCAACCTACAGGGTGCTGCTACCTTGGTTGGTGATACAACATCAATCCTATTAGGTAAGGCTGTAAACCTTGATTTCTCTGATTTCTTTATAGATACAGGCAAGCCCGGTATGTTCTGGGTAGTTGAAGCAGGTGCTTTAGTAAGTGCACTTATAATTCTGTTTATGTTCAGAAAAGAAAACAAGCCTATTGAATTTACAACACGCACAAAGGTTGAGGACTACGTGCCAACATACCTGCTTGTAGGTACCGTAGTTGCACTTATAGCAGTTTCGTTCATTCCGTATAAAGATAATGCTGCACCCGGTCAGTTTTATAAGCCTGATGTTACCAACGGCCTTATTTGTATATTATTTTTCCTTATTGGTATTATTCGTGAGCTTATTTTCAAAAAGAACAAAGAGGTTGTTAAAAACTCTATTAAGGAAATCGACTATTACACAATAGTGCTTCTCACCTGCTTATTTATAGTTATAGGTGGTATTGAGGCTGCAGGTGTTATTGATGTTATTGGTAATGCTATTGCAGGCCTTGGCTCAGGCTCCGTGTTTGCAGTATACAGCATAATTCTTTGGATGTCCGTTATACTTTCTGCATTTATTGATAACATTCCGTACACAGCTACAATGCTTTCAATTGTACCTGTTATTGCAGCAGGCTTCCCCGAAATGGACCCAAAGCTCCTCTACTACGGTTTGCTTTGTGGTGCTACCTTAGGTGGCAACCTTACACCAATAGGTGCAAGCGCAAATATTACAGGCATCGGTATCCTTCGCAAAGAAGGCTACGAGGTAAAGGCAACTACATTTATGAAATACGGTGTACCATTCACCTTAGCAGCTGTTACCACAGGTTATATCTTTCTTTGGATTCTTTGGGGTGTGTAAATCGATGGTCGCAATAAATTTCGTAGTCCCTCAATTCTATACGAATTGAGGGACCACATTTTTTCATATTATTTATTAGATTTCGGGAATTACTATTTCAATTTCTCTGCCAAGGTCGGAAGACTGTGCAATACCTGAAATAATAGCCTGGTTATAAATAATCTGGCTTGTTGGTACAGGTGATGGAAGGTTAAATTCAATTGCATCAATAAATGAACGGATTTTCTTATCGAAGTTATCGCCATCGTTCTCCATTTCAGGGATAACTGTTTCTACACATTCACCTGCAATGTTGTGGTAAATTGTCATTGGACCACCGATAGAGCCGTTCCAGCACTCTGTTGAAGGAATGCGAAGGCCACCCTCTGTACCCATAATGATTGTATCACCGGGAGTATCACAATGCATAGCCCAAGCAATTCTGAAGTCAAGAGTAATGCCACCCTCAAGGCGTATATATGCAGCAGCAAAGTCATCAACACCGAAAACCTCTGTGTATTCAGGCTTTTGGAGATACTCAGGCTTTTTGCCGAAAAGACCTGCCTTAAAGCCTGTTACTGTAAGTGGCTTTGGATAACCGATAGCATTAAGCACCATATCAAGTGAGTAGCAGCCGATATCACCTAATGCACCAAGTCCTGCTGTATCCTCTTGAATGAATGATGTGCCGAATGGAGTAGGGATACCCATTCTTCTACCACCACCTGTTTGGATGTAGTAGATTTTACCGAGCACACCACTTTCGCAAATCTTTTTAACCATTTTCATATTCTCGTCAAAACGAGGCTGGAAACCGATTGAAAGAATTTTGCCACTCTTTTTCTCTGCCTTGCAGATGTCAACTGCTTCTTCCATTGTAACGCACATTGGCTTTTCAAGAAGAACGTTTACACCGTGCTCAAGTGCATAAATAGTACAAGGAGCGTGCTGACGGTTGTATGTACAAACAGAAACAGCATCTAAATCCTTTTCGTTGTCGATAAGCTCTTTATCGCTGTTGTAGTATCTGCCCTCTACACCGTTTGCCTTAGCAAAAGCTTCTGCCTTGCCGGGAATAATATCTGCAAAAGCAACAACCTCAACATCCTCACACTTTAAGTAGCTCTTAAGGTGAGCCTCTGCAATCCAACCACAGCCGATAATACCAACCTTGATTTTCTTGCCGGTGTAAACTCTTGCTTCCTCGTGTTTTTCTTTAAAAGCATCAAGAATACCTGCCATAATATACCTCCGAAAAAAATAAAAATTTATTTACCTTTATAGACTAACATATTGCCAAAATTCTTTCAAGAAATGAGATAAAAAAACAAAAGCAAAACTTGCACAAAAAACATTTTTTGAACTTGTAAATATTGCCTAAATGTAAATTTTTCTATAAAAAACTTTTTTAAAAAACGGCATTTATTAACAATTTGTTCATATTTCTGCAATAAGAATGCAACAACAGTATGCTATTATAACCTTGCCAATACAATACGTAGGAATGTAAAATTATTCCCGTAAACAAGAAAAGACCATCGCTAAAAAAGCGGTGGTCTTTCCTTGTTGTATTGGAAATAAGTAGAACTTAAATCAATATACAGCTACAAGCTTTACTCACCTGCAAAGGTAGGTGCATTTTTAGGGGTTGTACCCTTAATTACCTTATGGTAGTAGCTGTATGTCATAGGTGTATCCTTTGAAAGGTTGCCTGCATCTGTTACCTCACCCAGGAAAATTGTGTGTGTATTTGTTTCCATAGTGTTTATAACCTTGCAGGTTATGTAAGCCATAGCCTGTGGCAGCACAGGGGTAAACTCCTTAACCAAAGGCTCAATACCCTCAAACTTATCTGTATCTCTGCCACTTCTGAAGCCGAATGAGCCAATTATAATCGGGTCAACACCTTCACCGAGTATATTAACTGCAAAAACACCTGTATCCTTTATACATTTATTTGTGTAGTTATCGTGGTTTATAGATATTGCAACAGTTGCAGGGTCGGATGTAATTTGCATAGCAGAGTTTGCTGTGCAGCCTGTTGCCTTACCCTCACCCCAGGTTGTTACAACGTATACACCGTACGATAGATTAAATAATGCTGTTTTATCCATATTTTTCACCTTAAAATTATATGTATTTTTAACCGACGAAGCTTTTACTTCGTCGATTGTTCATTCTTCCTCAAATGCCTCTTTGCCAAGACCACATACAGGGCAAACCCAATCCTCAGGAACATTTTCCCAGGCTGTACCCGGTGCAACACCGTTTTCAGGGTCGCCTTTTGCAGGGTCATAAGCATAACCACAAGGACAAATATATTTCATATAAATCGCTCCTTTTAAATTTAATACCCTAATAATATTCTCATTATATTTAATATTATTCGCAATAAAAAGGCATTTATGGAACCTTTACACCTTTATATTCCAAATAAAATACTAAAGCTAATGCCCCAAGCAGAGCAGCAAACATATTAGAAAGAACATACAACCAATTGTTATTCTCTTTTTGGGCTTGAACATCATCTTCAAACGAGAGTGCTACATCACCGTCAATAACAATTTCGTGTGCATAGTGGTTAAATGCAGGTGCATTCCTCTCTTCTAAATACATTTGTATTTTTTCACCACTTTTGTGATTAGCCAATATATTTGTTTTTACATAATCATTGCAAAATGTGGAAACAGTTATGGGTTTAGTCAACTCCTCCGTATATATATAAATATATTCAGAGCCGTGTTTCTTACTACCCTCCCACACCTTGTCGTAGCCTTTGTATGTATATTCCTTATATGTATAGGCGCCTTTATCGGTTACTATCTTGCTGTTCAGGTACGATGGCAAAAAATTACCTAAAAGGCATATAAATGCAAGTACAAGCGAGATTTTAACAGTCAGTAGCTTGTTTTTGCTTGCAAGGCGATGAATACTGTTAATAGTATTGATAGAAACAGCCATAACCTTCCTCCTATCATATAACAGTGATATAAATATTCTTTCTAAAAGAGAGCAGATTTCTCTGCTCTCTTAAAAACTTTATTTATTTTGGTTAATTAACCAAAATATCTCTTAAGAAGACCTTCGAATGCTTTGCCGTGTCTTGCTTCGTCACGAGCCATTTCATGAACTGTATCGTGGATAGCATCAAGATTCTGCTCCTTAGCCATTTTTGCAAGCTCGAACTTACCTGCTGTTGCGCCGTTTTCAGCAGCAACTCTCATTTCAAGGTTTTTCTTTGTTGAGTCTGTTACGAGCTCACCAAGAAGCTCAGCAAATTTTGCTGCGTGCTCTGCCTCTT
>JAZSGB010000052.1:0-12778 GCA_045532505.1 Acutalibacteraceae bacterium | reverse complement strand
AAAAGCAATCAGAACAAATGTTGATTCAAATGGTCAAGGAAAAAGAAGAAAAAGACAAAATGTTGTTGAGAACTGAAATCGTCACCGGTATACTTTGTTTGGTACCCTTGCTTATGGCAACAATTTTCGTAGCATATAACCAAGAAATAGAAGAACAAAAAAGAGCTATTATTGTATTTGCCAGTGTAGTGCCTTTTTTAATCACAGTACCGTTCCTGATTAAAATTGAACAAAAGGCCGGTTACTATAAGTGTGCGGAATGTGGACATATATATGTTCCAACCTTTAGCAGTGTGCTTTGGGCACCGCATATGGGCAGAACAAGACATATGAAATGCCCTGAGTGTGGCAAAAAAACATGGCAGAAAAAGGTTATAAGCAAAGAGGATTAAAGATAAAACGATATAACAACGGAGCAGTGCTTGGCACTGCTCCGTTGGTTTTTAAATTCATTAACAACACTTATTGAAACATTAGTAAATGTATGATATCATAGCAATATATGTTGTGAAGGTAGGTGTACTTTATGGACTATATTAAGTATGTAAACATCAAGCAGGGGTCTAAATCTCTGCACCGTTTTTCACAGGGTAACACATTGCCACTTGTGCAAAAGCCTTTTGGCTTTGCTGCGTTCAGCTTACAAACAGAAACCTCAAGGGGCAGCTGGTATTACCACCCTGATGACCGTTCTGTTGAGGGCATTCGCCTCACCCGTCAGCCAAGCCCTTGGATTAGCGACCATAGTGCATTTACAATGATGCCACAGGTTGAAAATCCTTTTGTAGAGTTTGAGGACTGTTGGTCCGGCTACGACCCTGAAAAAACGATTTTACAGCCACATTACCTTAGCTGTTACCTTAAAAGACCTTTCTGTAATTTTGAGCTTACACCTACAGAATACGGTGCTTGTATAAGGCTCAGCTTTAAAACTGATTTAGACCGTTTTATTTCTGTTTTACCTGTTAAACACAACTGCGAATACGAATATGATGCAGAAAACAACCGTCTTTACTGCTGGACAGACGGTAACCAGGGCAGAAGCCACCACGACAAGGGCACACTTAAAGGCTACTATGTTTTTCAATTTGATGCTGACTCTGTTGATGCAGATAAAATCCTTATAGGTAACAAAGGCAGCAACGAAACACAGCACGCCCTTAGCACAAGTGGTGAAGGCACAGGTATACACCTTGCCCTTAAGAAAAAAGACATCATCTTTACCGTTGCTACATCTTTTATAAGCTATGAGCAGGCGCTGAGAAACCTTGAGCACGATTCTGTTTACGGTAGCTTTGATGAGCTTAAGGCAGAAAACGAGCGAATCTGGAATGAGTACCTTTCAAAAATTGAAATAGATGCTGATGAAGAAACAATGAAAACCTTTTACAGCTGTATGTACCGTACCTTCCTTTATCCACACAAGGCGTACGAGCCTGATGAAAACGGAAAGCCTATTCACTATTCACCAAGTACAGACAAGGTTCTGCCCGGTGTTAGGTACACAGATAACGGATTTTGGGATACATACCGTACAAACTACCCGTTTTATGCTATTGTTGCAAAGGATATTTTACCCGAAATTATTGAGGGCTACATACAAGACTATATTGACGGTGGCTGGCTCCCCCGTTGGACAGCCGGCGATGCCAAGAACTGTATGCCAAGCACAGCAATAGATGCTGTTATTGCCGATGCTGCTACAAGGAATTTAATTTCTAAAGATTTGCTTGAGATTGCCTTTAAGGGCATGGAGCACCACGCAAACAAATCCTCTACTGTACCTGCTTACGGCAGAGAGGGCTGCGAGGAATACCTCGAATTAGGCTATGTACCTTACGATAAATACTCCGAAAGTGTAAACCTTACACTTGATGCAGCATATTTTGACGACTGCCTTGCTACTGTTGCAGGTATTCTCGGCTATGAGGAGAAAAAACAGAATTATCTTAAGAGAGCTAAAAATTATGCCAATATTTTCGACAAGGAAACCGGCTTTATGAGAGCCAAGGATTCAAACGGCAATTTCAGACCTGACTTTGACCCTATAAAATGGGGGGCTGATTACACCGAAGCCTCTGCCTGGCAAACAAGCATGGCTGTACAGCACGATATTGACGGACTTGCAGAGCTTTACGGTGGCAAGGATAAGCTACTTGAAAAGCTTGACCAATTATTCAGCGCACCTGCAAGCTACAGAGTTGGTGGCTACAGCTACGAAATACACGAAATGACCGAAATGGCTGTTTGCGATTGGGGTCAATGTGCAATTTCTAACCAACCAAGCTTCCACATTCCGTTTATGTATACATATTTAGGTCAACCCGAAAAGGCTGAGTATTGGCTTAAAAAGATATGTTCCGAAGGCTTTTCCTGGAGGGATGACGGCTTCCCCGGTGATGAGGACAACGGCTCTATGGCTGCATGGTACATATTCAGCTGCCTTGGCATTTACCCCATTACCCCGGGTAAGCCTGTTTACACAAACAACAAGCCTTTAGTTGATAACATACGTATATTAGGTAAAGATGTAGATTTTGCTAAATACGGCAATATGATTACATACGATGAAATAATGAAAGAGATTACGAGGTAGATTACTATGCATAAAAAACTTGCCCCTACTCCACCAATGGGCTGGAACAGCTGGGACTGCTACGGCGCAGCAGTAAACGAAGAACAATTACTTGCTAATGCTGATTATATGGCAAAGCATCTTAAGGACTACGGCTGGGAATACGTTGTTTGCGATATCCAATGGTCCGAGCCTACTGCAAACAGCTTTTACTACCACTACTTTGCTCCACTTTGTATGGATGAATATTCACGCCTTATTCCGTCTGTTGAGCGTTTTCCATCCTCTGCAGGTGGCAAGGGCTTTAAGCCTATTGCAGATTACATACACTCATTAGGCCTTAAATTCGGTATTCACATTATGCGTGGTATTCCAAGGCAGGCTGCACACCAAAACACAAAAATCAAATGCCAGGGTCTTACTGCAAGAGATATTGCGTGCCCATCTAACATTTGCAAATGGAACCCTGATATGTACGGTCTTCAAACTGATAAGAAGGGGGCACAGGAATATTATGACTCAATTTTTGAGCTTTATGCCTCTTGGGGTGTAGACTATATTAAGTGCGATGATATTGCAAACACAGAAATGTTTCCCGACAACCCATACTCTGCAAGAAAAGAAATTGAAATGCTCAGAAAAGCTATTGATAAGTGTGGCAGAGATATGGTACTCAGTCTTTCACCCGGCCCTGCACCTGTTTGGGAGCACGAGCACCTTGCTGCAAACGCTAATATGTGGCGTATGACCGGCGACTTTTGGGATGAATGGAGCAAGCTCCACGCAATGTTTGAGCGCTGCTATGCTTGGCAGGAATACGTTCAGCCCGGTGCTTGGCCCGATTGTGATATGCTCCCCCTCGGAAGAATTCAAATCACAGAAGAAAAGCCTGAGTACAGGGACCGTTACACTCGCTTTACACAGGATGAGCAAATTACAATGATGACCCTTTGGGGTATTTTCCGTTCCCCTCTTATGATGGGTGGCGAAATGCGAGATAACGATGAATTTACCCTTTCCCTCCTTCAAAACCGTGAGCTTATTGATATGCTTAAAAGCTCTAACGGAGCAAGGCAGTTCAAGCGAGAAGAGGTTGACGACAAGGGTGAAATTATTTGGACCTCTACGGGTATAAAGTGCAAATACGTTGCTCTATTTAACACAGATGATGTCGAAAGAGAAATTAGCTTTGATATTACGGATATTTCAATCGGTGGTGTAAAATACAGCGTTTGGGATATGTGGAAGCACGAAGAATACACAGTAACAGAAAACAAATTCTCTGCAAAGGTAAACCCTCACGGAGCAAGGTTATTTAAATTAACTGTAAAATAATAAGTTGTATAAATACAAATGTATGTATTCTAAGAGGAGAATAAAAATGAACGAAAAAACCATAAGACAACCTACCGGACCTGCAATAATATTCCTTATTAATGCACTTACATATTTTTTCACAATATTTAGCACAATTTTAATGGGCGAGCTCTTTGAGCATTCCCAAAACCTACCGTTAAATAGCATTATTCTGCCTCTTATTTGGGGCGCAACTAATTTATTTATGAGCATTGTGCTATTCGCTAAAAAATACAACAATGCATTAATAGTAGGCTTAATTACAATGGCAGTACCATGCATTATAGGCTTATTCATTAATATCACCCCTTATAATATCAGCGAAATTTTGTTTTCCTTGATAGTAATCGGGTTTGCTTTTATAATGATTAAAAAGCCCGAAACACCAATAAGAGAAAAGGCTGTAAAGCTCCGTTTTGTTATCCCTGTTTTTAAGTTTGTACTTATTTTGATATCAACAATACAAACCATAAGCAGTCTTTTTAAAAATATTGTTGAAGCTACGGGTGCACCATTAAGCGACCCCTTAATCCTTGCAACAGTTTTACTACCATCGTTGCTTGGTGCAATTGTAAGCTTCTTACCGGTGCTTTGCTATGCATGGCTTGCAAACTGGCTTGCTGACCCTTACAAAAAGTAAATGATTAAATGACCCACACACCATAATAGGTATGTGGGTCATTTTGTAGTTTTTTAATTAAAGCTTTTTACCCAATTCACCAATGAGCCGTGATGGGTATTTTCTCTTACGGTACCTAACATATAATCTGTTACGGGACCGTTTTTTCTCATTTTTTCAAGTATAGCCTCCTGAAGCTCCTCAACAGTCATCTCCTCATAAGGCTTGCTCCAATCAACCGTTACTGTTGTTGGGGCTTTTTCTTTTTGCTGTTGTGTATGTGGTATTGCTTTAGGCTCTTCTGCTTTTACACTCTCTTGTGCCTCTGCTTTAGGTGGTTGTGGTACATTTTTTATTTCTACAGCTTTTACAGGTGCAAGGCTTTCATCTACGCCATCCTCCTGCAACCATATTTCGCCGTAATTTGCAGGTACATTTACTTGTATTCTGCCGTTTTGTGCTGTTATCCTTTCCCCTGTTAATACGCCTACGAAGGTTGCGTTGCTTGCACATTCAAGGCTCATTGCTACGCTATTATCTCCGTTATTAACTGTAACAATTACAGCTTTACCATCATACGCCCGTTCGTATGCAAAGTGGGTTGTTTGTAAGCAAAGCTCCCTATAGCTGCCATAGCAAAGTGCAGGTGTATTTCTGCGAATTTTACCGAGGGCTGCAATAAGCCTTGTGCAAGGGTTTGTTTCTATAGCAGTTTTATAGTCCTCAAAGTTAAGGGCTGGTCTTAATGAGTCATCGGAGCCTTGCTCCTTTTTACCCTCAATACCAAACTCCGAGCCGTAGTATATTGACGGTATACCGGGCAAGGTATAAAGCATTATATGCACAGGCACAAAGTGCGCTTTATTTTTAAGCTTTGTGTAAATACGCTCTACATCGTGGTTATCAACAAATGTGTAAAGTCTTAGCTTATCGCCCACCATATCGTTTACGTATTTAATAGTGTGGGCAATTTCAAAATAGTTGTGGTCATTGTGGGCTGAGTACAGCGCCTTATGAAGCATATAGTTTGTTACACTGTGGAGCGTACCCTCATTTGCCCAACGGGAATAATTACCGTGTATTACCTCACCCATAAGCCAAAAATCAGGCTTAACCTCATTAGCTACCTGGCGAAGTGCTTTCATATAGTCAAAATCCATAACATCTGCTGCATCAAGGCGAATACCGTCTATATCAAACTCGCCTACCCAAAAGCGAATTACATCGCAAATATAAGCCTTTACGGCAGGATTACGTTGGTTAAGCTTTGCAAGCAGGTCATAGCCACCCCAATTCTCGTACGAAAAGCCATCGTTATAAGAATTGTTGCCCAAAAAATTCACATTACAATACCAATCCTTGTACTGTGAATTTTCTCGATTTTCCTTTATATCCTTAAAAGCAAAAAAATCTCTGCCTGTGTGGTTAAAAACACCGTCAAAAATTACCCGTATCCCTATTTTATGGCACTCTGCTACAAAATACTTTAAGTCATCATTAGTACCAAGCCTTGAGTCTAATTTTTTATAATCTGTAGTTTCGTAACCGTGGCCTACAGATTCAAAAAGTGGACCTATATAAAGTGCATTACAGCCTATTGACCTTATGTGGAAAAGCCAAGGCAACAAGTTATTCAGCCTATGTTCAGGCTCGCTGTAGGAATTAACCTTTGGCGCACCTGTCATACCTAACGGATATATATGATAAAACACAGCACTTTCATACCAAGCCATGTTTATTCCCCCTGTTAAAAAATTTATAGCGTTGCTCTTTAAGCTCCAAATCGCCCTCTGAAGGCTTACAAAATCAACCTGCTAAAAGTCGTTTGGTAGGATGCACGTTAACAAGGCTTCCACACCGGAGTCAACTCGCCATAAAAACTTTTCTTTTTTCTTATTTGTCTCTTACTCCTCATCAGGCTGTTGGCCATTGTGGGCAAGCCACTTACACTCTGTAACCTGCATATTGGTAAATGTAGCTTTAAATGAGGAATCCTCCGGGCTACAGGCATATAAGCCAAAACGGATTTTGCCTGCACCATTCCACATATGGCAAACTCGCATCTGCTTAAAGGTAACTCCGTCCTCGGAGCATTCTATGCAATAGTCATCCTCTCTGCGACTGAGCCTATACCACATTGATTTAATACCTGCATCAATTTCTGTTGTTGCCCAATCAGAATAACCATTGTTTGTTACAACGGAGCCAAGGTGCTGAAATGACTCGTTTTCGTATTCAATTGAGCCCTTAAGCCAATTTTCGCTATCAAGATATATTACAACTCCACACTGGTCAAACCTGTGCTTGCTTTGAAACTCAGTTTTAACTACAAAGGAGAAAAACCTTTCATCTGTTTCCATTTGCAAAACAGGAGCATTATCGTTCCTGAAATGGTAATACGTTCTTTGCCACAAATCAGTATGTGGGCTTGTAATTATCTCAATTTTATTTTCTGTTATACAATAGCTTGCAGGTGTTCTTGTCCACTGAAGCTTTTTTATATCAAAATCCATAGTAGCACCTCACTCATGAAAGCAATTATACCATTTTACTAATTTAAAAATCAACAGCTTTTATTGACACAGCAGTTGTATTTTTATAAAATAAAATTAGTAAATTTTAAGGTGTGATTCTTTTGAATATTAATTTGATAGGCTCACCACAGGTTGTTATGACCAACACCGAGAGCCACCACGCGTACTTTGCGTGGCCCACTATTGCAAGGCTTCAAAACGGCCAAATATGTGTTGGTGCTTCGGGCTATAGAGTAGAGCATATTTGCCCCTTTGGAAAAGGCGTTTTGGCTTTTAGTGATGATAACGGCGAAACCTACACGAAGCCTGTGCCTGTTATAGACACCGTGCTTGATGACCGTGATGTTGGACTTACGGTTTTTGGTAAAAGTGGGCTTATTGTAACCTCGTTTAATAATACGTTAGAATTTCAAAGAGAAAATATGCCCCAAACCCGGGAATGCTTTGACTATATAAACTCCGTTTCTGCCGAGGCTGAGGCAGAGGCATTAGGCGTTCCCTTCAGAATAAGCAACGACTGTGGCAAAAGCTTTGGAAAAATATACAAATCCCCTATTTCTTCGCCACACGGCCCTATTGAGCTTAACGACGGTACAGTTTTGTGGGTTGGCAGAATACAGGGTATACACAACCATATTGAAGCCCACACCATAGACACAAATACAGGTGAAATGGCCCTGCGTGGTGATATGGAGCTTTATAAGTACGAGGAATTTAAAGACATATATTTTTATGAACCCAACGCAACACAGCTTGAAAACGGCAAAATAATTTGCCACCTTAGGGCAGAAAACAATGATGAAACGCTTTTCACCCTTTACCAAACAATTTCGCTGAATAACGGCGCAACCTGGAGCAAGCCACAGCAAATTGCAAGAGATGACAGTGGCGCTCCTGCTCACCTTTTTATGCACTCCTCGGGTGTATTAATTTCCACCTTTTCACACAGGAGCAGACCATACGGAATATGGGCGATTTTCAGCACAGACGGTGGTGAAAGCTGGAGTGATGAAAGCGTTATTTTTGAGGGTAAGGATTCTGACGATTTGGGCTACCCCTCTACAATCGAGCTACCAAACGGTGATTTAATTACTGCGTTTTACACAAGAGAAAACGATTATGTACCTGCACTTATAATGCAACAAAAATGGTCTTTTGAAAAATAACAGAGGTGAAGTTATGGAAAACCTTACAATAAAAAATAATGAGCTTCTTTTAATGCGATATACAGAGCTTATAAGAATTACGCCCTGTGGTAACAATGCTATAAGATTTCAGTCCTTCCCCGATTGCCAGGTAATTGACGAAAGCTACACACTTATGCCACAGCAGGCAGATGCTACAATTGAAGAATTTGACCACTATGTAACACTTACCTGTGGCACACTTAAGGTAAGGCTTGAGCCAAACGGCAAGCTTACATTTTATGTAAATGATAAAATAATTATTGAGGAAAAGCCTGAGCTTACCTTCCACAGCAATTTCAGACACTTTGATAATAAGGGCAGTGGTCTTTGGAGTGCTAGAGTAACCTTTGAGCCAAACGAAAACGAGCATTTTTACGGCCTTGGCCACAGCTGGGATAATGACTTTGACCTAAAGGGCTCATCCATAGATATTCGCAATGTAAACGCAAAGTGTACAATTCCTTATGTATACTCATCCTTAGGCTACGGCTTTATTTGGAATAACCCCTCCACAGGTCTTTGTGAGCTTTCAAAAAACCGTACCCGTTGGAGCTGTGATAGCTGTAAATTTATAGACTTTGTAGTTATTGCAGGTAACCCCAAGGAGGCTACCACCACCCTTGCAGATTTAACAGGCTATTCACCTAAAATGCCTGAATGGGCAATGGGACTTTGGCAAAGCCGACTCCGTTACGAAACACAGGAGGAATTGCTTAAGGTTGCAAGAAAATATAAGGAGCTTAACATTCCGCTTTCCGTTATTATTGCTGACTATTTCCATTGGACAGAGCAGGGCGACTATAAATTTGACCCTAAGTATTGGCCCGATGTTAAAGCAATGACAAATGAGCTTGACGAAATGGATACAAAGCTTGTTGTTTCGGTATGGCCGACAATAAACGAGCACAGCGAAAACTATTGGCATATGCGCAACAACAATATGCTTATGCGCACCACAAAAGGTCCCGACAGAGTTTTTGAGTTTTACGGCTGGCAGAATGAGATTGATGCTACAAACCCTGCAACAAGAGAATTTGTATGGAAAAAGCTTAAGGAAAACTACATTGATAACGGTGTTTACGCCCTTTGGTTTGATGAGGCCGAGCCTGAAATTCACCCGGAGCACTTTGACAACCTTATTTGGCATATGGGCAGAGCCGATACTGTAGGCCTTTTATACTCATACTATTACTCAAAAATGGCTTACGACGGTTTTAAGTCTATGGGCAGAGATGATATTATTACACTTACACGCTGTGCGTATTTAGGTAGCCAAAAATTTGGTTCGCTTGTTTGGTCGGGTGATATTGAGTCCACCTTTGAAAGCCTTGAATGCCAGGTTAAGGCAGGTCTTAATATGGCTATGTGTGGCATTCCCTGGTGGAATACCGACATTGGTGGCTTTTACGGTGGTGATACAACAACAGATTATTTCAAAGAGCTTGTTGTGCGTTGGTTCCAATACGGCTTATTCAGCCCTGTTATGAGGCTGCACGGCACAAGGCACCGCCACTTTGAGCCTACACCCAATTTAAAAGAACCAAGTGGCGACCCTAATGAAATTTGGAGCTTTGGCGAGGAAAACTTTGAAATACTTAAAGACTTGGTTTTACTGCGCGAAAAACTTAAGCCGTACATAAAAAAGCAAACCGATACAGCAGCAGAAAAAGGCTACCCGATTATGCGACCGATGTTCTTTGAATACCCCGATGATGAGGTTTGCTACACACTTGGTACCCAATATATGTTTGGTGATGATATTATTTTTGCACCTATTACAAAACAGGGTCAAACAGAAAAAAGCGTATACATACCCGATGGAGAATGGATACTTACAAAGGATAAAACTCGCTACACAAAGGGTATGCACCAAATTCACGCCAATATAGATGAATTTATTGCTTTAGTAAGAGCAGATTCGGATGTAATTAAATATTTTGAATAAAGTGAAAATCCTACTCACCTTAATTGGTAAGTAGGATTTTTGTTATATGAGAATATATTCTGTATCCTTTTGTGCTTCAAAGGTTATTATTTCGCCCTCTGTTGCAAACGGAATTTTTGTGCCCTCTGTACTTACAACACCTTTAATGCCATCGCACATAACGGTACACCTTTTACCCATAAGGCTTTTAATTTTAAGCGAAGTAACCTTCCCCTCCTTAAGCACTGCACTAACAAGGAATGCGCCGTCTGCACGAAGGTTTTGAAATTCTGCATCACTATTCTTATTCCAGCAAGGAAATAGCCTTATAACACCCTGATGACTCTGCATAAGCATTTCGTTTACAGTCGCAGGGATTGTTGTAAGGTGCTCTATTCCACCACCGTAATGACGGAAAAGTCCGTTAGGTAGTGCAAACTCTTTAATATTTTGGTGTATGCCCTCAATAAGAAAATCAGGGTCAACGCCAATTCTCGCACCTGCCGGCAAATAGGAGTTAGAGCCATTATCATCGAGCCTTCTGTCGTTTATGAAATATGTATTTTTTGCAGTTTTAAGAAGCTTTTCACCTGAAGAAAGACCGATTTGTGATGCAGGGTAAATATGCTGTAGTCCTACTGTATTATCGTTGCGCCAACGAATACCGAATTTTGCATACCTAAAGCACCTCTTACCTTTTTTTATAAAGGTTGGAAAATCGCTTAAATTCTCAATAATATCTTGCCAAAGACAGTATTTTTCGGAGTTTATGCCAAGCTCCTTTGACATATCATAAACGCCTTTAAACAACAGCTTTACAAGGCCCAAGGAGTTTATGGCGTTTATAGTATTTACCTGGCCGAAATGAGTAATATACCTAAACTTTTCACCACGGTAGTACGGAATTTCGTGGGCAGCATCGCCCTTGATAACATACCTGCCATTTTCTTTTACAAGGTAATCCTCCCAAAAGGCTGCTGTGTTTAAAACAAAATCGTAGTAGTTTTCTGAAGCATATTCTTTATCATATGTTGCAAACCAATGCATAATGGGTATTACACAAGCATAGGCTGCGTGGCTTTTTTGCCCAAGGAAAAGTATGCCGTGCTCCTTACAATCGGGCTGCGAGTAAACATCCAGAGCCTTAGGTCCAAAGCTTACAGGGAGCGCAAAGCCCTTACAGCCAAAAAGCTGTGCCATTCTTTGTGCCTCTGATCTCATGTCTTTAAGGGGTGCCATATAGCCTGTTTCAAAAAGCTCGGGATGATTTGATGAAAACACGCAATAATAGGGTGCCTCGTAGTTATAATTCATATGATAATCCCCTGCCCAAGGGAAAAAGTCATCGGTTATAAAGTTACCGAAAAGTCCCGGAGGGAAAGCACGGTTACCCATACACCCTGCAAGGTGGTAAAGGCTTGAATTATAAAATTTTTCTATTTGCTTATCCTCAAGGATTACCTTTGACGCTGCAAAAAAGCTTTGCCACTTATTTTGTGTAGCTTCTTTTTGCGCTTCGTAATCACAATCAAGCGCCATTTGGTAGCCTGCTTTTACATACTCGGCATCATCAAAATTAGTAACAACACCTATACAATAGCGAGTAGTTACAAAGCCACCTTCAATTTTTGAACTGACTTCTTTAAAGCAGACTGCCGCAGCAGTTTCTAAATAAACACCCTCTCCACAGAATTTACGGGTGTAGCATTTAACGCCGTTTTCTTCAAAAAAGCTGTTTTCGGAGCCACAGGTTTCGGGGATATTTATTTCTAAAACAGGTGCTTTTTCACCCTCAGGTACAGTAAGCTCAAAGCAAATAATATTTTGTGGAGCAACAAAAAGCTCCATTTTCAAGCTGCCGAATTCACTTACAAGCAAGCCCTTATCGTAATATTCTTTAATATTATAGCTTTGCAAATTCACATTACAAATTCGCAAATTAGCTACTGCCTTAATGCCACCATCTGCGTGTACACCTGCAGTAAATTTCCAAAAATCGCACTTTGAAATATGGATAATTAAATCATTTTTATCGTTATCAAAAACAACACCAAGGTCCCCGTTACCACACAATGCACCTGCAGGTATTTTTTCGTTACCCACATCGCACTTTACATTTACGGGGCATTGGGTTATTTGGTTAAAATATGTATTCATTGTATCACCAGCCTGTTCACATTATACGATTTGTGAAGGAGTAAAGCAAGGAGTATTTTATATTAGCAAAAACCACCTGCAATTATACAAGTGGTTTTATGTGTTAATTTATGCACAATTACTTTGATTGGGACCATTCCACCAAACTACTAAAATCACCTTTAAAGTGATATGAACACCCATTTTTGTTAAGGCCCATATTTGAAAGCCCCAGCCTTTGCAGAATGGCTATAGATTTTTTGTTTTTTATATTTGCATAAGCCTCAACTAATTTTAAATTGTTTTTAATTTTTGGAATTACAAAGCCATAGAGTGCTCTGAACACACCACTACCTTGGTATTCCGGCTTAGGGTGAAATGAGTTATCCGAACCTGCCTAAAAGCGAGTATTTTCAAGTCTTTTCGGCGTTTCGGTCTTGAAAGGCG
>JAZSGB010000024.1:0-5607 GCA_045532505.1 Acutalibacteraceae bacterium | reverse complement strand
ATGTAGTAAGGCAAGAGGACACAAGAGCATAAAAAATATTCTGCCCCGTAAAGTATACATAGTAGCTTTTTCGCTCAGCGCCCGTAGTTTTCCAGCCCTGAGGAGTTTTTGAATTAATCAGTGACATTTTCTTTCTCCTTTTTATTCACTTTAAACTCTGCATCATATTTTTTCGCCCAAGAAAGCACCGCCTGCTCGTTATATTCTTTAGGCATACTCTGAAGAGCAACAACTACTTTCATCATGGCCCTTCCGAGCGCAAGAAATTTTTTCAATAACGGCTTGTTATCTATAACCGCCTTAAACCTGAGAAGTGTTTCCTTACAGAAATATGACGGGATATCTAAATCCACCTTTTCAGCAGAAACCGAAAGCTCTTTAGAGGTAATGATTTTATTATCAAAAATGTAATCAAGCTCTTCAGGTGTTATTGTTGTAAGGAACAGCTTAGCTCTTGCAATGGGAGCGAGACCGTTACCTAATTTTTTGTAGTACGCTCTCTGATACTCCCAAAGAACCTCTGCAGTATAATCCTTGTGTTTATTTTTAATCAGACCAGTTGCAAGAAGCGGTGCGGTATTAAAGCAGTTTGCAAGACCTGTTCCTGTAATAGGAAAGGTCATAAAAGCACTATCGCCAATAGCTGCATAGCCGTTTGCAACCATAACAGAAAGCGGATGGCGAACAGGGATAGCTGCAAATGAACCTCCTCTTAAAATCTCTGTGCCGAGGCTTGAATTTTTAGTACGATAAAACTCTGCTGTGCGCTCCGCCTCAGCCATATCAAATTGCTCAAATCTACCAACAAGTAAATCCGTATGATTTTCTTCAGTAGCAACCCAACCTATACCTAACTTTCCTTCGGAAAAAACGCAAATTTTAAACGGGTCCTTAACAGGAGCATCTGTTGCTCTGTTGAAAAAGGCTCTGTAAATAAAGAATTTTTCATACTCTCCGACCTCCGCCTGAATACCAAAGCTTTCAGGAAGGCTTGCTCTTAAAGCAGAGTCGCAACCGCAGGCATCTATAACTAAATCACCGTAAATATCGCCTTTATCGGTCTTCATACCCACAACGCTTTTACCTTGAACTATAGCTCCTGAAATATTGTAGCCGTAATTAAATTTAACACCTGCTTTTTCTGCGTGGCTGATAAGATATTTGTATATATCTTTACGCTCCATTTTTATTTCTCTTTCGCTTTCAGGAACGTGCTGCTCAACTGCAGTATTTTCATTTGGAGAGTAGAAGGTCATATCTGTTTTGTACACATACATTTCTTCGGGTGGCATAGGCAGACCTATTGCCTTGAAGGCTCTGGGATTGAAAATATCTGTCCAGTCGTAGCCCATTTTGTCGGCTTCGTTTTTTTCATAAACCTCAACATCAAAACCGTTTTGTGCAAGAAGCATACCTGTGGCAATACCGCCGTGACCGCCACCTGCTATTATAATTTTTCTACCCATAATAAAACCCCTGTTTCAAATTGTAGTACAATCGGGTATAGTATAACATATAAATAAAAACATTTCAATTTCAATTGTAATTTTTATGATAATATGCTAAAATCATGTAAATTTTTTCGAAAAAGGAATGTTTTTATGAAATTACGTCCACCTGCAATTCCGCTTATTACGATTGACCCCTATTTTTCAATATGGTCACCTGATGAAAATATAAATTTTGCACCTACAGAAATGTGGTCGGGAAAGCAAAAAACGATTTTAGGCACAGTCACAATCGACGGCAAAAAATACTTATTTTTAGGCTACCACAGAGATATACTTAAAATAGACCAGGTGGCTCTTGATATTGATGTTCTCTCCACCACCACTGTGTTTGAAAATGAAAAAATTACACTTACTGCAAAATTCACCACACCTGTGCTCCCCGATGATTATGAGCTTCTCACAAGACCTGTATCATATCTTGAAATGCGCTACTCCTCAAATGACGGCAAGGCTCATAAGGTAACAATTGATGTGGGCGTTTGTGAGGATTTATGCCTTGACACCCCGTGGCAGAATGATATTGTGGCAGAGGAAACTACTCTTCCCTGCGGTCTTAAGGGTATGCGAATGGGTAATGTTGAGCAGAAGCCTCTTAACAAAAGCGGTGATGACATCGGCATAGATTGGGGTTATGTGCACCTGGTAGTAAAGGGAGATAACACATCTATTTACTCTGCAGATATCGACAGCAAAACATACATCCATTGTGTTGCAGACCTTGAAGAAAATAAAAGCACACTGTATCTCTTCGCATATGATGATATCGAAAGCATAGAGTATTTCAAAAAACCTCTTAAATCATATTGGAACAAAGACGGCAAAACAATTCTTGAGGCAATAGGCGAAGCTGCCGCAGACTATGACGAAACTCTTACACGTTGCAAAGAATTCTCAGATAAGCTCTATACTGATGCGGAAAAAACAGGTGGAGAAAAATATGCAGAAATTCTTACGCTTTCATACCGTCAGGTTATGGCAGCACACAAGTTAGTGCTTGATGAAAACAAAGATATACTTTTCATTTCAAAAGAATGCTGGTCAAACGGATGTGCGGCAACTGTAGATGTAAGCTATCCGTCCATACCTATGTTTTTAATCTATAACCCTGAGCTTGTAAAGGGTATGCTCAGACCTATATACAAATACGCTCTCAGCGAGGATTGGAAATTTGATTTTGCTCCTCACGATGTTGGTCAGTACCCTCTTCTTAACGGTCAGGTTTACGGCGAAAATCAATTAAAATACCAGATGCCCGTTGAGGAATGTGGTAATATGCTTATTATGGAGGCAAATGTGGCCTTAGCAACAAAAGATGCTTCCTTTGCAGAAAGTCACCTTGAAATTCTTGAAAAGTGGAGCAAATATCTTATAGAATACGGCACAGATCCGGGAAATCAGCTTTGCACAGATGACTTTGCAGGTCACCTTGAGCATAACTGCAACCTTTCCCTCAAAGCAATTATGGGTCTTCGCGGTATGGCTATTATTACAGATATGCTGGGTCTTACCGAAAAAGCCAACTTTTATAAATCAGAGGCAGAAAAAATGGCTGAGGTCTGGCTCAGAACCGCAGTTAACGAGGATGGCACAACACGCCTCGCCTTTGACCAACCCGACACCTTCTCAATGAAATACAATATGGTGTGGGATAAGGTATGGAACACAGGTCTTTTCACTCAGCAATTCAGAGAAACTGAATTAGAAAACAACAAAAAGCATTTCAATAAATACGGTCTCCCCCTTGATTCAAGAGCAGACTATACAAAGTCTGACTGGCTCGTGTGGATAGCTTCAATGACAGATAACAAAGATGTCTTTGAAGAATTTATCGAGCCCTTGTGGAATACCTATAACGAAAGCTCATCACGTGCACCGCTTACAGACTGGTACGACACAAAAAGCGGTAAAATGGTAGGCTTCAGACACCGCACAGTTCAGGGCGGATTGTTTATGAAAGTACTTATGAAAAAATAAAACAAGAGCACAAAGTGAATTACAACCACTTTGTGCTCTTGTTTTATCATCTAATGCACCACATTCTCATACATATGCTGACAGAAATAATATTGACCGTCGTAATATGTAATCGCAACAGACATCTCGTTATATTTTGAATTGAGGGCAGTCGCCTTGTGAGATGGGGAGCTCATTATTGCATTGAATATGCGCTGAGCAACATCCTCACCCTCCTGCACAGTCATATGACCAACAAGGTTTTCTGCCATAGCACAAAGAATTATGCCCTCATCCTCATAAACACCCGAGAAATTATCACCATCAGGTCTTGTATGTGAGAAAACCCACTGTGCTTCTATAGCTCGTGTTTTCACGTAATAATAGGCATTTTCATTGTTTCTTACTGCAGATATACCCAGCCTTACGCGCTCTTCATTAAAAAGTCGGAAAATCTCGTTTTCAAGCTCATAATAATCGTGAGATGCGGTTTTCCCTGCTTTTTCCATTGTATAATCAAACACATTTGTACCCACAGGAACTGTTATAAATGAACCGTCCGGGCAAGGGTATTGCACCATACCTGCCTGCACGCCTTCTTCAATAAATTCTATTTTTTCGCCTTTTTGAATAAGAAATCCGCAATCATCACAAACTGTGTCACCTGTGTAGCCGTCATTCTCGGCAGTTGCCGTTAATTTACCCTTAACAGTTGTGTTTTTGTGAAGGCACTCGCTTGATGTAACGCTTACAGAAGGCGCAGATGGCTTCACCTGCACGGGCTTGGTGGTTACTGCAGAATTTGTGGTTGTAATCTTTGAAGCCTTGGTTGTTGATGGCTTTTTTCGGGTTGTTTCTTTATTATCAGAAACCTTTGTTTCCTCGTTTTTTGTAGATTCAGTCGTCGGTTGTTCAGTTGTTTCTTGGGTTGTGCCTGATATATCCTCTGCTGTATTATCATAATTCAGGTAATCAGATGCAGTAATATTTTCAGTTACCTTATTGCTGTCACCTGCAGGCTCGGTAGTGCTCACATTATTTTTCTGCTTTGTACAAGCCACAGTGCCTAAAAGCAAAACCAAGCATAAAAATACACAAAGAAGTTTTCTGCACATTTTTACTCACCCTACTGTATTATAAGGTAGATATGCTCAAAAAACAAGGAAAAACTTTTCTCTTGACAAATCAGAGAATTGGAGTATACTAAAAGAAACTGAATATCTAAACCGTTGAGGCGGAGATAAAGGTAAATCGTGCACTTACAGAGAGTGGGGCTTTGGCTGGAAACCTACAGAACGCAGTTTATCAAATGGACCGCTGAGGGCTTGGTCAAAGGTTTTTCCGAGTATTCCAAGACGTGTTGGCTTACGTTAGTAGCCGGGAATATGTTTGTATTTCGCAAAGTGTGTGTACTACACAAATCAAGGTGGCACCGCGGTAATTATGATTTTATCGTCCTTGACAATAGCAAATGTTATTGTCGGGGGCTTTTTAATTTTCCCCGACAAAGCAAAAACAAGGAGGAATTTATATGTCTAAAGGCAGATACGGAATTCACGGCGGACAGTATATCCCCGAAATTCTTATGGACGAAATTCACAAGCTTGAAGAAGCCTATGAATTTTACAAAAACGACAAGGCTTTTAATGACGAATTAAACACATTGTTAAAAGAATATGCAGGCAGACCCTCTCTTCTCTACTATGCTGAGAAGATGACAAAGGACTTAGGCGGAGCTAAGATTTATTTCAAGAGAGAGGATTTAAATCATACAGGCTCTCACAAAATAAACAACGTTTTAGGTCAGGCTCTTTTAGCAAAGAAAATGGGCAAAACAAGAATTATTGCAGAAACAGGTGCAGGTCAGCACGGCGTTGCAACTGCAACTGCAGCAGCTCTTTTAGGCCTTGAGTGTGAAATTTTTATGGGTAAAGAGGATACAATCCGCCAGGCGCTTAATGTTTATAGAATGGAGCTTTTAGGCGCAAAGGTAAACGCTGTTGAAAGCGGTACAATGACCCTTAAGGATGCCGTAAACGAGGCTATGGGCGAGTGGGCAAAGCGCACAGAGGATACACTCTATGTTATCGGCTCTGTTATGGGCCCTCACCCTTTCCCTATGATTGTAAGAGATTTCCAGAGT
>JAZSGB010000023.1:0-19870 GCA_045532505.1 Acutalibacteraceae bacterium | reverse complement strand
CCTTGCAGATAAAGAAGAAAAAGTAATATTTGGTGGCAGACTTGCCGAGTACAAGTATTATGATATGGATAAGGTAATCGAATCAGCACTGATTAAGGTTAGTGAGGTATTCGGTCAATAATAGGGGATTATTGAGGTATTATGGATAATATTAAAGTTTCTGTAATTATGCCTGTTTATGGCGTTGAAAAATTTGTTGGCAAAGCAATCGAGAGTATTCTTTCCCAAACACTTAAAGAGTTTGAGTTTCTTATTGTTGATGATGGCACTAAAGACAGAAGTGGCATTATTTGTGATGAATATGCTCAAAAGGATTCTCGCATAACCGTTATTCACAAAGAAAACGGTGGTGCTCCCTCTGCAAGGAATGCGGCAATTCCACTTGCAAAGGGTAAGTATATGTATTTTATGGATTCAGACGATTGGGCAGAGCCTGATATGCTTGAGGATATGTATAACCTTGCAGAAAAAAATAATGCTCAGTATGTTGTAACAGGCTATTATATAGATACCTACTATACAGATACTGAGTTCGTTTCACAAGAGCAATTCCAGCCTGATGAGGTTTTTGCTTCACAAGAGGATTTCAGAAAAAATGCATACCGTCTTTTCGACCAAAATCTTTTGTATACACCTTGGAATAAGCTCTATTTATCATCATATATCCTCGATAACGGACTTCTTTTCCCAAATGTATTTTGGGATGATTTTCCGTTTAACCTTAGTGTTATTAAGGATGTTGAGAGGGTAGTAGTTTCACAGAATAAATACTACCACTTTATGCGTGCAAGAGCAGAGAGCGAAACTGCAAAGTATCGACCTGATATGTACGAAAAGCGTGAGGAAGAAAACGAATGGCTCCAAGGTCTTTATAAATATTGGGGCATAGATGATGCAAATTCTAAAGAATTCCTTGCCCGTAGGTATATAGAAAGATTTATCGGTTGTGTTGAAAACATAACCAACCCTGACTGTCAGCTTTCCGGCAAAGAAAAAAGAGCAATCATTAAAGATATGCTCAAAAACCCAAATGTTAAAAATAGCCTTAACGGCACAAAGCCAAATTCATTGTATATGAAGGTTATGCTCATTCCTTACAGACTTAATTCCCAAAGCCTTATATACATCGAAAGTAAGGTTATAACCTACATCAAGCGTAATTATGTTAAGACCTTCGCCAAGTTGAAAGCAACGAGGTAACAATATGAAAAATCCACTTGTTAGTGTAATAATGCCTGTTTATAATTCACAGCAGTATGTAAAAGCTGCTGTGAATAGCATTGTTGAACAAACTTATGAAAATATAGAAATTATTTGTGTTAACGATTGCTCAACAGATGACAGCCTTTCTGTTCTCAAAGAGCTTGCTGCTGAAGATAGCAGAATAATCGTTATTGATTCACCTGTTAACGTTGGTGCAGGTGAGGCAAGAAACCTTGCTATCAAAGAAGCCAAGGGTGAATTTATTACTTTTGTTGATGCCGATGATACTATCGAGCCTGACCTTTATCAAAGAGTGATTGATGAAATAAACAAAAATAATCCCGACCAGGTTGTGTGGGGTCTTATTGAAGAGCATTTCGATGATAGTGATAAACTTGTTAAAACTGTGCCTATTGTTTCTCCACAGGCGTTTTTGACAGAAGGAAACGATATTGTAAAAACTGTGCTTGAGCTTGAAGAGAATTCTCTTTTTGGTTATCAATGGAATTCTTTTTATCGAGCAGATATTATCAAAGAAAATAATATTAAATTTGAAAAAGCTCTTTTTTATGAGGATTATTTCTTTAACCTTGAGTTTGCTAAAAGTATGAAAAATATTTCTGTGCTTGAATATGCCGGCTATCATTACTTCAAAAGGGTGAATTCAAGTATTACTCATCGCTTTACAAAAGACTATTTTGCGTTAAGCTACAGAAGAATAGAGTCAATGTATCGTTATTGTGAGTCGATGGGATACCTTGAACCTGCTGTTTATAATGTTTTGGGTAACAGATTACTTAGGTACACTTTTTCTGCTCTTTCAAGAAATCACAATCCATTGTCTGAAATGAGCTTTTCTGATATGAAAAAGTGGGTAGATGAAAACACTTCACGTGAAATATACTCGCTTCTTTTGCCACGTTGCCGTACAAGCAATGTTGCTCATAAGGTTTTAAAATTATTTATCGAGAATAATTTGAGCGTTTTAATGGTTTTAGTAGGCAAAGTAATTTATTTAATCAGAAAATAGAGGAATATATATGAACAGAATTCTTGTTTACGGAATGACAGCAAATCCCGGAGGAATTGAGTCATATGTAATGAATCAGTTTTCTTTGTTAAATCCCGAAAAGGCTATTTTTGATTTTATTGTAGATTTTCCTCAAATGTGTTACTCGGATGAGGTTACAGCTAAAGGTTCAAAAATTCATTTCATTCCTGCAAAAGGGAAAAAATTATTATCGCATTGGTTAGGATTTTATAGGGTTTTAAAAAATCATCCCGAATATAAAAAGGTGTATTTTAATATTCTTGATGCAGGCGCTGTATTTTCTATGATTGTTCCATGGCTTATGGGCAGGGAGATAATCGTTCACAGTCATAACGGCAGTACAGAGAAAATGCGTTTACATAAATTGTGTAAACCTTTTTTGAAGTTAATTGCGAAGAAGCGTTATGCATGTTCGAGGGTTGCAGCCGAGTATATGTTTGATTCGCCCGAAGTTCCCGTAATACCCAATGCAGTTAATTGTAGAAAGTACAAATTTAATGGATCTGTTCGAGTTGCCAAACGCAAAGAACTTGGCATAGATAATGATACATTAGTGGTTTGTTTTGTGGGACGTTTAACCTATCAGAAGAATGTGCATTTTTTGAATAAAGTTTTTTATCAGCTTATTAAGAAAAATCCAAAATCCGTACTTTTAGTTGTCGGCGATGGAGAAGAGAAGGAAAAGCTGATTGCTGACTCTAAAAAAATGGGCACTTTTGATAGTATAAGATTTCTCGGTAAGAGAAACGATGTGAATGAACTTTTACAAGCAACGGATGTTTTTGTTATGACATCCTTTTTTGAGGGATTGTCTGTAGTTGCAATTGAGGCTCAGGCATCAGGCGTACCATGCGTTTTTTCCGATAAAATGTCAAATGAAACTAAAATTAACGATAATGTTATTTTTATATCGTTGGAGTTTTCTGATGAGGCTTGGGCTGATGCTATTGTAGAAGCTGTCGAAATGCCTAGATGTCTAACTTCTGATAAACTTCAAAAACAGGGTTATGACCTTGGTTTTTTAAATGCAACTCAAAAAGAAATTATAGACTACTGGTATGAATAAATACTGATTTTTGCAAACAGGAGGTTGAATAATGATTAATACAATAAAAAAATTTCTTGATAACGATAAAATTCAAGATGGTTTTGAATTAGTGGCTAAAATTCTGTTCCTTGTTTATGCCATGTTTGGTTTCAATAGTTATTTTTATGGTCATAAGATAGTTTCTTTTTTTATGTGGCCCGCACTGTTGATGTGTGTTTTTGCAGTTTTGTGGCGTGCAATAATATTTAAAAGATATATTAATATGCCGGGCATTATTCTTTCAATACTTTTTATTGTTAGTCATTGTTTGTCGACAGTTTTAAATATATCATATGGTTTAAAGGATAATGTTATTCTTGCTGTGTATTTAGCTGTATATTTACTTTTGTTTTATGTTTATCCAACAAAAAAAGAACCTGGAAAAGTGAAAAAAGATTTTACTATTATTTCTTTGGTTTATGTGATATATGCTGCTCTTGGAAGTGTTATTAGTGTTGTGATGTTTGCTAAAGGTTACTCAACAGTTGATTATTTCGGTCTTGGCGGATATGAAGTTGTTGTCGGCTTTAGATGGGGGCGTTTGTGGGGGATTTTTCTTGATCCTAACCGAGGTGCATTAATGATGCTTCTTGCTATTTTGCTTGTGATTTATTTAGTTCTTAATGCGAAAAACAAATTATATAAATCTGTTCTTGTCGTATCGATTTTACCAATGTTTTTGTACATTGTTTTTTCTGATTCGCGTACGGCTATGGTTAGTGTTTTCTTTGCGCTTATTGCAGGTTGTGTTGTTTGGGTTATTGTTAATCCGATTTCAAATTCTAAAGTTTTAGTGAGAAATATATTTATTGGTTTATTGATTTCAGTAACTTTAGCATTGAGTCCATTAGCAACCAAAAAAGCATATAATTCCTATGTTTCATCACTTAACGAGGTTGTTACTGAAAATTTTGTGGAAAATTCAACAGAGGCGCCTGTTGAAAATACAACGCAAACTTATTTGGAGCCTACTACAGAAGCATCCGGTGAACATGTTGATGATACGACATCTGTTTCTCGTGATGAATATGTTGACGATACTACCTCCGTTTCGCAAAGTGAACAAAATTCCGAAGTATCTTTTGAAAATGACGTTGAGGAAGAGACGCTATCAGCTAACGACAACACCTCAGATTTTCAAACAATTGACAGAGATTACGATTTATCACAGGACATTTCAAACAGACGTTTTGATATATGGAAAAGTGGTGCTGAAATGTTTGTTGTAAATCCGATTTTTGGCTATTCATACAATGGTATAAGATTATATGCTTTGGAGCATATGCCGGAAACATATATTGTGAATAATGGGGTTAATTTGTTCAGTAACTTTCATAATGAAGCACTTAATGTTTTAGCTTCTCAAGGCGTTATTGGATTTTTGATTTGTTCTATACTTGTTATTTTGATACTTGTATTAATATTTAAAAAGCTTAAGTATGTTCCGCAAGAAAATAAGAAAGATATCGCTATAATGACAGCTATAGTTGTTGGTCTTGCCGCTGGTGCGATGTTTTTGTCTTTGATGGTATATACATTCTGTGCATTAAGTCCAATGTTCTGGTTGTGTTTAGGTTATATGGTTTATTTGCTAAAAAATGCAAAAATAGATACTAAAATGGAGTAAGTTAATATGGATAAGGATATTGATATTGTTATACCATGGGTGGATGGCTCTGACCCTGCATGGAATGAAGAAAAAAATCGTGTTTTGTTTAATGGTCAGGGTGACCAAAGAATTAACAGATACAGAGATTGGGAGAATCTGCAGTATTGGTTCAGGGGCGTTGAAAAATTTTTGCCGTGGGTAAGAAAAATACATTTTGTCACGTGGGGGCACCTTCCTGAGTGGCTTAATACTGAACACCCTAAATTAAATATTGTGAAGCATACTGATTATATACCTCACGAGTACCTTCCAACGTTTAGTGTTAACCCTATTGAAATGAATTTCCATAGGATTGAAGGTTTGTCAGAAAAATTTATATATGCAAATGATGATACGTTTTTTATAAAACCTCTTGACTCAACCTTCTTTTTTGAAAATGGCTTACCCGTTGATTGCGCTATTCAGAATGTTTTGCAATTCAACAGGTGGGACGGCATCAGTCAAATGGTAGCAAACGATTTGACTTGTTTGAACAATAACTTTAATAAGCGTCAGGTTATTTATTCAAATCCTGGTAAATGGTTTAATTTGAAGTACAAAAAAGGTCTTTTTATGAACCTATACACACTGGCTTTTACGCATTTTACAGGTTTTGTTGATCCACACCTGCCAAATGCCTTTTTGAAATCAACTTATGTTGATTTATGGGAAAAGTGTGAAGAAAGGCTTATAATTACTTGCAAGAACAAGGCAAGAACAAACGAAGATATAAACCAGTGGCTGATACGTTATTGGCAATTTGCTTCCGGTAATTTTACCCCGGGCAAACCGGGCAGAGGTGTTTTCTTTGTTATCGGTAAGGATGATAAGACAATAGAAAAAACAATCAAAAATCAAAGTACACCAATGGTTTGCTTGAGCGATGATGATGTTGGTGTTGATTTTGAAAAAGAACGTGATTTTATTATAGATTGTCTGGATGCTATTCTTCCTGACAAATGTTCTTTCGAGAAATAACACGAGGAAATATATTAATGAGTATCAAAGATAAACTTTCGTCCAAAAACGGAAAATTTGCTTCAAACACTGTTTTTCTGTTTTTGCTTACATTTTCGAATTACCTTTTCAATTTTATAACATTTCCATACCAAACAAGAGTTTTAGGGCCCGAAATTTTTGGTAACATAGGTTTTGCTACCTCTGTTATGACGTATGTTCAATTGGTGTTGGAATTCGGTTTTCTTCTTTCTGCTACAGAGGATATTGCTAAAAGCCGAGAGAATAACAAAATTGTTTCCAAAATATTTACTTCCGTTATGTGGTGCAAGACGATTTTAGTTTTTGTTTGCGCTGTGGTAATGATTATATTGTGTACGTTTGTAGATAGATTTCAAGAAGACCCGTTATTGTTCTATCTTTACTTTATAGCATATGCCATATTCGCTTTCATACCCGATTTCCTCTACAGAGGGATAGAAAATATGAAGGTAATAACTGTACGAAGTGTTCTTATAAAAATGTTCAGTACGGTTATGATATTCATTTTCTTAAAAGAGGCTTCTCAATATTATCTTGTGCCGATTTTCACAGGTGTCGGTAATCTTGGTGCTGTGATTTTTGTTCTTTTGCACGTTCGCAAGATGGGTTATGGATTTGTTAAGGTTACACCAGGTGATGTTTTCAAAACGTTAAAACGCTCTGCATACTATTTCCTATCTCGTGTTGCTTCGGCAGTTTATACGGCTACAAATACGTTGATTCTCGGCTTTGCTTTGGGCTCAAGCTCAGCACTTGTCGGCTATTACTCAACAGCTGAAAAGGGTATTTCTGTAGCTAAACAGGCAATAACACCTGTAACAGACAGCTTATATCCACATATGGTTAAGCACCGTAATTTTAGTCTGGTGAAAAAACTGCTTTTACTCGGTATGCCTGTGTTGTTGGTTGGCTGTAGCGTGGTAATGATTATTGCCAACCCTCTTTGTGCTTTTGTTTTCGGCGAAGAATACTACCAAGCTGGTGATTATTTAAGATTACTTGCTCCTGTAGTTTTTTTCTCGTATCCGGCTACCATATTCGGCTTCCCTATGCTTACACCAATGGGCCTAGCGAAGCATGCTAATCGTTCTGTAATCTGTGGTGCAATTTTACAGCTTTCTATGATTGCTGTTATTTATTTCATATGGGGTATATCACCTGAAAAGATATGTATTGCTACTTGTATAACAGAAATATTTACTTGTGCATATAGGGTTATTATTGTTGTTAAAAACAGACATTTAATGCAAGCCGATGTTACGGAATAAAACTAAAAACCCTCCAAACCTTCATGGTTTGGAGGGTTTAATCATACCTCAATCAATTCATATTCTCTTTCGCCATATCCGAGCTTTGCAGCTGTTTCTATAGTGTGTATACCGTTTCTGCTTTCTATACGCTCAATAAGGTGTGGCTTGCCCGGGTCTGAGCAAGCGTATACTAAGTCAATACAAGCCTGGTCAATTGCTATAGGGTCGGTAGAAGCAAGTATGCCTATATCAGCAATACATGGGTCCTCGGCTTTTGCACAGCAGTCGCAGTCAACACTCATATTTTTCATAACGTTTATATAAAGAATGTTGCCCTTAAAGTAATCTACTACAGAGCTTGCTGCCTCTGCCATTGATTCTAAAAACTCGTCGTGGTCAGAGGTCCAAAAATTATCAGGATTGCCAACACCGTGTATATAGCCCTTACCGTAGGATGAGGCAACACCAATTGAAAGCTGTTTAATTGCTCCACCGTATCCACCCATAGGGTGCCCTTTAAAGTGTGAGAGTACAAGCATAGAGTCGTAATTTGTAATTCTTTTACCAACAAAGTTTTTCTTGATTTTTTTGCCCTTTGCAATATCAAGAACTAAATCGGGACCTTGGGCATCAAGGATATCTACATCGTAATAATCTGTCCAGCCGTGGTCATTCATAAGCTGAACGTGTCTTTCTGTTGTGTTTCTTGCTCCCTCGTAGGCCGTGTTACATTCAACAACCGTTCCGTTAACGTGTTCAATAACAGGCTTCCAAAAATCAGGCTTCAAAAAGTTTTGGTTGCCTTTTTCGCCTGAGTGCACCTTAACGGCTACCTTACCCGGCAATGTAACACCAAGCAGATTGTAAAGCTCAAGCACCTTTTCAGGCGTAATTTCTTTTGAAAAATATACTTTTGAAGACATGAAATCACCTACTTTAAATTTCAGCTTTATTATACCAAGGCAGGTGAGTAGTGTCAAATATATTGCTATGCATTTTCGATGTTTTGTAAGATTTTGAGAAGCATAGCAGAAGTGTGTGCTTCATTTTCCGAAAACTGTGCAAACATTTTCGCAAGCTCTTTGTCTTCGGGTTCAATTTCTCGTGCATATTCTTGATATTCACGCACAAGTCCTGTTGAAACTTGCCAGGCTCTTAGAACTCTGTCTCGTTTTGTGATTTTAAATCCGTTTAATTCATTCATAGTATTTTCCTCCATATCGTATATAAATATTGTTCCCTGTTTATATTACTTATGCAAATCATCTGTAGCCGGGTTATCTATAAGTTGTCCGTTTTTTGTAAATCTTGAGCCGTGGCAGGGGCAGTCCCAAGTGTGTTCATATTTGTTCCATTTTAGCGCACAGCCTAAGTGAGGGCATCTTTTTGTTGTTGGATAAATATAGTCTAAAATTGTTTCACCTGCGTTCAATATCAATTGAGGATGAAGCATTGTGCGCGAAGGTGAGAAAACAGGTGAAAAATCATTTTTCTTTTCCCGGACTAAGTCTGTTAAAATATTTGCTGATACCATTGATGATGTTATTCCCCATTTGTTAAAGCCGGTAGCAACAAACAAATTAGGTGTTTTAGGTGAATATTGGCCTATATACGGAATACTATCCAGCGTCATACAATCCTGTGTTGCCCAAAAATATTTTTCATTAGCGTTCGGATATTCTTTTTGTGCAAAGCTGCGAAGCTCGTTCCAAGCACCACCTTTTTTGCCTGTTCGGTGGTCGCCCCCGCCAATTAATAAAAGATTTTTGTAATTTCTAAAGGACATACCCTTTTGCGCCTCGTCAACATACATTCCTTTTACAGCCGAAGCGTTATCAAGTGCAATTACATAGGAACGGTGCTGGTACATTTTGAAGAAGTATCCACCATATTTGTTTAAAAAGGGGAAATGAGTTGCAATAATAATCTTATTTGCTTTTATTTTGTGTTTATCTGTGTATGCTGTATTATTTTCAACTCTATTAACCTTTGTGTTTTCAAAAATATTTAAGTCTTTTGCAATTGCATAAATAAATTTTAAAGGGTTGAATTGAGCCTGATTTTTTATCTTGATTGCACCTGCTACAGATAGTGGAATATTTAGTCTTTCTTCAAAATGTGCTTCAAAATTTAGCTTTTGTAAAGCATTTATTTCATTTTCAATTTTCTTGATGTCATCAAGTGAATATACATAGGAATCCTTAATTTCGAAATCACATTCAATTTTTTTACATAGCTCAACATATTTTTTTACAGCTCGGTTATTTGCCTCTAAATACATTTTGGCTTTTTCTATACCGTATTTCTTTATTATTTTGTCATATATTAAACCGTGCTGAAGTGTTATTTTTGCAGTTGTATTATTTGTTATTCCGCTGCAAATGTATTTAGCGTCAATAAGAGCATAATCAATTCCTTTGTTTTGTAGTTCGTAAGCACAAAGTATGCCGACAATTCCACCACCGATAATTAAAACATCTGTTTTAAGGTCTTTGTCAAGTGTGTTAAAATATACTCTTTCAGATACATTTTCCCAAAGTGGATGCATAAATACCTCCGATTTTTTATATAGTATTTATCAATAAAAAGAATTCTATACAATAATAAAAATATAAATTTTAAGAGATTATATTTTCGAAAAACACTTGACAAACGTGTAGTAATTTAATATAATTCTTTTTGTTGCGTATGGACCATTAGCTCAGTTGGTTAGAGCAACCGGCTCATAACCGGTTGGTCCGGGGTTCGAGTCCCTGATGGTCCACCATTTATTTTAAGTTAAAATAGGGGCATAATGTAATGGTAACATTCCGGTCTCCAAAACCGTCCTTGAGGGTTCGAGTCCTTCTGCCCCTGCCAAAAATCGACAAGTTTCGACAGAAGCTTGTCGATTTTACTTTTTCACTATTACCTCTTCACTTTTCACTCTTCTCTTTCGAAACTTGTCGATTAGGTAATAAGTAATAGTGAATAGTGAAGAAGTAAAGGTATCCGCTTCGTGGATGATCTGGATTTATATGTGAGAGTTCGAAGTCATCCGCGAAAACGGCAAAAATATCTTTTTTTCATCATTCACTACACAATTGATAGTTGCTCTTTTATTTTGTGTGGTATATAATAAAGAAAAAACAAGGCAAAGGGGAGTGTTACAATGGAAAATTATGATATTTTAATTATTGGTGCTTCAACTACAGGCTGTTGGTTTGCTAAAAAAATGGCAGAGCAGGGTGCAAAGGTACTTGTTGTTGAAAAAGAAGCTGCTACAGATGTTTCCCGTTCGTATGATATATTCCATATGGGCGAGGGTGAAATGGAGCAGTATGGCCTTGAAATTCCCGGTGAAGATAATCCTATTCGTGAGTTTCGTTTTGAACGCTCAAATATGGTTTCGCCGTATGCAAAAACTAAAATTCCCGGTGCATATTCACCTGTTATAGGTATGCATAAGCACGATTATATTATGTTTATGGCACAGCAGGCGCAATCATCAGGCGCACAATTTTTATACGGTGCTCCTTTTGTTGATTTTATTTTTGAAAACAATAAAATTATCGGCGCAAGGTATAAAACAGCGGAGGGGGAAAGCGCCGTTTATGCAAAGCTTGTTGCTGATTGCTCGGGTATTCCATCTGTAGCAAGAACAAAGCTTCCCGATACCTCGATTGTTGAGAATTTTAAGCTTACTCCCAAGGACATTCTCTATGTTGTTCTTTACTATGTTACATATAACGATAAAGCGATAAACCCAACAGACCTTAACGGCTTTTTTATGCAGTACAAATCTTGGTTTGCCCCTGCAGGTGAGGGATACGACGGACTTATGGGTATAGGTGCATTTTATTCATATGACTATGCTGAAGAGGTTTTTAAAAGGCATTTCAGCAAAAATGCAGGTGTGCCCGAATACACTCTTTTAAAAACCGAAAAGGGTATGACACCTTACCACAGAAGCTTGTTTTCAACAGTTGATGATGGCTTTATTGCTATGGGTGATACAGCCTTTTTAACAAAGCCAACCTGTGGTGAGGGCTGTACCTCATCCCTTGAGCACGGCGAGATTGCAGCAGAGGTTATAGGTAGACTTTTAAAAGAGGGTAAACCACTTACAAAAGAAAATATGTGGAGCATAAACACTCGCTATATGAGAGGGCAGGGCAAAGAGTTTGACTCTATGCGTGCACTTTTAAGGGGCGTTGTAACCATAAGCTACGATGAGGCAGAATACCTGTTTAATAACGGTATTTTATTCAGCGAAAAAATACTTGGTGGTATAGATGACGGCTTGAATTTAGGTGTAGCAGATATAGCACACATAGTTGGTGGTATTATAAAAGGTGTTGCCACTAAAAAAATCAGACCTTCTACAATTAAAAGCCTTGTTAAAGCACTTTCGCAAAGTGGCGCTGTTACAAAGCTTTATGAGCAATACCCCGAAAGCTACGAGGGCTTTGACACCTGGAAAGCAAAAGCTCAGGCAATGTGGGTAGAAATAGGTAAGGTGTCCGATGAAATCGACCCTGAAATTGCCAAAGCATTAAACATAAATTAAATTATATACCCTGTATTCGTTGATGAGCGAACACAGGGTATTTTTATAATTTTATATGCCTTTGTAATCCGTTTATAAATATAGGGGTCAGCTCAGCTTGAATAAGTGGTCTTGCGTATCTGTGAAATTCCTCTGTAACATTGGTTTTGTTTTTATTTAACCAATCAATAGGCAACTTTTTTTCTAAGTTTGCTACATCGTGCACATTTCGTAGCTCTGTTGTGCATTGGTACGGGTCATTAGATATTCTTTTTAAAGCAACCATTTCACCTGTGTGGCCATTAAAGGCAGCCCTGACAGCAGCGCCACCAACCTGGTAGCTTTCTGTTATATCTGTTCTGCTTGTTAAATGACCCGCACACCTTTGTAATATAGAAAGCTCTATGGAGCGTACCTTTGTATCTATATTTTGTGCTGTAAGGTTTGCTAAATACCGTGCTGTGCCTGTCAGGTTTCTGTGGCCGAATGCATCAATAAAGGTAGCATCGTTTGATAGCTCACAAACATATCTGCCGTCGGTCAGCTTTATTCCTTCTGATACTGCTATAACAACAGATTTTTTCTCTTTTTGCTTTGTATCAACCTTTTTTAAAAATGAGTCAATATCAAAGGGTACCTCAGGTAAGCAAAGCATATCTACACCCTCGCAATCCTCGCTTTTTGCAAGTGATGCAGCCGCAGTAAGCCAGCCGGCATTTCGCCCCATTATTTCAACTATTGTTACATACGGTGTGCCGTATACGGTGGCATCTCTTACAAGCTCCTTAACTGTTGCAGCTATATATTTTGCAGCAGAGCCAAAGCCGGGGGTGTGGTCTGTAAGCATTAAATCATTGTCAATAGTTTTAGGTACACCCATAAAAGCAATATCAGAGCCTATTTCTTTTGCGTAGTCCGACAGCTTCATTATGGTGTCCATACTGTCATTACCACCAATGTAAAAAAAGTATTTTATATCAAGCGTGTTAAGTAGCTTAAATATCTTTTCATAAGGCTCGGTGGTTTCTGCAAAGTGGGGCAGCTTGTATCTGCAGGAGCCTAAAAAGGATGAGGGTGTACGTTTAAGCAGCTCAATTTCCATACTTGTATTAAGAATGCCGGAAAGATTTATTATCTTTTCTTCAAGCAGACCTGCAATACCGTTTGCCATGCCGTAAATAGTTGTAGCTCCTCGGTTTTTAGCAGCCTCAAAAACTCCTGCAAGGCTTGCATTTATAACGGCAGTAGGTCCACCACTTTGGCCTACAATTGCATTAATTGACATAAAAACACCTCGTTGATAATTTACTTATAGTTTTATCAACAAGGTGAATTTTATTATTTATTCTTGTGTAAAATCATTCAAGCTGTAAAAACAGTATTTATACCTGCCACCAAAGCCTTTAGGCTTGCTTTGGTTTACAACAAAAATTTTATTTGATTTATATAGAATTGCAATTTTAATTTTTTCTGTTGTGCCGTCTGTAAAGTGCTTTTTAACCTGCTTGTAAAGGCTGTCCTTCCTTTTTAAAAATTCGGGTATTTGCAGAGCAGAGGAGCAGGAAAGCAAATCACAAATTAAAGCCTCTCGTAAAAGCTCTGTATCTACCTTGCTTTTAAAATAATCGTATATTTTTTCGGTGTATTCCGAAAGCCCTATGTTACTGACCTGTACAGCATTTCCAAATTCAAAGAAAAGCTTAAAGGGTGTATATCCACATTGGTTTATAAGGTAATCCAATGTGAATAAAAATCTACCACTGTTATAAAGCCTGTCTAAAGCATCTTCGCAGTTGTGTAATTGAGCAAGCTCATTTTCCGTAAGCCACGGTGTTTTTGTAACCTCATATGGTGGTGCTTGTGTAAATTCGCAAGGGTACTTATTCGGCAGCTCTCTCATATCTGCGCCGTGTAAAAGCTTTAAAAAGCCCATTTGCAGCATATTAGCCCCAAGGCTGTAACCAATATCAAAGCTCTTTTCAAAGCTATTAATATCCTCGTGAGGCAGCCCTGCGATAAGGTCAATGTGTATGTGCATATTACCAAAGGATACAAGACGCTTTATGTTTTCAATAAGCTTAGCAGAATTTGTTTTTCTGTTAATTGCAGATAATGCTTGCTCGTTAAAGCTTTGCATACCGATTTCTAACTGAAAAAGGTTATTAGGTGCTTTTTCAAGTATTAGTAAGGTTTCTTCCGTTAAAATATCGCCTGCAATTTCGAAATGGAAGCAAACGCTTTTGGGGATCCTTGTTCCGTAATTTTCTAAAATAAACAAAAGTATTTCGTTTGATCGTTGTGAGTTAGCATTAAAGGTTCTGTCTACAAATTTTATGGTTTTTGTACCACTGTTTGCTAATGCTATAATTTTTTTCTTTGTCTGCTCAAGGTCAAAATATCGTAGTGTAGAGCATCTACCCGAAAGGCAAAATGCACATCTGTAAGGACAGCCTCTGCTTGCCTCTATGTACGCTATTCTTCCTTTTAAGTTATCAAAAAAACTATCACAGTATGGGTTTATAGGCGTACCTGTACAGAACCTTTCGGGATTTAGTAAAATATCTCCTTGCAGCCTGTAGCATAAGCCGTCAATATCTTTGTAATTTAACTCATTTGCAAGGGCATTTATAAGCTGTGGGTATGTTTCTTCACCCTCGCCACAAAGTACAAAATCAACGTAAGAGTGTGTATGTAAAACCTCTTTTGCATTGTAAGAAACCTCAGGTCCACCAAGTATAATTGTTGCCTTTGTCTGCTCCTTTACAATTTTACAAACCTCAAGTGTTTTTTCAATGTTCCAAATGTAGCACGAAAAGGATGCAGTATCACAACCACTTTCAATTATTGCTTTTGCAATTGCAGTAACGTCGTTATTAATTGTTGATTCTATAACGGTAGCCTCAATTTCGGGATAGGTGGTTTTTAAGCTTGTAAATAAGCACCAGGGGGCAAGGGAGGCGTGTATATATTTAGAATTTAAACAGCAAACGGAAAGTTTCAAAAAAATCTCACCTTATAATTTACATTTTACATTATGTGTGATATTATAACTAAAGTTTTTAAAATGTTCAAGGAGAATGAATATGACAAAGCTTTCTGATAAGAAAAATGTTAATTTTCTTGTAGTGCTGTGCGCTGTAGTTTATTTTGTAAGCTATATATCAAGAGTTAATTTGGGTACTGTGCTTGTTGAAATAATAAGCAGTGGCTATGCACCCAAGGCAGTTGCAGCGTTAGCGTTAACAGCTTGCTCAATAACTTACGGTGCAGGTCAGCTTGTAAGTGGTTACCTGGGCGATAAGTTTAAACCACAAAATATTATATTTACAGGCTTTATTATTACCTCACTGATGAACTTGTGTGTAGGTACCGTAGGTAATGGCGAAATGCTTGTGATTTTTTGGGCAGTAAACGGCTTTGCCCAGGCGCTTATGTGGCCACCACTTGTAAAAATACTTTCAAATCTTCTTAATGATGAGGACTATAAAAAGGCTTGTGTTAAGGTTAGCTGGGGTAGCTCTTTGGGTACAGTTTCGGTTTACCTTGTTGCACCGTTCATAATTAAAGCCTTTGATGTTAAAATCGTGTTTGTTCTTTGTGGTGTAATTGCAGCCGTAATGGCTTTTGTTTGGAAGCTTACGTACGATAACTATAAGCCTATCAAGGCTTGCTTAACGGGCGTAAGCAATGCAAAGGAACAGGTGAAAAGCACGGAGGTAGCAGAAAGCTCGGTTGCAAAATTTGATAAAGCATCGGTTGCTTTGCTTAGTTTAATTATGGTCTGCATAATGCTTCAAGGCTCTTTGCGAGATGGTGTTACAAACTGGACCCCTACATATATTTCCGAAATTTTTAAATTAGATAGTTCAATTTCTATACTTACAGGCGTTATTTTGCCAATATTCAGCTTACTTTCATTTACATTTGTTTCGTTTGTTAACAGAAAGCTTATTAAGAACGAGCTTGTTTGTGCAGGTGTAACCTTTGGTGTTGGTGCTGTTTCTGCAGTTTTGTTGTTGCTTTTAGGCTCAAACAGTGTTGTTCTATCACTTGCTTCCCTTGCGCTTTTGGTTGGCTCTATGCACGGCGTAAACCTTATACTTGTGTGTATGATTCCTGCACACTTTGCAAAATTCGGCAAGGTTTCGTTTATATCGGGGCTTATAAATTCATGTACATATGTGGGCGCAGCTATATCTACATACGGCATTGCCGTATTCACCGATTCCTTTGGTTGGAATAAAACAATTCT
Source organism: Acutalibacteraceae bacterium (assembly GCA_045532505.1). GTDB lineage: Bacteria > Bacillota > Clostridia > Oscillospirales > Acutalibacteraceae > DTU089. Next base: position 3,852 of record JAZSGB010000023.1, on the reverse strand, counting down.
TTTGTGGAGTATAGTAGCTTTTGCAGGCGCATTTATATGTATTGCCGTATCTAAAAAGTGGGTTGCTTTTAAAAAGTCTTAACTTAATACTTTGATAATAATTTAACTTGACAATGTTCACATATTTTAATATTATAATATGTGAACATTTTTGTTTATTATTTTGTAAGGATGTGTTTATTAATGGATCAGAAATATGAGGCATTATTTACCCCTTGGAAAATTGGCGAGGTTGAAATTAAAAACAGAATCGTTATGTGTCCAATGGGTGGTACATCATTGTTTGGCTGGTTCGAATTAGGTGGCTGCCATTTCGATAAAGAGGCTGCAAAGCTTTTCCTTGAAAGAGCTAACAACAATGTTGGTCTTATTATTCCGGGTATTGCTCCTTTGAGAGATACCTTCTGGGGTAAGTGGCTCTGGCAAAATCCTAAGATGTTTGAAGAGCTTAAAGAGTTTATGGATGAAATTCATAAAACAGGCGCAAAGCTTTTTGTTCAGCTTACTGCAGGTATGGGCAGAAGCTGGGCTATTACAGAGCTTGGAGCACCTCTTCACAGAAATAAATTTACTCGTGCACTTATCAAGCCTATTCTTGATACATCACACGAGCTTGCTTCACCAAGCCCACAGCCATCTCGCTGGGCGCACGATATTATCTGCCCTGAAATGACAGTTGAACAGATTCACGAAATTATTGAAGCATTTGCAAAAACAGCAAAGCTTTGTATGGATGCAGGCGTTGACGGTGTTGAAGTACACGCTGTTCACGAGGGTTACCTTCTTGACCAGTTTGCAATTGAGTATTTTAACAAGCGTACAGACGATTACGGTGGAAGCTTTGAGAACAGATACCGTTTTGCAGTTGAGGTTGTTAAGGCAATCAAAGCATCTTGTGGCGAAAAGTTCCCTGTATCTCTTCGTTACTCTGTAGAGTCAAAAATGAAGGATTTCTGCTACGGTGCAATGCCCGGTGAAGAATATACAGAAATCGGCCGTGCAATGCCTGAGTCAGAAAAGGCTGCAAAGTACCTTCAGGATGCAGGCTACGATATGCTTAATGCAGATAACGGTACATATGACTCTTGGTACTGGGCACATCCACCAATGTATATGCCACAAAACTGTAACCTTGATGATGTTGCACACATTAAGAAATTTGTAGATATCCCTGTTGTTTGTGCAGGCCGTATGGAGCCTGATGTTGGTGCACAGGCAGTTGCTGATGGCAAAATCGACGGTGTTGGCGTTGCTCGTCAGTTCCTTGTTGACCCTGAGTGGATTACAAAGCTTATGAATGACAGAGTAGAGGAAATCAAGCCTTGTATCTGCTGCCATGCAGGTTGCTTTAACTTCTCATCATCAAAGGGTCATGCAAATACACAAGACCTTTTAGATACAATGGGGCTTTCACGTTGCGCACTTAATCCAAAGACAATGCAGTCTAAAAAATATAAGCTTGTTCCTGCTAAAAAGAGCAAGAAGGTTGCTATCATCGGTGGTGGTATCGGTGGTATGGAGGCAGCTATTGTTTGCGCACAAAGAGGCCACAAGGTTGACCTTTACGAAAAGAGCGATAAGCTCGGTGGCGTATTTATTGCTGCTGCAGCACCTTCATACAAAGAGAAGGACCGTGACCTTATTGCTTGGTACAACCGTGAGGTTCAGAAGTACGATGCAATTACAATCCATATGAACACTGAGGTTAAGGATATTGCTTCCCTTGGCGCAGATGAGGTTATTGTTGCTACAGGCTCTGTTGCAAATAAGATTCCTGTTAAGGGTGCAGATACTGCAATTGAAGCAGTTGATTTCCTTTTAGGCAATAAAGAGGTTGGCCAGAACGTTACCGTTATCGGTGGTGGCCTTACAGGCTGTGAAATTGCTTATGAGCTTTACCTCCAGGGCAAAAATCCTACAATTGTTGAAATGCAGGATGACCTTATTACAACACCGGGTATTGCTCTTGCTAACACAAGCTTCCTTCGCGACTTCTTTAAAACAAACATGGTTCCTGTTTACCTTGAAACAAAAACAACCGAAATCACAGCTACAGGCGTTACTGTTCAGACTAAAGACGGTAAAACAGAAACAATCCCTGCAGACAGCGTAATTCTTTCTGTTGGTTATAAGCCTGCACCAATTGCTGAAAAGAGCAAGCATGTTCACGTTATTGGTGATGCACAGAAGGTTGGCAACCTTCGTACAGTTATTTGCGGCGCTTGGGACGTTGCAATGAAGCTGTAATATAGGTAAATAAAGCTATATTGTTTTAAATTAATAATACCTAAAAAAGGGGTAACACGATTTTTGTCGTGTTACCCCTTTCAATATAAGGACCTGACAGGAAGGGAGATTCTGTCAGGTCTTTATTATTAGCAGCAAACTATATATGTGCTTGAAACAAGTGTTGATGTTTCATAATCACACCTTGTGCAGGAAGAATAATCATATGTGTTCTTTAGGCATCTTGGCGATGTTGCACGTGCCTTGTGTGTAGTTACAGTTGTTTGTGATGTTTCAAGTTTGTGACCAAAAAGTGTACAGGTCAAGCCGTATGTAGCTGCATTTTCATCTGTTGCACCATTAAGGAAATATGCTGTTGCTTTTTCTTTAAATTCCTCTGAAAGTGTTTCATCTTCAAAATAAATCTCAATATGTGTATGTGGTTCTTCAGCTTCAGTAGCAGAAGCAGGTATTACAAAAAGGCTTATTGTAATTGCAAGTGCCATAAGCATTGCTATAAAACGGTTTGTTTTCATTTGTATTCCTCCAAATTTTCAATTATCTCCAGAAGAATCAGCTCGTTTGCACCACCTATGCTATAGTAATTCCCGTTATATTCAAAGTAAACTTGAATAGAATTTATATCTTCAAACCTGCAAATATAACAGGTGTAGCCGTTTATAGTAACAGTTTCGTTTGCTATATCAAGTATTGCTTGTGGGATTGATGAATCAAGATATATTTCATATGATGTAATCTCTTTGTTGTAATAAACTATTATAGTTTTATCTGAGTGTGATATGCGAATATTAACAAATTCAATTCCGTTCGGTAGTTTATCAGGAACAAGTACAGCAATTTTCTCTTTTTTACAGAAATCATCAATATTTGCATATAAAGTTGGTGTTCCGTTGTTGACAAAGAGCTTATCATCAACAAGAATATTTTCACCAACAGGTGCGTCATGTACTGTACCGAACGTATCTTTCATAAATCTGTGAATGTTCTCGATATAGTGCCCTGTAGAAAAAACGGCTAAAATAGCAAGTAAAATTGCAATAATGGCGGCAATAAGCAAAATCTTCTTCTTTTTAATTTTCTTACGCTTCTTTTGTTGAATGTCTCTAATATCAGTAATATCAACAAAAGGTATTTTTCTGACCTGTTCATCAATATATTCGGAGCTGAGTTCTGCATTTTTGTTTTTTAAATGAAGAAGTATATTGATATAATTATCAACAGCCTCAGAGTTCATTTCACCCAGGGGCTTTGATATTTCTTCATTTAACAAAAACTCGAAAAATTCAATCAGCTTGATTTTTTCTTGCAGGGATAATTCCATAAAAACAACTCCTTTTGTAAAAAAATTTTTCTCCCTTCATTTAAATATGACGGGAGAAAGTAAAAAGTCACAAAATTTTTGAAAAATTTTAAAAAAAGTTTTTGACGATAGCCTGGCCAATAAAAGTAAAGCAGAAAAAACCAAGCTTTTCAATTTTGCTTCTCAGCCTTGCTGTTTTAGTGGATACGTTAGAAACAGATATACCCATTTCCTCGGCAATTTGCGCCTGAGTTTTCTTTTCGTAGAATTTTTTTACAAAAAGCTCATATTCATCTTGGGTAAGT